>NZ_PXWF02000120.1 GCF_003011895.2 Massilia glaciei | reverse complement strand
ACATCGTTGCGGATGGTGCGCGGCATTGCCGCCAGATCGCCCACCAGCGCCATGTTTTCCGGAGTCATCAACAGACGAACCTGGTGCAACTGGAACCGGGTCTTGGGCGCGTAGACCGCCAGTGGACCCACCTGGTGGAAGATCAGGTCGGATAGGGCCTTGGTCAGGGCCTTTGGCACGATCTCGGCGCGCGGGCGCGACTGCGGGCGGATATCGATGTCGATGGCGACCTGTGAACGGGGCGGCAAGACGCCGGCGCCGAAGAATTGCTGCGGTTTTTTTTCATAGTTCATGACAGGCTCCTTTGGGTGGGGGTACTTCCTGCTCGCTGACAGATATACGGGCCAGGTCTGTATTAAGGCTCAGCCTGTCGGCGGGCAGGTGAGCCTACCCGGCCCGGTCGCGCGTATATCCCGTCATTCCCAGTCAGTCGAAAGCATGTCATGAACCAGCTCGTAAAATATCCGCTGATTGAGGCGCTCGGCCTGGTCCTCGTGTGGCTGCTGCTGGCATACCTGGCAACACCGTTGGCGCTGCGGGAACTGATCGCCGGCCTGAACGGCCGCTACTTGGCCGACCTCGGCGGCCAGCACGACGCGGCGGCGCGACAGGCGATGTGGCTGAGCGCGCACGCGGCATTCGCATGGGGCATGCTGGCACTGGCGCTATTCATCAGCCTCAACCTCGGCCGCTACGCGCTGGCGCCCGGCCTGATCGTGTGCGCCAACCTGCTGGTATGGGCTCTTGCAGCGCATGCTTTGAATCCAGAGACCGACGGCCGCCGCTGGCTCTGGCTGGCCGGCGGCGCACTGCTGAGTACACCTTGGGCGGCGCGCCACGGCATCCACCGGCAGCCACGCCAGACGGCCGGAAACCCTTGCTTGGCGTCGGGGCTGTTGTTATTTGCGGGCATCGGCTGGCTGACCTTGCTCGACTATTCTGCGCGTGGACACTTCAAGTTCCGCTTCCTCGCCAACGGCCAGTTCGACGCCATCTGCTTGGGACTTGCAGCCTGCTGCTTGATGGCAGGGGTCAAGCCGAGCTTGTTCGCATGGGCGACCCGCCTGATGGCCCGAATCGACGGTATCGCTCATGAGAAGGCAGGGGTGTGGCGCCGCCACATGCCGCTAGTGTTGCTGCTCACGCTCAATCTGTTGTGGAGCGCCGGGTTGGTGCAGTTATTCGGCCGGAGCGCGCCGGCCCTGACGTCCGAGTTGCTCAGGGTGCCGGCGTACCTGATGGGCGCTTGGCTGATCTGCCGCTGGGGCGATGCGCCGGGCCACTGGGTGCGCGCCACCGTGCTCGGTTTGAGCGCGGTTGGCGCGATCGCGACTGGCCTGCTCGGTACCGACGACAAGGGGCAGTTGCTGCTGGTCGGGCTGTCCGGCGCAGCCCTGTGCGGGAGCGTCGTGGCGCTGTTGTGTCGCAAATGGAAATATGCCACCGGGCTGGGCATAGTCGTCGGTCTGGCCGGACTGGTCGCTGTCAACCAGTTGTTGCTGGTATTCGGCGGCGACTGGTCGGCACGCTTCGCGGCCCGCCTGTTCGCTATGCGGCACGAATTCACCGGCACACTCCAGTTTCTGTCCGAATTGCGCTGGTTCAGCCACGGCACGCCGGCGTTGACGGGCCACGGACTGGGACGCGTGCCGTGGTGCGGAACCCTGGCCAGTCTGGAGGCGTCGGACGCTTGCGGCATCGCCAAGCAGATTCAGTCGGACTATTTTTACCTGGCGCTCTACGGTGCCCATGGCGCCGTCGCCAGCGGCGCGCTGGTCGGCGCGATGGCGCTCTGGCTGGTCGCGATGCTGCCGGCCAAGCCCACGGACGCGCACCAGTTGTTTGCCTACTGGGTGGTCGCGATCTTTGTCACGATCACCTTGACCCAGCTTTTCTATACCTGTCTCGGCGCGATGGGCGCAGTCGTTTTGACGGGAATTACCTTCCCCATCATGGCGTTCGGCAAAACCTCTTTCATCGTCTCCGCCGCCCTGATCGGACTCTCACTTAACAAGGATGCCTGACATGAAAGTAACCATCTCAACACATCGCGCCGTGCTCGGCGCCATTGCCGCCACTGGTGGCCTCGCCTTGTTGGTGGCGCACTGGCAAGGCCAGCAGATCGTGATGAAGGGCGCGCACGATGGAAGGATGAACCCATGGAACGGTTTGCCTGGCTGCGTTTTCGTAGGTGCAAACGCGGAATCACTAGCGTATTGGCCGACGGCATCAGGCGTTCAGATCGCCTGCCAGAAAGACGCGCTCGGCCGTACCGCCATTGTCTCGGCGGTAACGGCAACGCCGCCGGACATGCACGAAGTTTTGACGCACCTTCAGCCCTGGTTGGCCGCGCCGCCATTCGTCGGCGAGGCGCGCGGACACGTACTGGTGGCCACGGCCCGCGGGCCGTTGCCGCGTGGCGATGATGTGGAACTCGGATTGGATCCGCTGGCCCAAGCCAACGGACAAGCCATCGTCGCGTGCATGGCGGGCAGCCACGCCGATTGCGAGCGCGCCGGGATCGATCCTTCGCGCTGGGCGTCGATGCTCGAAGGGGCGGCGTTTCGCATGGCCGGACTGATTCAGATCGATCTAGCGAGCGGCAACATCGAAATGATCGCCTCGGGCCGCAGCCGGTGTTTTGCGGCGTTCCATGGTGGCGAGGCGCGTGCGCCGAACTGCCCGATGTTGCCACCGCAAATTGCCGCCCGGAGCCGCCGGCTAGCGAATCACGCCATTCACGCGGAGGCCATGCCGGGCAGTATGGTCAAGCCCGTCCTGGCCCTGGCACTGCTGCGTGCCTTGCGGGCCGAAGGCCGTGAGTTGGACCGCAACTGGCTGAACCAAGTGTTGATGGAGTCGGACACTCCGAAACTGATCGACCTCCTGCTGTGTAAGGATCGCCAGTTCGCTGGTGACTGCGGCCGCGTCGCCTATCTGGAGGCGGCGGCCCGTGATCTCGGCTATTCGAGCGGCAGGTTCGGCCTGTTGCTGGGCCTTGGCACCGATGTCATGACGGCCAACAGTCCACGCCTGTTCCGTACGCTCGAAGCGGTGGCCGGCGTCACCGGTGGCAAGCCCACTCTGCGCTGGACGCCCATGTCCTTGCGCCAGCCCGTCAATGCGCACCTGCTGCGACTATGCTCTGATGACGGCTGGAGCACATGCAACGGGGAGCGGATCGCCGACCTTGTCAAGGAATTTTGGGGGCAGGGCGACAGTATTGCCACGTCGGTCGGCATCGGCAACATGATGCTCAAGCTGGGTGCTGCGGCCAACGGCGACACGGCGGCACATGCGCCGCATCTGCTGCGCGCCGTGCGTTCGGGCGCTGGCAAGCTCGATCCGGCGCCGCCTAAAACGCTGGCGGTGAGCCAAACCGACGCAGTGGCCATTCTCGTAGGCTTGCAACTGACGCACAGCCCGAGGCGCGCGGGACAGCAGAAAGACGGTACGGCCTTCTCGGCTTGTTTGGCGGTCTTTAACAGGGCCACCTGCAGTCGCATCGACTGGTTGGCGGGAAAAACCGGGACCCCGGTGTTCAAACACGATAAATTCACCCACCAGGAACGCGTCAGCCACTGCGCGGATGTGGTCCGCGCCATGCGCGCGCTCCCGGCACGGGTTGCAACACGGCAATTAGCCAGTCTTCGGAGCGAGAATGCACACTGTTCCATGTCGCCGTACAAATGGTACGCGGCCCTCGTCAAGAGCGGCCGCGCAACGGATGGGCGCTGGGACAAGGTAGTGGTCGCGCTGGTAGAGCGAAACTATCGCGGAGACACGATCGATTCACAGTACGACAAGGGCAGCCCAAATATCGCTGCGGAATTGGTGATGCGCTATCTTCAAGCCAGTCGCGCCACCGCAGAACATCCCAAGGAGACTCACCATGACTAATTCGATCGAACTGCTGGCCTACGGCGACTGGCGCTCGGTCGCGGCCGAAACACGCGACCGCTTGACGGAATTCCGCTTCCGCGAAGCGGGGCGCCAGCGGCTCGGCTATGTGCGGGTCGAGGTCCCGCTGGCACTTGCGCGCCAGGCCGGGCATGCGGACCTGGCGCGCTGGTTCGACGACAACGGCATCGCCTTCCTGATCGTCGGCAGTTCGGCCGAGCGGGTCACGCTACGCCTGGGCTGCCAGGATTGATGGGGGCGGCCGGCTCCCGGACCGGCTTCGGTGTTAAGGCCTGCTCTAGCTTCAGCAAGCCACTCTGCTTAAAGCGTTTATAAGATGCCAATGAAATCTCCATTATTGCCGCACCATCGGAGTTGTTAAAGCCTTTCATATGCAGAATAATAACGTTTTTTTCTTTGATGGTTAGTTCGGAATCGATGGCGGCCCAGACGCGGTCGACCATCTGGTCGCTGGCGCACTGCTCTTCCGGCCCTTGGGCGTCGGATTCGAACACTTCCGGGTCAAAATCCGTATCCAGTTCCCGCAGGAAACGTGCCCCGTCAGTGCGCATGTAGTCGTAAAGTTTCCAAATCAAGCGCCGCGTCAACCAGGTACGCAGGGAAGCCCCGCCCACCATGTTTGGATCGTGGGACTTGATCATGAGCGTAAAAGGTTGCTTCGACATGACGGACAGGACCATTGTGTTCGCCAGATCGATCCGATCGCACCTGTGTTTATCGGACCGATTGAATACGATGCCCATCGCATCACGTAACATGGCGCCGTGCACATGCACGGCGGCCAACTGGCGCGCCTCCTCGCGCGCCTCCTCGTCCTGGATAGCCTGCCAACGTTTTACATATTGTTCGGCGGTGTGCCAATCGCTGGTGGCGCTTACATGAGACATGATGGCTTCCTTTTCGTGAAATTGGTGAGTCTGGTTTTATTAAAAATACAAGCTTTTCCACTAGCCACACTACCGTTTGATCATGTGACAGTTGTGGAGATATCACATCATCGGCGAGTCGGCAACCATGGCATGGTGATCGTCGACAATGACCGCAGCTAGCGGCCTCGCTCAATTCTGACGACATCCGACACAGCGTAATCGCGCGCCGCCGTTTCACACGCGCTGCGCCTAGATGAATCAACTGTCGCGGGTGCGGAACCAGTGCTCGAGTCGTCATTCGAACGCACGCACCAGAAGTGAGAAGCAACATCCGAGGTGTGGCGAAAGGGCATAACCAACATACGCTTTGGTGGAGCGGACATCTTCTCATCGCCCGGGCCGGTTTCGGCGATCGGGCCCCAGCCAACGGGAACACTTGTCACCACGGCCAGAATGTGAAGCCTCGACGTCGCTTGGTGCGTCGTCGAGATGGGCATTCGGGCCTCAAAGTGTGCTCCCTTGGAAGCTGCCACGGGCTGATTTTCGAGGCCGATCACGAGACTTCCACTATGATTCGGACTGGTCGAAAACATGGTCAAATAACCGTTGCGCTCACTTTTAACATAAATGCGCGCAGTATTACCAACGACAACGGCGTCGTCGGCAAGACGCAGATCGACGCCATACGGCGCCCACGAATTCACCCGAAACGAATACAGGGCATCGAGTGCCGCGGTCTTTCGTGCTTCGGGATCATAGCCGTCTGGAATAAAATTTCCCGATCGCAATGTTTGCGGATACGCTTGTATGGTTAGGATTAGGCCTGTACCGAGCGGAAAACCTACCACTAACAGCCACGGGATCAACGAGATCATGCGCATTTGAAAGTCGTATACCCAGAAGCGCTCCTTGCCATAGAGGCGTCTCTCAAAATACAGCGCAGTTTGAATGGAAAGTACTATTGACATAGTGGTCCAAATTCCTACCGCGTCTTTGATCCAGTAATGCGCTCCTTTTGGAACGAGATAAGCAAATATGACCAACATTAGGGCCAGGTAACCCACGCCATATGCCGCCCAAATATGCCAAGCGAGTAAGTTGCGACTCCACCGTTGAATATTTTTTTGCGCCATCATTTTCCCTTATCATGGCCATGGTTAAATGATACCAATACTTTTGTATGGACTTGATAGCCTGTCGTAATTATTTTTTACTAAAAGTAATGCGCGCGAGCGTTCTACGGCAACGCCATGACGCGTCTGGTCAGGACCAGAACCGCGATGTCGTCGTCACCGCCGGCCGCGAGCGCCAACGCGATCAGAGCCCGCACTAGGGTATCTCCCCCCGCCAATGCGCATTGTGTGGCGATGTCGGCGTCGTTGACGAAATGATGCAAACCGTCCGAGCACAGCAGCAGAATGTCGCCCGGCACCAGCGACAGCGCGAAGAAGTCAGCGCGACCCATGGTGCCATTGCCGACCATATTGGAAGGGTTATCCAAAGGCATGTGTGCGGGACGCACCTCCGCCGGTAGACTGGCATAGGTTTGGTCTTCGGCCACCCGCCGCAGACCGCCCTGGTGATAGTGGTAAGCCCGGCAATCGCCGATGCGCGTCACCCAGGCCCGACCGTCTGGGAAGGCCCAAGCGGCGCTAAGAGTGGCCGC
>NZ_PXWF02000012.1 GCF_003011895.2 Massilia glaciei | reverse complement strand
ACTATGAGTGCTAGCGATTGGCATTGCTATCTGGTTACCAACGGTCCGCGAGGAGACAATTTTTTTGACGGGAAATACGTTGATGCGATGACCGATGCCACGCGTATTTTTTTCGAATTCACTCAAGACACGGGTTACGTGCAGTCGATGATGAGTGGAACGCCGGCGCCGGAATTGTGGGGAACGGCTTGGCACGACAAGTTTTCGAAGATGTCAATTCCCGACAACCTTCCGGACGTCCCCGAGCCCCAGATCGATGTTTTGCTTTGGACCGGCGAGATGGTGACCGTTTTCGGAATATATGAACCGCAGATTAAAGATGGATGCATGAACTATTTGCTTGCAGG
>NZ_PXWF02000119.1 GCF_003011895.2 Massilia glaciei | reverse complement strand
GATCAAATTCCGAATGACGGCTCCTAGCCGATCTCTGCCGATTGTACTCGACCGTTTGAAGGGCGTGTGACCTCAGCGGCTGGCCCCGGAAAGCGATCTATTGTGACAAGCCGCCCGAGTCGGCCGGCACCGGCCGCCGCTAGACAACCCTGCAGAAGCGCTCTAGCGGCTACGGGCGTGGGCCGCAGCCGTCGTGCGCGCCAGCTTTTCCCAGTCGCGCTTGGGCACCATGCCGATCTCGTGGACAAAAATGCTCAGCGTTGTATATATGCTGGCCGGGGGCGAAGTGCGCGCGCCCTCGAACTCCAATTGACCGCAACGGAAGCAAATTTTCACTGTGCGAGTACGCCTCGCCTTGTCGATGAACCCGATGGTGTGGTGATACTCAGGAATGCAGGCGGGAAAAGCGTCCTGTGTGACCGGACTCATAGCTCGGACCAGCGATGCAAAACGCAGTTTTTGAAATCCACTCAGTTCCTTGCGTACGTACGTTTTCTCCGGCGCGGCCGGTAGGGTCTCGCCGCCATCATCAAAGTCCATTGGATCACTATGCTCTCGTACGATGATACGGTCAGCGCGTTCGATAGCAGCAAGCAAGGAGCGCTGGAACTCGATGCCCTCACTTGCATTTTCTGGGACGGCGAACGCAGCTGCTTGCATGCTCGCAAAACAAAATATCAAAAATAGGGCTGCTTTGATCATCGGGTCACTGACTCCGGTTTGAGGCGATCGACATCGAGCTTATTCTTTCGCCTATTGAGGTTGTTCGATGTACGACCGTCTGCTCTTGGCCGGTCCCTGCCGATTGTACTCGACGGTTGCGGTGCGGCGCCTTAGCCCGATTGTAGGATTGACTTCGTGTCGTAGCAATCGAAGCAAACGAAAACGTAGATCATCCCAACGTCGGCCAGGCAGAACTCATCGTTAATGGAATCAAGCTGCGCATAAAACGTCATATCGTTATTGCAAGAGCATTGGGGAATTTCCGGATGCTGAACGAACTCAGTATCTCCGCCTAGCCGATGTCTGGTTCCGACGACGGGCGCCGCCCATTCAAATGGCAGCAGCGCATTTGCCTATTCGTTAACCGAGAGGCCCTTGCGGACATGAGCGCACCCCAAAGCTAGTGGTATTCATCGTGACACATTGCACTTTGTTCAATATAATCGCCTGCATTCTTTCTCACCCTCACTTGCTCCCCAGGGAACATTTTTTTAGGAATATGCATGCAGGCTGCCTTGCGTCGTATCGCTGTATCGATCCTGTTTGGGACCTTGCTCGCTTCCTGCGGCGGCGGCGCGCCCGCCCCCACGCCCACGCCGACACCAACGCCAACGCCGCCGCTCCCGTCCGAACCGTATGCTATCCCTGCTGGCTTGTGGCGCCCCGCCAGCGCCCAGTTGCCCGCCAGCGGCAACTACGTCTACACCGAAAGCGACACGGACGACTGGATCGGCCAGGGTCTGAGCTACAAGTACACCGACACCAATGCCCTGCTGACGGTGAAGGCAGCCGGCATCGGCGTCAGTGTCGAGGTCAAGGCGGTGGAACGCTGGAGCGGCGTCATCGCCCTTCCCAATACGCTGAGTGCGCTGCAGGCTGGCTACTTTCAGCACGTCACACATGTGAGCAACAATCCCGCCGGCGGCGTGCTCGACTGGGGCGGTGAGGCGCGCGGATGCGGCAAGGTATCCGGTTGGGTGATCATCGACAAGGTGACCATCGTCAACAATATCGTGACCGAACTCGATCTGCGATTCGAGCAGCGTTGCGGCATCTCCGCCGCCGCGACGCGCGCCTACGTTCACTGGACGCTGGCCAATGTCATGGCGCTGGTGCCGGCCAGTCCCTCGCCGATCCCGCCGGGAGCATGGCGTGCCGATCCGGCGGCGGTGCCGGCAAGCGGCAGCTACCTCTATCTGTCAGGCGTTCAGGATGCGAACAACCGCATCCTCGAGCGCCTGTATACCCGCTCGACAGCAAACATGTGGCTCAGCGGCTTCGAGGGCAGGATGCTTCTCGACATTAAGGGCGATCAGGCCTGGCAGGTGGAATTCCAGACAATGGATGCGCTCAAGCGGCTCGAGCCCGGCTATTACCCCGACCTGAAATACCACTATCGGCACAACCCCCTGGCCGGCGGGCTGGCTGCCAAAGGGGAAAGCCCGCCGTGCTTCGGCATGGCGGGATGGGTGATTATCGATGCGGTGACGTATTCCGGCACCGAAGTCACGGCGCTCGACATGCGCTTCGAGCAGACCTGCAACGGGCTCAATCCGCTGCGCGGCCAGATCCGCTGGCGCGCCGGCGAAACGCCGGTGATTGCCGGTCCGGTCAACCCGCCGCCTGCGCAGTTGTGGCAGCTGCCGGCCAGTTTCGTCCCGCCCGCCGGCAACTATATTTATTTAAGCAGCGACACCGGCTTTTACGTCACGCCGTTCAGCAAGGCGCTGCCGCTGACCACCGTGATCCACATGAACGAGAACCGAATCCCGGCGCGCGAAGCATTTACCGTTCGTAGCGACGGCTACGAAGTCATGTTCGTCAGCATCGAGGGGCTGGCCCGCATGGTGCCGGGCTACTACGCGGGCCTGAAGGACATGACCCAGCTCAATCCGACGCGCGGCGGCTTCGAACTGAGCGGCAACGGCATCGGCTGTTTCCGCTCGCACAGCTGGGTCGTGATCGACCATGCCACCTATGTGGAGCGGGAATTGACGTCAATCGACCTGCGCTTTGAAATGACGTGTGATCCCACGCGCGATATCATGCGTGGTGCGATTCACTGGGTCAAACCACCACTCTTGCAGGGAAAGCCATGAGCCAGAGCGTCATAGCCCCGGGCCCCGCCCCGTGGTGCCGAAGGTCTGCTGCTGACCGGTACCTGTCGATTGTACTAAACGGCCCTCTAGTGCATGCGCCGCCGCCGCCCACAGCGGACCTTACCCCCTGAGAATCGGGTCACCGTCGAGTACATCTATGAGGTGGAGCGATTTGATAATCGATGCGAGGAAGGCTGCGTGGCAGGGATATAGGTAACGACGAACAGGCGTGCCCCAGCGCTGTCTTCGGTTGCGCTGAAAGCCTCGCCGCACCCAAGCAGCCGCCAGCCCCACCAAGAGCAGGAGCCCTGCAGGAGCAAGAAGTGCAAGTGAAAAGACCTTGATCGTTCGGGATTGCATATGAGATGCCGCTTAACGACTCTCGGGCTTGGCCATCGCCGAAATTCCTTCGCTCAACGCGCCTCTGGGAGCAAGGTCTCCTTGGTCAGCTTCGGTTCATTCAGGAGCTTTGTCTTGTAACGCATCAATTCTTCGTCGGGCACGTCGAAGCGGCTGAACCATGCCGCCGAGGCGAGGCCCGTCAGCTTCGGCTCGCCATCCTGCGAGCCTTGGTGCAAGTCGCCACTAGGAGCCATCCGGACGGCTTTGAGCGCCATGGCAGGCAACACGTAGATTGCCGGCTTCGGATCGAGCTCCACCGGCGCGATCTCGCACGCCGGCCCGGCTTGGATCACGATCCCGTTTCCATAGCCATATTTCGCGAACCAGCCGCTGGGCAGTTCGGATCGAAGCGTCGACAACCCGCCGACTTTTTCAACCATGGCGTCGTTGATCGCGGTCAGCCAACCGATGTTGACGAGGTGGTCGTCGATCCCTTCTTCGTGCCACGACCGGATCAGGCCCGCGCGGCCGGCGTCGAGCCCTGCCATCTTCGAGACCATGACGGCTTCCGTCGCCTCGTTTTCTTGGGGCCGTGTGATCGACAGGTTGAACGCGAAGCCGGCATGCCCGTGCTCGGCCTTCAAGAGCTTGGCGAAGTCGACGAACAGCCGCTGGAACAAGGTCGGGTTCTGTTCGACCGTTTCGCGCGGAACGGAAAACACCAAGGAGTCCAAACCGTTCCACCCCAGCTTCGCTTGCCATTCGCGCAGTCCCGAAGCGAAGAAGCACCAAGGGCTCGCCTCGTGCGCCTTCTCGCCGCCGGTATAGGCGAATCCCACGTGGTCGTCGGGGCCCATCTTCCTCATCATGGCCCGCAGGGGCGGCGCCTCCGCATAAGCGAACTTGTCCGGGCCTTCCGGCGGCGAGTCGCGCCAAAGCCACGTCAAATGGTCCTTGGCGATGGCTTCGTAGGCGTCGAAGCATTTGCATATCGCCTCCCTGACCTCGGGGGTGGCCGAGCCTTGGAAATACAAGGTCCCGCGCACGCAAAGCGTTGCGCCCACATAATCTTGGGGGCCATTTTTCATCAGCATCGCGCCGGGCATCACGCCGTGGCCATGCTTCGCATTCCATTGCGCCATGAAGGCGCCCATGTCGGGCTTGGCCATTTTTCTGTTTCCTTAAAAGGCTGGGACGAGGGGAGGGACCGGCGCCATGGGCGGGCGCGGAGTCTTCCCCCTCGTCAGAATATACGCGATCCACATGGCGGCGGCCGCGACGAAGCCCAATTCCTCGACGGGCATCTGCGGATCCTTGGGCTCGGACGAGTCGCAGTCACAGTGCCCGGGCTGCAACGTCACGAGCTTACCTTTGCCCCCAATCTGCTTGTACGCGTTCTCCTGCTCCTCGCTGAGCGAGTCGGGTGGGAACTTCATCTCGACGATCTGCTTGATATTGTCCTGTGTCGGCGGCTTCGTGGGGTCCTTCACTATCACCACGTCCGGGCGGCGAATCAGGCCCGTCCCGGGCTTGTAGGTCGGCGCGTGCTCCGGCTTGGATCCCCAGTGCTTGCGAATCCAAGCCGGCAGGTAGTCGTGCCCCTTCGTGTCGGTGCCGCTGTCCATGATCGGGACGGGAGGACGCTGCGTCATGTCATAGTTGACCTCTTGCTTATACGGACTTTTGTGCGATAGCAATTTGTCGAGGCCCTTGAAGTTTTCGGCCACGCAGGCTTGTTTGAGCTGCTTCCCGTCTACCCCGACGTTGGGTGCCTTGTCGCACTTGCACATCGCCGCGCACAGGATCTTCTTGTCATCTGGATCGATCTTCGGCTCGTTGATGCGGACGACGGTAGTCGTGCCTGATGGCGACATGCCGCCGGTGGCCAATGGCGGAAGGTTGCTCATGCGGAGCGCTCCTGCAGGTCGAAGGCCAACGCTTCCGCGGCGTCTCGTTCGACCCACTGCGTGAAGCCTTCGGCGTCGGTCGTCCCGGTCAGATATTGGCCGCTCGTGGAGCGCACGCGGACAGCCTTCCCGGCGATAGGCTCGCCAGTGTCGATGCTCACGAGTTGAAAGCGGCCTTGGAATCGCTGCGAATCGGACTTGTGGGGCTCGTCTTGATAGGCGGCAGCCAATCCGGATCCCACCGCCCCGAAGCCGTCGGGGGTTTCGACTTTGCCGTCGCAGTCGGCGGCGCCGGGAGCCGCGCCCGCAGACGGCTGGGTGAGTGTCCGAATCTGGCTCGATATGAGCATCGCTCCGCAAGCGGTCTTGCAGCCGTGATATGCCACCGGGGCACCGTCGATGATGTTCGACTGGTCCCCTTCGGCTATTGGGAAAACGCCTTTGCACAGCGGGCACGAGCACATGTCACCGACACGGGCGATCGGTTTTCCGTCGCAGTCCGAGAATGGGGAGCCCATCAGCACCGAGCCCCCGTGGCTGGTTTTGTCGCCTTGCACGATGAAGGGTTGCATGGACATTCCTAATCACTCAATATTGTCAAATATTGAATTCCGTGTCGAAATCTGTCAATGGTGCAAATTGATACTTGTCAAAGGTCGGGCGAATAGCAATTTGCCGGGTACCCGTGGGCCCAGCGATCGGACCGGCGCGTGCTCCTCGACGAAGCGGCAGGTCCCCAGTTTGGCAATCAAAGCGTGGTTGACCGACTGGCTGTGCGCGCAGTCGAATTGCGGCTTTGTCGCCGCCGACCTGGTCTCGCGCGGCCGTTGCGCGAAGTGGCGCTGGTCGCGGCGCGCCACCTCATCCTGAGTGAGCAGCGCAAGAAAGTCGGTGTAGGCCAGTTTGGATTGAATCGCCTGCTGATTTCTTACTTCGATTGAATCTACGATGTCGGACCGGTGCAGTTGGGATGCAGGGTCGCCTTGCTCCAGGTGGCGCATTCTGGCGCCACCGCCGTCAAGTCCCGCAGCAAGGCCTGTTCGGTTTCGGTGAACAGCCGCCAGTCAGGTGGTTCCATCTTTAACTATTGGTTCATGCACCTGATTTTGCCCGAAAAATTGGGGGATGCCATGTCTGAGTTCGGCTTACTGTAAGTTAAATTGCATTTGGATATCCATTTTTTATCGGAGCGAGAACCTTGGGCCGCACCCACACATATCCCCTGCAAATGGTAGATCAAGTTTATTGGCATTGCGCTGGCGACTAAAGCTTGCATTCGTGCAATAGGTTGATGCCGTCGACACATGCGAAAAACGTGTCGATTTTGGTTCGATTTTTAAACATATGCCAGGTCTACTGGAAAAGTGGGCGGTTTCAAATTCCAAGCG
>NZ_PXWF02000118.1 GCF_003011895.2 Massilia glaciei | reverse complement strand
TCGCTTTTGAATTGAGAACTGCTGTGCTGTATGCCAAGATGTTGCCGATTGCGCTAAGATCGTGTATACAAATAAAATCTATTCGATTCAGCAACCGGACCGCGTCCAGGAGGGTTAAATGCCACAGAACGAACCCCTGACCCATCTTGCCAAAGCGCAGGCGCTGTCCGGTTTTGCCGTGCTGGTCAAAAACATGTTGTGGGAGACCGACCTGGCGCTGCTCGGGGCGGTCAAGAGCGAGGGCGCGTCCGACGACGACAAGCGCATGCTGCGCACGGCCCACGACTTCCTGCGCCAGCAAGGCCAGGTGTTGGAGAAGCGCATCGTTATCACCTTCGCGCTCAATCTCGACCGCGCGATGCAGACCATGTACAGGGACCTGCGCAGGGACGTCAAGGACCTCACGGCCGACGACCTGACCTTGATCGACGACGAGGTCGTCAACCGGCTGATCGAGGTCGACCGCGTGGTCACACGCTTCCGCGACGGCGACCAAGTCGATCTGGGCCGCATCAGTTTGTCCATCGCGCGCCTGCATGGTTTCGAGGAGGTGCGCGAACGCGAGAATCCCTTCCGGCCCTACCTGCTGGCGCGCGCCTTGCACGACGGCTTGCGCGAATTGGTTGCCGACGACACGCTCGCCAAGCTGCTGTTCACGCACCTGTCCTCGACCATGGCCAGCCAACTGCCTACGTTCTACCGCGGCATCCGCACCGTGTTCGAAGATGGCGGGGTGAGCACCGAACTGCTGGCGATGCGCTCGCCCCAAGCGCGCGAGGCCGCCGGGCGGGCCGCGCTTGCGCCCGGCGCCGTCGCCGTCGCCGGCATGGCGCCCAAGCAGCCGGACGCGGCCGTGCCGCACGCGCCGCAGGCAAGCCCCGTGTTGCCCACCGCGGCCGAGATGGCGCAGCGGCGCCAGAGCGCCGCCTTGCACGATTTCGTCTGGAAGGTGCTCAACCAGCCCGGCGCCGTCAAGGCGCGCGCGCCGCAAACAGGCGGCGGCCCCGCCGACGGCTTCGACGCGCGCCTGCGGCTGGCCCAGAAGTCGGCGGCGCAATCGCCGGCGGCGGGGGCCGCCGCAGGGGCGGGCGCGCAGCCGACCCTGCAAGAGCAGGTCGACGGCCCCGGTGCGTCCGACCAGGACCGGATGATGGCCGGCATGGTCGATCTGTTGTTCGATTTCGTCATGCGCGATCCGCTGATCCCCCCGCGCCTGCGGTCCCAGCTGGGCCGCCTGCAAATACCTTTCCTGCGCGCCAGCATGGCCGAGCCCGACCTCATGCACCAGCCGGGCCACCCGGCGCGCGAACTGATCGATCGGATGGCCGCGGCGGCCATCGGCACGGGCGCCGACCCGGCGGCCGACCAGTCGATGGAGGCGCGCATCGAACAACTGATCGGGCAACTGCTCAACCGCTTCGATGGCGACATCGGCGTGTTCAAGATGTGCCTGGCCCAGTTCGAGGGCTTCCTGGTGCGGCAACTGCGGTTCCACGACACCCGCACCGCGCTGTGCGGCGAGTCGATCGACGAGGCCGAGAGCATCGCCGCGATCACCCACAACACCACGCTCGCGCTGCAGGATCTGCTCGGTCCGCTGGCGATCGACCCGCGGGTGTTCGATTTCATCACCGGGCCGTGGCTCGAGGTGCTGGTGCACCCGCTAAGCTGGGATCCGCAACGGCGCGGCCCCGAGTCGCACGCCGCGCTGCGCCACCGCGAGCTGCTGCCCGAACTGCTCTGGAGCGCCCAGGAAAAATCGACCGCCCAGGAGCGCGCCGAACTGACGGCCTTGCTGCCGGGCCTTGCCAGCCGCATCCGCCAGGGCTTCGAACTGATCGGACTGGACCGGGATCGGGCGCAACAGGCGATGGACCAACTGGTGGCGGTGCACGCCGACGTGCTGCGTGGCAAGCCGGCCGCGCCGGTGTTCGGCAAGCGCGTGCTCAGCATGGAGCAGCTCGAGGGCCGTTTCCACAATATGCAACTCGAGGCCGGCAACGGCGCGGGCGCCGACGGGCGCCCTGTGGTGGTGCGCCCTCTGGTGCTGCGCGCGGCGCTGGCCCGGCGCGAGGTGGCCGCCACGCTGGTGGTCAGCTACGACGCCCACCCGGCCCAGCAGTCCGACGCCGGCTGGCTGCGCCAGATGCGGGTCGGCACCGCCGTGCTGCTGCGGATCGACGCCAACGAGGTCCCGGCGCGCCTGAGCGTGGTCAGTCCGCACGGCTGCCTGTATATGTTCTCGCCGCTGTCGGCGGGCGCGGCGCCCCATATCTACTCGCACAGCACGATGCTCAAGGCGCTCCAGGACCGACAGATCCGTCCGCTCGAGCACGCGCCCCTGTTCGACCGGGCGGTGGCCTCGCTGATCGGCGAAACCGAGGAACCGATCGTCATGGCCGGCTAGCCGCTGTCGGACATTTGCTGCGGTTTCTTCCTCGTCGCGACGGAAATCGCCACATTTATTAAGCAACATCTGATTGCCGTACTACACTAGCGCTTGTACCGAAATCACAAAACGATATCCAAATTGCATTGCTCCTTGAATAAATATCAATGATAATGGCCGCTCATTCCCCACTGCGCAGGTCATGACACAAAGTTCGCCGAACTCCATAGACGATCACCTCTACGTTCTTCGCAGGCGCTGGGAGGCGTACGTGGCCGACGGCCTGTTCGACCAGTTCATCGAATTCACGGTCGCCGTCAACAGCCTGGCCGAATATTTCACCCGCTTGCGCATGCCCGGCCTGGTCCGCCTGTGCGAGGGGCTCGAAGTTGCCGCGCTAAACAAATTCGGCGACCACACCACCCATCCGCTGGCCCAGACCGACATCATTTCGCTGACCCGCCAGATCGACACCCTGGGAGGCGCGGTCACGATCGTGCGGCCGGCGCCGCCAGTGCGCCGCATCGACGAGCGCGTCGCGCCCGCGCCGGTGCCCGACATCGACTGGATCAAGCCACGCTCGGTCTGGCTGATCGCCGCGCCCGAAAAGCACGACATGGCCGACGCGCTGGCGCGCCAGCTGCGCTTTTTCGGCTTCCTGATCATTGAGCTGGACTGGGAGAGCGACGCCGCGCCCGACGACATGCCGCTGGCCGTGTTGTTCCTGCCCGCGAGCCAGACCACGCAGCCGAAGGAATTCACGCGCATCGCCGCGATCCGCGCGAGTTGCCCGGGAAGCCAGTTGTTCTACATCGGCGTCGACTCCCACATCGAGCCGATCGTCGCCCTGATGCGCGCCGGCATCGACATGACCGTGCCCGCCCGCGAGCAGCCGTCGATGGTGCTCAACCACATCCTCGACCTGGTCCAGACCAACAAGCAGGAGCAATACCGGGTGCTCGTGGTCGAGGACTCGCGGGTGGCCGTGGCGCTCATCGAGCGCACGCTGGGCCAGCACGGGATCGACACGCACGCCATCAGCGATCCGGGCGAATTGCTCGACCGGCTAGAAAGCTACAAGCCCGACCTGATCCTGATGGACATGTACATGCCCCGTTTCGACGGCGTCGAGGCGACCCGCGTGTTGCGCCAGATGGCCGCCTACGGCTCGCTGCCGATCGTCTACCTGTCGGGCGAGTCCGACGTCGGCATGCAGGTCGAGGCGCTGCGCCTCGGCGGCGACCAGTTCCTGATCAAGCCGTTCAACCCGGTCTTGCTGGCCGCCATCGTCAAGACCAAGATTGAGCGCTTCCGCAAGATCCAGCGTTCGACCGTGCTCGACGGCCTGACCGGGTTGCTCAACCATACGGCGACCAAGTCGCGCCTCAACGCGATGGTGTCGCAACTGCAGCCGCACGGCACGCTGACGGTGGCCATGATCGACATCGATTACTTCAAGGCGATCAACGACACCTACGGCCACCCGGTGGGCGACCAGGTCATCCGCGGCCTGGCCTGGCTGCTCAAGGGGCGCCTGCGCTCGCTCGACCTGATCGGCCGCTACGGCGGCGAGGAATTCCTGATCGCCTTGCCCGACGTCAGCCCGGAGCAGGCGTTCAGCGTGATCGACCGCATCCGCCACGATTTTTCGGCCATGCCGCATGCGCATCCGGGCGGCGCCCTGTGCGCCACCTTCAGCGCCGGGATCGCCTCGTTCCCCCTGCGCGACACCTCGGCCGGACTGACCGAGGAGGCCGATTCGGTCTTGCTGATGGCCAAGCGCATGGGCCGCAACCGGGTCGAGCAGGCGCGGCTGTTTTAAGCCAGGCTTTCAGGCGGCAGGCGTCGGCAGCGGCGTTGGGTTTGCGCTGATCAGGCGTCCTCGTTCTTGAGGATGCCGCGCACGTTCATGATGATCAGCCCCAGTTGCAGCCCGATCAGCGCGTAGGCCTCGTCGTTCCAGCCCCACGCGATCCACAGCACATTGCTAAGCAAAAACAAGCCGAAGCCCAGCATTCGGCGCCTGGCATGATTGGAGCCGATCATCCACGCCGCCAGCAGCGTGACGACCATCGCCGGCCACTGGAGGAAATCGATGATTTCGGTCATCGGGCGCCCGCGGCGCGCGCAGCCCTCATGCCGACTTGCGCCGTGCCGGCGTGGCTTTGGATGGCGCGCCCTTGGCGGCGGCCGCGCTCTGGGCTGCCTTCTGGGCTGCCTTCTGGGCTGCGTTCTGGGCCGCCTTATCGGCTGCCTTATCGGCGGGCTTATCGGCGGGCTTATCGGCGGGCTTGGCGCGTTTGGCCGGCGCCGCGCCCTTGCTGCCGCCCTTGTTGCCTCCCTTGGGCGCGGGCGCGCCGTCGTCGTCCGCGCCGTCGTTGGCCGCCGCCGCCTTGCCCGGCTTTTTGCCGATGCTTTGCCGCAGCAGCGCCACCAGGTCGACCACATTGCTGCTGGCCGGGCGCGGCGTCTCTTTGCCGGGCATCGTGATGGTCTTGGTTTCATTCGCCTTGACCTTTTTGTCGACCAGCGCGAGTACGTCTTCGCGGTAGCTGTCGTGGTATTGCGCCGGGTCCCATTGCGCGCTCATGCCCTCGACCAGCGCCTTGGCCATCTGCAGCTCTTTGTCGTTCAGGCCGGCGGCCTTGGCGTTTGATGCGGGAATTTTGAGTTCGTCGGTGGCGCGGATCTCGTCGGCGAAGCGCAGCGTGTTGAGCACGATGGCGTCGTCGACGCACACCAGCGCGGCGAGGTGCTGCTTGACACGGATCACGACCTTGGCGATGCCGACCTTGCCCGTCTCGCGCAAGGTTTCGCGCAGCAGCGCGTAGACCTTGTCGCCGCCCTTGCCGGGGGTGAGGTAGTAGGGCTGCTCGTAGTACAGCAGGGGCACGTCGGCGGCGTCGACGAAGGCGAGGATGTCGATGGTCTGGGTCGCCTCGGGGTTGGCCTGGCGCAGGTCTTCTTCGGACAGCACGACGTATTCGCCGTCGGCGTATTCGTAGCCCTTGACGATGTCGTCCCAGCCGACCTCTTTGTTGTTGTTCTTGTTGTAGCGCTTGAAGCCGACGGGCGAAAAATCGCGCCGGTCGAGCATGGTGAGGTCGAGCGCGCTGTCGCGCACGGCCGGATACATTTCGACGGGGATAAGCACCAAGCCGAAGCTGATGGCCCCTTTCCATAGGCTGCGCGGCATTATCCCAGATCCCCCATTACTCTCCCACGGTGCCGGTGATGGGCAGGACCACGCCCGTGATATAGCTCGAACACACCGACGAGGCCAAAAACACATACGCGGGCGAGATTTCTTCGGGCTGCGCGGGGCGGCGCATGCTCGTGTCTTTGCCGAAATCGACGATTTTCTCGGCCGACTGGTCGGCCGGGTTGAGCGGCGTCCAGACCGGACCCGGCGCGACCGCGTTGACGCGCACGCCCTGGTCGATGAGGTTGGCCGCGAGCGACATCGTGAACGCGTGGATCGCGCCCTTGGTCGTGGCGTAGTCGAGCAGGTGGCCGGACCCTTTGAGCCCGGTGACGGAGCCGGTGTTGATGATCGAGGCGCCGCGTTCGAGATAGGGCAGGGCCGCCTTGGCCATGTGGAAGTAGCCGTAGATGTTTGTGCGCATGGTCTCGTCGAAGCGCTCCTCGGTCAGGTCGAGCAGCGAATGGGCGTGTTCCTGGAACGCGGCATTGTTGACCAGCACGTCGAGCCGGCCCCATTTGGCGACCACCCTGTCGACCGCCTCCTGGCAGAACGACATGTCTTTGACGTCGCCGGCGACGCCGATGCAGCGCCGGCCCTCGGCCTCGATGCGGCGCGCGGTCTCGGCGGCGTCTTCGTGCTCGTTGAGGTAAAAGATGGCGACGTCGGCGCCCTCGCGCGCGAACAGCACCGCCACGGCGCGGCCGATGCCGGAGTCGCCGCCGGTGACGATGGCGACTTGGCCCTGCAGCTTGCCGCTGCCCTTGTACAGAGGCGCCATGAACTCGGGCTTGAGCTCCATGGCGTGCTCGTGCCCCGGCTTGCTCAGGTGCCGCGGGGGGAAGGGTGGCGCGGGGTGGTCCCGCGCGCCCGTCTGCACCGCCGCCCCGCTCCTGGGCGGGCTGCCCTGGTCGTCGATCTGGTCTTGCCGGCGCTGGATCGCCTTTTGAATCTCCGCAACGTCGTCGACTGTGTTGCCGGGGCCGCCCATGTCATCATTGTTCGCCATTGCCGCCTCCTGCTGGGGGTTTGTTTATTCGACCATTATTGGCAATGCGGGTTCGCCGCACCGTGCGCGCGCACACACAAGGCGGCCATCCGGCGGGTCAACAATTGGGCGGACGAACAGGGCGATTGCATGAAGCCAAAC
>NZ_PXWF02000117.1 GCF_003011895.2 Massilia glaciei | reverse complement strand
CCCGTTAAGTCCGGTGGATTGGGTCATACCCCAGTTATGAAATATTTCGCTATCGGGGTCAGACCCCGGCGCCGCTTTTGGCTTACGGCGCGGCAACTAGTCTTCGTTTTCAAGAGCGGGGCGGCGGCGATGCACGCCGCGCCGACGGGCGGCACGCGCGGGCGGCGCCCGGGTGCCGCAAAAAGGAGCGCGGCCGGCGAAACCGGCCGCGCGTGGTGCCGCCGCTCGCTGCCGCGTCAGCCGCGCGCGCGGCTGCGCGCGGGCAGCGCTTCGTCACCGCAATGGCAGATTGGCAGGTAGGATTTCTCGGTCGCCGCCACCACCAGGACATACGCCTGGCGTTCGAGCTTGTGGCGCAGGCTCACCTGCGCCATGAACACCGGCGCGAGCACGCGCTGGGCATGGCGCTTGCCCAGGTTGATGTAGCCGAACTGCATGCCGTACGACTCGATGACATCGCGCGGCAACGGTTCCTTGGCCTGTCCCAGCAGGCTGCTCAGCTGCAGGGAAATTTGGCGCGCCGCCAGTTCCTGGTCGATGATCCGCACCCGCTCGAGCGTCTCCGACGCGCTGGCGCGCACCTGCACCGACATCGAGTCGAGCGCGCCGCTGCCGGCCAGCCGCAGCGCCACCGAGGCCGCGCCGAGCACCGGAATGCCGTCGACGAAGTGGCGGTACGCGCCCACCACGCGGGTCAGCACCGGCTCCGACATGTTGGCGTCGCGGTCGGCGCCCTGCGCCTTCATTTGCCACAGCCGTTCGAAGGCGATCTTCCCCTGGTCGCCGGCCCATTGATCGATCCTCAATTTGGCGGCCGCGGCGGCTACCATCCCGGTCAGATGTTCCTTGTCGTGCATCCGCTCAAACATCGCCTCCATCGGCGCCAGCCCGGAATCGTATTTCATGCCGCCCGAGGCATGGTAGACGATCGCGCTGGCGCCGTGCGGCAGGTACGCCACCGAATGGTCGTCCCTGCGGATCCAGTCGCCGCGGTCGAACGAGCACACCTCGTGCTCGCCGATCTGGTTGAGCATCTGGCGCGCGCGCGCCCGCATGTCCTCCGGCGACAACTGCCGAACGGCGATCACATCGGCGTGCGGCGGAATGTTGCAGGCGCTCGTGGCCAGCCCTTCTATCAGGAAATCGCTCATGTTCAACCCTCCGTCCAATACCAAAGAATGCACGCTTGCCGCGCGGGCGCCAGGTCGGCGTTCACATTGCCGTGGCCCCATAGATGGTCGCGGTTCAGGTAGGAACGATCCCAGCGGATGGCGCCGCCGTTCCAGGTGTCGGCGTCGCCCACGCAGACGGTGATCGGATGGTTGTCCACGGCCCAGTCGGAGACCCCGTCGTGCCAGGCGTGGCTGACCGTGTGCCCGCGCACCAAATTGTCGCCGACGTCCTCGCCGCATTCGTCGGTGGTGATGCCGTCCCACATGTTGTCCCAGGCGCCGCAATAGATGTGCATGCCGGCGAAGATGTTCCACAGGGCGCCGACGCGGTCGCGGTCCACCGTCTTGCACGAGTAGGCCATCACCCATTCGGCATTCCAGTTCTCGCCCAGTTGCCATTGGTTTGAAAAGGTGCGCCAGTTGGCGCGGGGCGTGTCGTAGAGCATGCGCGCGCGCCCGTCCGCCTCGTGGTTGCCGTGGGTTTCGATCCAGAAGATATCGACATCGTCAACATTGTTGCGGTCGTCGCCACCCTGGTCGGTGTCGCGGATGTCGGTCTCCCAGCAATCGGTATTGCTCCAATAGAAGGCGCGCGCATGTCCCGCCGAGCGCAATTTTGAATCGAAACCATTGCTGCGGTTAAAGGTATACGTCAGGTCTCCCGCCGTGCTCACGCCCGCCGCGCGCGCATGGTTGAAATACCTGATTCCCTCCACACCAAATCGTGCCATAACACCCTCCTTTAGTTAGATCAACGATGAACGATGAACGTGCATTTTTCCAGTCGATGCCGCGGGCGGCCGGCTTGCGCCTTGGCCTGAAGCCATCGACACAGTATCGGCGTGTCCACGCGGCAACCCTGTGCCAGATCAGTCAAACCGCATATTTATTGGTTTTTCGGAAAGGCGAGGCGAACCGGCGCCGCGGATGCATATTAAGAATATGTCAAGTCGGATTAAATATTGGAAACCGTTCTGGCTTAGAATCCTTGCTGGAATTTCAACCAGGCTCTTCGACCCACCATGCAACTGGCACTGACCGACAAAGACGACGCGCCCACGCCCGGCGCCGCCACGCGCGCCG
The DNA here is from genome assembly GCF_003011895.2 of Massilia glaciei. Classification (GTDB taxonomy): domain Bacteria; phylum Pseudomonadota; class Gammaproteobacteria; order Burkholderiales; family Burkholderiaceae_D; genus Telluria_A; species Telluria_A glaciei. The sequence continues at coordinate 4,698 of NZ_PXWF02000117.1, read as the reverse complement.
CGGCCCGGCCCGCCGCCGCCCGCCCGGCGGACGACGCGGCGCTGCGCGGCGACCAGCGGTTCGCCTTCACCGGCAGCGGCGGCGAGTACTTCCGGATCTGGGTCGTCAATCTGCTGCTGACCATCGTCACGCTGGGCGTCTATTCGGCCTGGGCCAAGGTGCGCCGGCTGCAGTACTTCTACCGCAACACCAGGATCGCCGGTTCGAGCTTCTACTACCACGGCGACGCGCGCGCGATCCTCAAGGGGCGCGTGCTGGCGGTCGGGCTGCTGGTCGCCTTCAAGTTCAGCTGGGGGCGCTCGGTGGCGGCCTCGATCGTGGTCGCGGCGCTGCTCGCGGCCATCATGCCGTGGCTGCTTTCGCGCTCGTTCCGCTTCACGATGATCAACTCGAGCTATCGCGGCCTGCGCCTGCGCTTCGCCGGCACGGTCGGCGGCGCCTACAAGGCGCTGAGCCTGTTTCCGATCCTGCTCGCGGTGACCGCGTTTTTCGCCTGGACCGTCTTCGTCACCTTCTGGCGCAGCGGCGGCATCAGCGTGGTCCTTAGCGTGCTGCTGCCGCTGCTCGTGTTCGCCGCGATGGTCCCGGTCGCGCACTTCTTCCTCAAGCGCTACCAGCACGACAACGCCTATTTCGGCCAGACGCCGTTTTTCTTCCACGCCCCGCTGGGTGATTTTTTCAAAATCTACGGGCGCGCGATCGGCGTGTTCTTTCTCGGCTCGTTCTCCGCCTTCGCGTTCACCTTGCTCACCGGGCGCATGTTCGCCTGGCTCATGCAGGGCACCTTCGGCTGGTTGTTCCAGATAATCTACGGGCTGCTGAGCGCGTCCGCGTTCTATTTGTTCCTGCGCCCGTACCTCGAAAGCCGGATCCAGAATGTCGTCTGGAACAACACGGTCCTGGGCGGCCACCACTTCCTGAGCACGGCGAGCGCGCGCCAACTGGTGTGGATCCACGCCTCGAACCTGGTGCTGATCATGCTCACCTGCGGGCTGTACAAGCCGTTCGCCACGATCCGCCTGGTCAAGTACAAGGTCGAGAGCATGTGCCTCGTGTTCGACGACAGCGTCGAGGACTTCCTGCTCAACCAGGCCGGCGACAACGCCGGCGCGCTGGGGCAGGAGGCGGGCGACTTTTTCGATGTCGACATCGCCCTATGATAGAGGCGAGCTACTTCGACGGGCGCAGCACGCGCCGCCATCCGGTCACCGTCGTGATCCACAAGCGCGTGATCTCGATCCGCGGCGCCGGCATCCACCGCACCATCCGCATGTCGCAGATGGAGATCTCCGAGCGGCTCGCGCGCGCGCCGCGGGTGATGCGCTTTCCGGACGGCGCCTTCATCGAGGCGGACGGCCCCGGACTGACCAAAATGTTAGCGAGCAACCGCTACCTTGAACCGTGGGTGGTGCGCTGGCAGAACAACTGGCCGCTCTCGCTGCTGGCGCTCGTGTGCCTGCTCGCGTCGCTGGTCTCGGGCTACCAGTGGGGCGTGCCGTGGGCGGCCGACCAGATCGCCGCGCGCGTGCCGGTCGCGCTCGACCAGCGGCTCGGGGAGGGCGAACTGGCGCTGCTCGACGCGGGCATGCTGGGGCCGAGCACGCTGCCCGGGGCCGAACAGGCGCGCCTGCGCCGCATGTTCGCGCAGCTCGCGCAGCCGGACGGGCGCAGGACGCCATACCAGATCGTGTTCCGCGACAGCCAAATCGGGCCCAACGCGTTCGCGATCCCGAACGGCACGATCGTCATGACCGACCAGATGGTCCGCCTGGCCGCAAACGACCGGGCCGTCATGGGCGTGCTGGCGCACGAACTGGGGCACCTGCAACGGCGCCACGGCGTGCGCGGCCTGATCCAGACGCTGGGCGTGGCGGCGCTCGTGAACCTGTGGACGGGCGACTTGACGAGCCTGGCGTCGATGGCCCCGGCCCTGCTGCTCGACCAGAAATACTCGCGCGATTTCGAGCGCGAGTCGGACCAGTACGCGATCGCCATGCTGCGCCGCAACCGGATGGCGCTCGCGCCGATGGCCGACATGTTCGCCAGATTCAGCCATCCGGACGCGCTGCGGGCCGCGATGGCGCGGGCCGAGGGCGCGGGGGAGGCCGCGCAGGAAGCCGCACAGGAAGCCCCACAAGAAGAGCAAGAAATAGAGGAAGAGGCCCAGGATTATTTCAGCTCGCATCCGAGCGACAAGGAACGGATCGGGCGCTTGCGCAACGCCGACGTGGGGCTGTAACCGGCGCCACCGCGCCCAGCCGCGCTGTTTCGACGCGGGCAGGGCGCAAAAATCGCAAGGCGTTCGCGCGTTTTCGTGATGGACGGCGGCCGCCGCGCCGGCCTAGCATTGGGCTCATGCGACGGCGGCGCGCAGTCGCCGCCCCTTCCAATCCGACGACGAGCCTATCTTGCGCCCACACCCCCTTGCCCCGCCCCGCCTGTCCCCGCTGTTGATCGGGCTGGCCCTGCTCGCCGGCGCCGCCCTCTCCCACGCGGCTCCGGCCGGCGCCGTCCAAGCCACCGCCGAGCGCGCCCCGATCGACTGGGTCGACCCGTTCATCGGCACCACCGGCGAGGGCAATGTCTTCCCGGGCGCCACCCTGCCCTTCGGCTTCATCCAGGTCAGCCCCGACACCGGGCCGGGCAGCGGCGCCGGCGGCTACAAGCGCGACCGGCAGATCGACGGCTTCTCGCAGCAGCACATCTCGGGCATGGGCGGCCCGCTCTACGGGCACATCTCGCTCATGCCCGCCACCGGGCCGGTCGCCACGCCGTGGCAGATGGTCTCGAAGGCCAAGAGCGGCGAGCGGGCCTCGCCCGGCTACTACACGGTGCACATGGCGCCGTGGGACGTCCAGGTCGAGCTGACCGCCACCCAGGACGTCGCGCTGCACCGCCACACCTTCCACGGTCCCGGCCAGCCGCGCGTGGTGCTCGACGCCAGCCACGTGCTGTACGGGACAGACGCCTCGTGGAATTCGGCGCTGCCGCAGGATGGCGAACTCGAGATCGACCGCGAGCGGCGCGAGGTGAGCGGCAAGATGAGCTTCATCGGGGCGCGCGACAAAAACCGCAGCTGGACCGTGTATTTCGTCGCACGCTTCGACCAGCCGTTCGCCGCCTCCGCGCTGTGGCAGCACGCCAAGCGCCGCGGCGCGACCCTCGACTTCGCCCGGGGCGGCGCCGGCGCGCCGGCCAAGGTGCAGTCGCGCGTGGCGCTGTCGTACCACAGCGTGGCGCAGGCGCGCGGCTATCTGGAGCGCGAAACGCCCGGCTGGGACTTCGAGGCGGCGCACGCGGCGGCGCGCCGCACGTGGGCCGCGGCGCTCGGAAAAATCAAAATCGAGGGCGGCAGCGCCAGCCAGCGCACCCAGTTCTACACCGCCCTGTACCGCGTCCACCTCACGCCCAACGACTGGACCGGCGAGGCGCCGGCGCGCTACGGGCAGCGTCCGTACTACGAAAACATCCTCTGCATGTGGGACACCTTCCGCACCGTCAATCCACTGCTGACGCTGATCCAGCCGCGCGTCCAGGCCGGGATCGTCAACACCATGCTCGACTACCACCGCACCGACGGCTGGACCGGCGACGCCCACAGCGCCTGGCACTACGAACACGTGCAGAACGGCTCGAGCGCCGACGTGATCGTCGCCGACGGCTACGCCAAGGGCCTGCCCGGCGTCGACTGGAAGCTGGCCTACGAGGCGGTGCGCAAGAACGCCTTCGTCGACGCCGATCCGGCGTCGAACCGGCGCCCCAACCAGGGGCGCTTCCGGCTGACCGACTACCTTTCCCTCCACTACCTGCCGACCGACGCCTCCGAAAAATACCGCGACGTGCAGGGCGTCTCGCGCACGCTCGAATACGCGCACAACGATTTCGCGGTGCTGTCGCTGGCGCGCCGCTACGGCACGCCCGGCGAGATCGCCGCGCTCGAGGCGCGCCAGCTCTGGTACGCCAACCAGTGGGACGCCGGCACCGGCTTCATGCGCGGGCGCCTGCGCAACGGCGACTGGTTCGCGCCGTTCGATCCGCTCAAGGCCGAGACCGGGCGCCAGTACTACGAGGGCCACGCCTGGACCTGGAGCTGGTACGTCCCGCACGACAACAAGGGCCTGATCGCCCTCAACGGCGGGCGCGCCGCCTTCACCGACAAGCTGACCACGGCGGTCGAACACCACTACGAGGCCTACAACGAGCCGGGCATGCTGCAGACCTACCTGTTCACCCACGCCGGCCGCCCCGACCGCACCCAGCACTACGTGCGCAAGGCGCTGTCGCACTTTTCAAGCGCGAGCGACGGCCTGCCGGGCAACGACGACAGCGGCACCACCTCGGCCTGGCTGGTGTGGTCGATGCTGGGCATCTATCCGCACGCCGGCGAGGACTACTACTATGTTGGCAGCCCGGTGTTCCGCAAGGCCACCATCGAGCTGGGCAACGGGCGCCGCTTCGTGCTCGAAGCCCCGGCCAGCAGCGACAAGGCGCTGCACGTGCGGCGCGCGCAACTGGGCGGCAAGCCGTTCGACCAGGCCTGGCTGCGCCACGCCGACATCATGCGCGGCGCCAAGCTGCGCCTCGACATGGCCGAACAGCCCGGCGCCTGGGCCCAGGGCGGCGCGCTGCCGCCGTCGGTGTCGCCACCGGCGCGCTGAGGCGCGCCGCGCAGCCGGCGCCGGCCGCCCGCGGGCGGGC
>NZ_PXWF02000116.1 GCF_003011895.2 Massilia glaciei | reverse complement strand
CTTATTTAAGGGATGTTGTACTAGCCGGCAGAAATTTTGCCCGGGATCATCCACCCACAGCTTTCCCCTGCGCGACTGTCAGATCCTCACATCTGCGCGTGGTTGCCGCCCCCCATCCGCGATGCGCCGTTTCCGTCAATGGCGGCGACGACGCCAACGACCTTGCTGCAAGTCCACCGCCGAAGCGCCGCGCGAGCCTATTTGTCCCCGCCCGAAGCCAATTGATCGTTGTTCGGCATGCTCGCCTCCAGTTTGGCAACGTAGGCGTGGTAATAGGCGGCCAGGGTCGGGTCGCCGTTGCTGTAGCCCTAGCGCAGGTCGGTGGCCGGGTCCGAATAGGCGCCGCGCAGCCCGCGCGCGCGCGTCAGGTTGGCCGGGTCGGCCACCAGGCATTTGGTGTACTGCACCTTCATCAGGTACATGCGGGTGTGGTCCGGCGCGTCGTTCCAATAGTGGAATTTTCCCGACACGAGCCAACTCATGCGGTAGGTGAATTTTTTGCCGGCGAAACGGGCCGGGCCCCTGGTCCGGTACAGCTCGGCCATGCGCTCGTAGGCCGCGCTCACGCCATTGATGATCGCCACGCCGTAGATGCGCTCCATCAGTTGCTCGAGCGCGAACGGGGTCGGGCTGGCAGTGACCAGGGGGAACAGCACCGCCTTGTCGAAGCCGGGCACGGCGCTGTCGCCGGCCTCGATCATGCGCCCGTACCAGTAGGCCGCTGCGCCGCATTGCTCGGCGTAGCCGGCCTGGGCGATCGCGGCGCCGTGCATCGGATTCCTGCGCCCGCGCCCGGCGAAGTCGCCGAACACGTGCGCGCGCGCGAGGGCGCCGGCGACCTCGCAGGTCTTCCAGCGCTGCAGCGGATCGCGCGTGGCCCAGGTCGCCGCGGCGTTGCGCTCGGCGTAGGCCGGGCGGTCGTAGGCGGCGAGCAGGGTGCCGTCGCGGATCGCCGCGGCGAGCCCGGCGCGGACCGCCTGTTTCTGCACCTCGCCGATGGCCGCGTTCTCGTAGCGCCGCACCCAGGCGTAGTCGCCGGCCGAGCCCAGTTCGCTCGCCGCGCCGTACCTGACCCCGGCGCGCTGGCGCTGCCCCTCGTCGTTGCCGCGGCGCTGAGCGCGCCATTGTTCGGCCTTGGCCGCCGCCTGCACCGCCGCCGCCATCGCGCGCAGCTCGCCGCTGTCGATGGCCCGCGGGACGCCCTGCGCGGCCGCGCCCGTGGCCAGGCACAGCATCATGGCAAGGCCGGCGGGGCGCGCGGCGGCGGAGCGGGAATCGGACATGGGAACCTCGGCTGGTTGGGAATCGGTGGTCGCGGCGGCGCGGAAAATGCGCCTCACACCATATTGCGTAGGAAACCCGAAAACCGGCTCATCGAGGATAAATATTTGACATCGAATTTGCACGCAAATAGTTGTGTTTATTGACAGAATCGTTTTACTATTCTTCCTCGGCAAGAACTCTTGACAGCGGACCATCGTGATAAAGCCGGACCTCGCAGCGCTCTTCGTGAAGGCTTCCTCGGGCGACAAGCCGTCGCTCGACACGGTGTTTTCGGTGGTCTATCCGGCGCTCAAGAAGATCGCGCGCGGCTACCTGTACAGCGAGTCGCGCAACAACACGCTGCAGCCGACCGCGCTGGTCAACGAGGCCTACCTCAAGCTGGTCTCGACCGACGACCTGGGCTGGGAGGACCGCAAGCACTTCCTCACGCTCGCGGCGCGCTCGATGCGCCAGGTGCTGGTCGACTACGCGCGCGCGCGCAATGCCGACAAGCGCGGCGCCGACGCCGAGAAGATCCCCTATCTGACCGAGCAGATGCCGTTGCCGCCGTGCGACACCGAGCAGCTCGTCAAGCTCAACGACGCGCTCGCCACGCTCGAGAACGTGGCGCCGCGCCAGGCCAGCCTGGTCAACCTGCGCTATTTCGCCGGCCTGAGCATCGAGGAGACCGCCGAGGTGCTCGACATTTCACCCGCAACAGCCAAGCGCGACTGGAGTGTCGCGCGCCTCTGGCTGTTGTACGAACTTGAGGAAAAATAGACCCATGAGCGACTAGTTGCGCGCACGCGCCCACGAGATCCTCAGCGCCGCGCTCGACGTGCCGCCGTCCGGGCGCGCCGCCTTCGTCGCGGCCGAAAGAGGCGGCGACGAACCCCTGCGTGCGATGGTCGCCGACCTGCTCAGCCGGCTCGACCGGCTCGACGGTTTCATGGAGGACGCGCCCGCGCTGGCGGCCGAACTGGGCCGGGTGGAGGCGGCCGTGCCGGGGCCTGGCGAGCGGATCGGCAACTGGGTCGTGGTGCGCGAACTGGGCCGCGGCGGGATGGGCGTGATCCTGCTCGTCGAGCGCGCCGACGGCGCCGTGCGCCAGAGCGCCGCGCTCAAGATCATCCTCGACGGCGCCGCCTCCGAGGCGGCCCTGGCGCGCTTCCACGGCGAGCGCCAGATCCTCGCCAACCTGCAGCATTCCGACATCGCGCGCCTGATCGACGCCGGCAGCACGGCCGACGGGCGCCCCTATTTCGTGATGGAGTATTGCTAGGGCGTGCCGATCGACGCCTATTGCGCGCAGAACAAGCTTGGCTTGCCCGAGCGCATAGCGCTGTTCGCGCGCGTCTGCCACGCCGTCCACTACGCGCACCAGCACCTGGTGATCCACCGCGACCTCAAGCCGGCCAACATCCTCGTTTCCAAGGACGGCGCGCTCAAGCTGCTCGACTTCGGCATCGCCAAGCTGCAGGACCGCGAGCAGGCCGAAGGCGACGGCGGCGCCGCGTCGTGGCTGCTGACCCCGATGTACGCCAGTCCCGAGCAGCTGGCAGGCAGGGCGCTGAGCATCGGCACCGACATCTATTCGCTCGGGGTGATCCTGTACGCGCTGCTCACGGGCCGCTTGCCGTACGCTGACAACACCGGCTCGGCGCTCGAGATGTTGCGCCGGCAGCAGGCGCTGGCGCCGACCCGGCCCTCGGACGCGGTCACCGCGACGGGAGGGGGGCGGGCGGCGCCGGGGCGGCCAAGGGCGGGCCGGCCGCGCTGGCCTCGGACAAGGCGCTCGCGCCCGGGCGGCGGCTGGCGCGCCAGTTGCGCGGCGACCTCGACAACATCCTGCTCAAGGCGATCGCGCGCGCGCCCGAGAACCGCTACGCCTCGGCCGACGCGTTCGACCGCGACCTCAAGCGCTACCTCAACAACGAGCCGGTGCACGCGGTCGCGCCGTCGTGGGGCTACCGGGTGCGCAAGGTCATGCAGCGCTATCCGCTGGGCGTGTCGGCGGCGGCGGTGGCGGCCGTGCTCGCCGCGGCCGGGGTCGCCCTGTGGCAGGCGCGCGAGGCCGACGCCGCGCGCGCCGTGGCCGAGAAACGCTTCGACCAGACCCACAAGCTGGCGCGCGCCATGCTGTTCGAGGTCAACGACACGCTCGAGAAGGGGCCGACGGCGGCGCGCGAGAAACTGGTCGCCACGGCCCTGCTGTACCTCGAGCAACTGGCCGCCGACGCCAGGCTCAAGCCAGAGCTCAAGCGCGACGTCGCCAGCGCCTACGAGCGCATCGGCGACGTGGGCGGCAACCAGGTCGGCGCCAACCTCGGCCGCCCGAAGGAGGCGCAGGAGCATTACCGCAAGGCGCTCGCGCTGCGCCTGTCGGTGCCGCGGGGCCCCGGCAGCGCGCTCGAGGACGTGTCCGGCCTGCGCGAGGTGCACCAGCGCCTCGGCGACCTGGCCTGGGCGCAGGGCAATGTGACCGAGACCCAGTACCATTACGACGCGGCCACGGCGGCCGCGCGCGAGGTCGCGCGGCGCAGCGGCAAGTCCGCCGACGCGCTCGAGGCGCTGTCGCGGCGCCGCTACAGCGCGGCCATCCTGTACACCCGCGGCCAGCCGAACGCGGGCAAGCTGACCGAGGCGCTGGCGCAATTCGCCACCCTGCGCACCGACCTCGAGGACTTCATGCGCCGCCATCCGGCCGGGGTCGAGGCGGTCAAGGTGTATGTGCCGGTGCTCAGCCAGTTCACCGACCTGAGCCGCGTGACGGGCGATCTCGGGACGGCGCACGCGGGCGCCATGCTCTCGCTCGCGCTGGCCGAGAAGAAACTCAAGGAGACCCCGGACGACCCGCGCTGGCGCCGCCAGCTGGGCATCACCGAGCGCCAGATCGGCGACATCCTGATCGAGCAGGGCAGGAACGAGGAGGGCATCGCCCGCATCCGGCGCGCGCTGGCGCTGCGCCAGGGCGTGGCCGAGGCCGACCCGGGCGACGAACGGGCCGCGCGCGACGTGGCGATCGGGCGCTCGGCGCTGGCCGACGGCATGATGGCGGTGCGCGACTACGGCGCCGCGCAGGAGCAATACGCGTTGGCGCGCGACACCTTCGCGCTGCAGGCGGCGAGCAACCCGAGCAACGCCGGCATTGCCGGCGGCGTGCTCGAGCTCGAGCTGGCGCTGGCCGAGGCCCAGCACCTCGGGGCGCGGCCGGCGGAGGCGGCCGGCCGACCCGGACGACACGCTGCCGGCGCGCATCGCCCTGCTCGAGGCCCAGGTCGCCGCCGCCGCGCGCCCCGACGCGGCGGTGGCCGCCTATGCCGGCGCGCGCCAGGCGCTGGCGACTCTGCTGAAGCAGAGCGAGAGCGATCCGCTCGATGTCTACCTGCAACGGGGCAGCGCGGTGGCGTGGCAGAAGGTCGGCGAACTCGGCCTGCAGGCCGTCGACAAGGGGTCGGCCTGCGCCTACCTCGACCTGGCCGAGGCGCGCTACGCCGGGTTCGCGGCCGGCGGCCGGCTCAACGCGGCCGACGCGGTGGCGCGCGCCAAACTCGGGGAAAGCCGCAGGCGGTGCGGCGCGCCTGCCGCGGCCCCGGCCCCGGCAACGGCTCCCGCAACGGCTGCGACCAAGGCAACGGCCCCGGCAACGGGCCCGGCAACGGCCAAGGTTCCTTAGGCGCCGGAGGGCGGGCCGTCGCCCGACGCGCCCGCCGCGCTAGCGGCGGGCGGCGCGCGCATGCCCTGTGCCAGCCAGCGGCACAGCGCCGCCTTGCCGTCCTGGTCGATGTGCGGCAGCATCGAGGCGTACCAGTCGTGCGCCTGCTCGGTCGACAGGGTTGCCCCCAGGATCGGCGCGCTGTGCTCCAAAAAGGCCAAAAAATAGGGAATGCGGCGCGACTGCAGGAACCGCGGGTCGGTCACGTGCATCCGTTCGTACAGCCGCTTGACGCCGTCGAGGTAGGGCAGGGCCTCGCGCGCGCGCCCGCTGTCGCCGAGCGCGTCGATGAAGTTGGTCTGCAGCGCCACCGCCGGCATTTCGCCGGTGTCGTTGTTGATGTCGCCGGCCTTGAGCAGCCAGGTCTCGCCGCGCGCCACGCTGCCGGCCATGACGGAGCTGGTCGCCAGTTGCACCGCCGTGTTGGCCGAGGGCTCGTCGAGGAACAGCGCGTGCCAGTGGCCGAAGGCGGCCTCCCACTGGCCCAGGCGGCTGCAGGCGAGCGCGCAGATGCGGTTGGCGTCGCTGCGGCAGAGCAATTTGTCGGAGCGGGTGTGCGGGCGCGCCTGTTCGATGGCCTGTGCGAAGGCGTCCTCGTTGAGGTGGGCGATGGCCAGTTCGAGTTCTGGCGGGTCGGGCGCGGCCTCGTCGTCGGCCTGCGCGGGCGAGGGTTTGCCGCACATGAGCACGAGCAGGTCGGCGCCGGCCTCGCTCAGGCGCAGGAAGTCGGCCACGCGCGTGTCGCGCCAGCGCACCTTGCCGTCGGTGAGCGTGAGTTCCTCGTTGGTGATCGAGACGTAGGCCTCGCCGCTCGCGCAGCGGTACAGGCACAGGCTCGCGTGCCGGCCCATGTGGCCCGGCCATGGCGGCAGCACGTCGAGCATGGCGTCGGGGTTGTGCTCGAGCGAGGCGAGCAGCAGGGGGCCGTCCTCGACGAAGGAGAATTTCTTCGGCAGGCTGATGCGCTCGGCCCAGCGGCCGGTGGCTTCGCAAAACGGCGCGCGCGCGCGCACCTGGCTCATCAGGCGCGGCACGCTCGCCAGGATCAGCAGCTCGGCCAGCCACACCAGCAGCAGCAACGGCCCCGGCAGCACGTGGCCGAACAGGGTCCAGATGCCCGCTTCGCTGAGGCGCCAGGCGGTGCGCGCCATCGCCAGCGGGTGCGCGGCGAACCAGAGCATGCCGGCCGCCGCCGCCCCGCCGCCGGAGGCGGCGGCCAGCCAGGCGGCCCACTGGCAATACCAGCCGAACAGCCCGAGCGCGGCGCCGAGCCGGGCCATCTTGAGCGGATGGCGCACCTTGCCGTAGCGCGCCACCAGCATGCCCAGCGTGCCCAGCGCGACGGCGAAGCCGCCGGTCAGCATGGGGTTGGCCGGCACCAGCGGGTTGTGGAAGGTGAGCCGCGCGTACAGCCACGCGAGCGGGACGGCGGCGAGCGCGCACAGCAGCGCGCACCACAAGGCTTCCGGTGGAAAGCGGCCCGATGGGCGGTAATACAAGGAAGTCATGGGCGCGGTCCCCTCTTTTGCGCGCGCCGGCGTGCTTGCCGGCGCCTGTTTGAGGAGAAAGACTAAGAGTTTTGCCGGCGCAGCGGTTTGGCCTGCGTCAAGCCGCGCGGCCGCCCGCCCGGCGCTGCGGCGGCATCGGTGCGTGCCATTCAAGTTTGCATAACACTGGCACTGCGGTGGCACTGGATGAACAATTTTGCATGGCCTTGATGGATAAACAAAACTTTGCGCCAAGTCAGGACGTGGTACCCTGAACGGCGCGACACCCCTCCTGCTGCCATTTTGACATTCAATCTGGTCCTTCGTCTGATCTGACACAGCGGGCCTTCCCCCTGTCGCGCGATTGCGGCTTCGCCGTTTCCTTGTATGAGCCGAGGTCATCGCTCAGAACTAGCTATTTCAAGGTCTCCATCATGCCCACGGCAAAACAGACGCGGTCGACCCGCGTGGCGTTGCTCGGCTTCGCAATCGCATTGGCGTTCCTTCTGGCCGCGGGCGTGAGCGCGGCGTTGTCGCCGACCAACGCCATCGCGCCGGGCCCGCTTCTCGGCGGCGCCGGCCTGTTGTCGATCGTGTTCGGCTGGCTGCTGTTGCGCCGGCCTTGGGCCGGCGTGCCGGCCGCGTTCGGCATCAACGGCGCGCCGCAGCCGCTGATCAAGATCGAGGCGCTGCAAAG
>NZ_PXWF02000115.1 GCF_003011895.2 Massilia glaciei | reverse complement strand
ACTAATTCGGTGAAGCATCTTGCCGCATATCACGAAGCGTTGTGTTCGTTGCAGCAGAGAGGTGAGATTATGCAGTGTTTCGCGATATTCGTCAACTTCTTTTTTTACTACGCGCTCTTAAAGCGTTCCCGATGATTGTTCCGCAAGCTGTTGATTTAGCGCGTCTTTTTCTTCGGGAGGCGAACTATAGCAAAGGTAAAGGGGCTTTGCAATAGACAACACTCAAAATCGTGGAGGCTTGTCGCACGCGGCCTGCCGCAGGCAGCCGGCGGCGAACCCAAGCCCGGCGACCAGATAACACAGCGCCGTGGGAATCCACATGATCAGTCCGGCGAGTTGCTGGTCCTCCATCGGGGTCAGCGCCAGGCCGGCCGCCGCGCCGTTGGGCGAATACAGCAGGCGCGGCGCGAAGGTGATCAATGCTCCCAGCATTCCGGTATGCATCAGCGTGACCAGCGACCATAGCGCCGCCATCCCGCTTGCGCCCGCCCCGGCGGCCCGGTCGCCCCCGATGGCCGCCCAAAACAACATCGCGCTGGCGACAAAGGAAAGATGCTCGACGGTGTGCAGCCAAGGCCGGCGCAATGCGGCATCAAACAGCACCGGCGCATGCCAGACCCAGATCACGGCCGCATGCACTGCGAAGGCGACACTCGGGCGGAGCAGTGGCTGCGTCAGCTTGCGCAGTCGCGCGAACCAATCGAAGGTGCGCGGCCACCAGCCGGCCAAGGCCAACGCGAGCGGCACCGACGGCCTGGCCAGCACCAGCAAGGGCGCGGAAAAAGCAATCAGCACCATGTGCTGCGCCATGTGGGCGGCAAAGCTGATCTCGCCGAGGGCATCGAGTGGCCAGATCAGCGCCAGGAACAATCCGGTCGTGCCGAGGAAGAAAGCGCCAAGTGGCCCCGCCCGCAACAAGCTTGATGCGCGGTGTTTCTTTCGCATCGAGACGACGCCCTTGCTATACAAGGCGATGAACAGCGCGAGCGGCACCCACACCCACGGATCGAACGTCCACCAGTGGTGCGCAGTGTCGCCGGAGTGCGCCAGGCCAAGCGACGGCGCGGCCAAAGCCGCGAAGATGGCCGCGGCGCGAGCGGCCGGCGTCAGGCGGCGCATGGCGGCAGCAAGGCAACTGGAAGGGCGACCCATAGCACCACCAAGATCGAAAGGATGGACAGCAGCATCGTGCACAGGCCGCAGAAGCGCTCGGCACGCCCGTCGCCGGACGCCTGCTGTGCGGAGCCGATCCATCTGGCATGGCTGATCACACCGATATAGCTGAGCAGCGCGACGGCCAACAGCGTCGCGATTCCCACGCCCGCCTCGACGACGCTCAGTCCGAACAGCACCGCGCGCTTGGTCCCGGCGGTGCAGGCCAGCGAAACGATGACATAACAGAAGAGGAAATGGATGGACCAGATGACCGGCACGCTGGTCAGCGTGAACAAACTGCTCCGTTTAAGAACGTTGGCCATTTATTTGCCCGCCACGAAGGGGAAGATATAAATGACCACGTACCCGACCACCCATTGCATCACCATATAAGACCAGAACAAGGCAGTCACCTGGGGCTCGACCGGGCGGCCGCAGTCGATATAGCCGGCCCTCGCGCGCAGCACGACAAAACACGCCATCAGCACCGCGGCCGCCGCGTGCACCAGCTGGTAGCCGCTGATTGTGTGCACCAGCGCGCCGTAGGCATGCAACTTGGCCGGCACGGCGCCCAAATGCAAACCGATGAGCTGGGCCGCGATGAACACCAGCGCCAGCGCGATTGCCGCGGCGCATCCGTATTGCAGGCGGCGCGGCTGTCCCGCGCGGTTGGCCGCGTCCGCCCAGCGCATGGCCACGCCACTTAGCAGCAGTGCCGCGCCCCCTATCGACGGCGGCACCAGTGCCAAGGGGCCATAGCCCGGCGGCGGCGGCCATGCCGGGGCCACCGTCCACAGGAAGAAATACGCGAAGATCAGCGACGCGAAGACGGTCGCGTCGGCCAGCAGGGCGATCAGGGCCCCCCACCAGCCCGGTGAGCGCGGCGACGCGAAATGGTAGGGCAAGGTCAGCCCGCCACCTGCATCCACACTGCCCGCGGGGCAGCGCGAGCCGCCCTGCCAGGCCCACACGAAGAGCGCCCCGACCGCGAGCAGGGCGCCGCCCAGCGCCAGCCAGTACATTTTGGCCAGCATGCCGATGAACAACGGCGAGGTCAGCGCCGCCGCCCAAAAGGGCGTGCTGGTATTGCCCGGCAGGACCGCCACATACTGCGGCTGCGCATGCATGGTGCTGGTGATGAGCGTCTCACGCACTGTGGCCGTGGCGTGGCCGAGGTAGTACCCGCTGCGCGCGGCGCGCTCGCCCGTGTCCGGCTGGTCCCAGAGCGGGTCGCGGCCCTCCACCGCCGGCTGCGAGGCGAAATTGTAGGTGGCACCGGGGGCCGAGAGGGCCCATTCCAGCGTGCCCGCGTTCCACGGATTGGGGCCGGCCTTTTTGCCATAGACAAGGTGCAGCACGACGTCGACCAGGAACATGGCGACTCCCACCGCGCCGAGGAAGCCGCCGACGCTCGATAGCAGGTTCAGCCAGTCCCACCCCAACCCCGGCGCGTAGGTGTAGACGCGCCGCGGCATGCCGATGAGGCCGGTGACATGCATGGGCAGGAACGTCAGGTTGAAGCCAATGAAAATCATCCAGAAGGTGAGCCGGCTCAAATGCTCGGACACCAGCTTGCCCGAGAACAGGGGCAGCCAGTAGTAACACGCGGCAAACATCGGAAACACCATGCCGCCGAACAGCACATAGTGCAGATGCGCCACCACGAAATGCGTGTCGTGCACCTGCCAGTCGAACGGCACCATGGCGACCATGACCCCGGTCAGCCCGCCAAGCACGAAGATGAACAGGAAGCCGAGCACGTACAGCAGCGGCGTTCGCAGGACCGGGCGCCCGCTCCACAAGGTTGCGATCCAAGCGAACACCTGGATCCCGGTCGGGATCGCCACCGCCATGCTGGCCGCCGAAAAAAAAGCCAGCGACAGCAGCGGAATGCCGACCGCGAACATATGGTGCACCCACAGGCCGAAGCTGATGAAGCCGGTGGCGATGACGGCCAGCACCACCCAGGTGTAGCCGACCATAGGGTGGCGCGCGAAAGTGGGCACGATGGTGGTCACGATGCCGGCCGCCGGCAGGAAGATGATATACACCTCGGGATGGCCGAAGATCCAGAACAAATGCTGCCACAACAGCGGATCGCCGCCCAACGCCGTGTCGTAGAACGGCAGGCCGAAGGCGCGCTCGAGTTCGAGCAGGATGCTCGCCAGGATCAGTGGCGGGAACCCGAACACGATCATGAACGAGGTGATCAGGATGTACCACGCGTACAGCGGCATGCGGTGCAGCGCCATGCCCGGGGCGCGCGTCTTGAGGATCGCCACCACCAGCTCGACACCGGCGGCCACCGCGGAGATTTCGGCGAATGTCACGCCGAGCAACCAGAAATCGACCGCGGGGCCGGGCGCGAAGGCGGGCCCGTTGAGCGGCACGTACATGAACCAGCCGCCGTCGGGCACCGCGTCGAACAGATAACTCGAGAACAGGAGGATGCCGCCGAACAGGTAGCACCAGTAGCCGTAGGCCGACAGGCGCGGATAGATCAGGTCGCGCGCCCCGATCATCTTGGGAATCAGATACACCGCGAAGCCCTCCATGACCGGCACCGCAAAGAAGAACATCATCGTGGTGCCATGCATGGTGGAGGCGCGGGCGTAGGCGTTGTGCGCGAGCAGGTCGTTGCCGGGGACCGCCAACTGGCTGCGGATGAGCATTGCGAGCACGCCGCCGATCAGGAAAAAAATGAAGCCTGTGACGATGAAGCGCAAGCCGATCGTGCTGTGGTTCACCGCGAGCATGCCCCGCCAGCCGGGCAAATTGCGCCAGACCTCGTCCAGGCGCCGTTGGAGTTCCGGGGCGGCGGCGTCCGGCGCCGATGGGGTGGCCATTATTTGAGGCCCTCCAGATAGACGGCGATGGCCTCGAGCGCGTCGGGTTCGAGGTGGGCATACGCGGGCATCCGGTTGCCCGGCTTGAGCCGCTGGCCGTGCGCGATCAGCGCCACCAGATTGGCGCGGTTGTTCGCCAGGGTGCCCGCGCCCAACTGAAGGCGGCTACCGATGTGGGTCAGGTCCGGCCCCCTGGCCAGCGGCGCCGCCCCCAGGCCGCGCACCGCATGGCAATCGACGCAGCCGCGGGCGGTGAATTCGCGGCGCCCGCGCAGCGCCCGCGCGTCCGCCGGATGCGCGGCCGGCCGGCGCTGGGACGCGAGCCAGGCCTGATGCCGCACGGCCGGCTCGGCGATCACGAGAAGGGCCATGCGCGCGTGTTGCGCGCCGCAAAACTCGGCGCATTGACCTCGGAAAATGCCCGCCTCGTCGGCCCGCAGCACGATATGGTTGGTCCGGCCCGGGATCAGGTCGATCTTTCCGGCCAGCCGGGGCACCCAGAAACTGTGGATCACGTCGTTGGTGCGCACGGCGATGCGCACCGGCACGCCGGTCGGGATATGGATCTCGTTGGCGGTGGTGACCGCCAGGCCGGGCGCGCCGGGGTAGTGCACATCCCACCACCACTGGTTGCCCACCACGACAATGTCGATCGGCGCATTCGGGTCGGCGCCGCGCAACTGACGCATTTCGACGAAACCATAGACCAGCAGGGCCGTCAGGGTGAGCACCGGCAACGCGACGCCGCCGGCGACGATCAGGAGATGGGACGAGGTGCGCGGGGAGGAGTTGAGCGGGGAGGACGTGCGCGCGCGCTGCCGTGGCGCGCGCAACACCGCGTACAGCGCCAGCGCCATCACGAGCAGCAGGATTAGGGTGCCCCCAATGAACATCACCCAGCTGATCTTGGCAATGGCGGCGGCCGCCGGCCCCGCCGGCGACATGACTGATTGCACGCCTGCGCACCCCGGCAGCACACACACCAGCGGCGCGAGCAGCCCTTGTCGACGCAATTTGCAAAAGATCATAGGCACAGGCATCCGTTTGGCTTATCTGTTTAGGAGGATGAACCGGTCATCGTTCTTTTAAAAATTTTTCGGGGGTCGCGCCCATGTCACTCATGCTGAGCCTGCATATCGTCTTCGTGGTCATCTGGTCGGCCACCCTGCTGTATTTCCCCCAATTGCTCGCGCAGCATGCCGGCGCCGGCGACCCCGCCACGCGGCGCGCATCGATACATATGCAACACGGCCTGTACGTGTTTGCCATGACCCCCGGCGGCGTGCTCACCGTGCTCGCCGGCGTCTGGCTGTTGTTCGAACGCGGCTTCGCCGGCGGCTGGCTGCCGGTCAAACTGTTCGCGGTCCTGCTGATGGTCTTCCTGCACCTCTACTTCGGCAAGCTGATGCGCGACTTGCACCAACGGAAGGCACGCCCTGCCCCGCGGTTCTATCGTGCACTCTCGCTAGGCCCCGCCATCCTGATCTTCGTGGTGCTGGGCCTGGTCCTGGCCAAGCCGTTCTAAGCGCCTACTCGTCCTCGTCGTTTTCGGATCCAACGTTGTGGTAGAACACCAGCTTGCCGCCGAACCAACCCACGGTGCTTAGCGAGAGGGCGCTCACGGCCGAAAGGAACAGCCCCCACGGCAAGATGCTGCCCCCGGGATCGGCCAGCCGCATCGACCAGTTGGCCGCGGCCAGGGACAGCAACATGATCGCGGCGATGAAATGGCTCCAGCTCGTCACATGGCGCCGGATCTCTTTCACCAGCAGGAAATCGAGCGTGCCGGCGACGCTGGCCAGGCTGCCCATGGCCAAGCCGGCGCCGATGATCCACAAGGAAGCGCGGGCCCAGAACGGATCGGCCGTCCACCAATAGGCCAGGTCGCTGGCCAGCCCCCCGAGCAGAAAGGCGAGCGGAAACGACACCAGCATCGCGTGCACCGGATGGCCCGCGATCGCCACGAAACTGGGGATGCTTCTTGGTACGGGCTTGAGCAAAGGGCTTTTCATGGGCGGTGGGGGATGGTTGTTCGCAGTTGTAGTTCCGAAATGCGCGAGCCGACGCCGGCGGCGCAGAATGGGCGGCACGGGTTGGCGTCCATCTGCATTGTCGATTTCAGGGCCGCGCGGCCCTTATTCGGAATCAAAGGTGCCACGCTCGGGGCGACAGGCTCGGAATGCTCGCGCGAGTGAGCATTCCTGGATCTCCAAGTCCGTCGTCAGCCCGCGTTTTAACGTCATTAAGGGGCGTCCTCCATCGTGTGTCCGCTTTCCGATCTCAATCCGATCTGCAATCGTCTTGCGCAAAATCAAATGTTCCATGGCTTGACCGATTTCAAATAGACATCCTGAGAAAAGGAAAATTGTTTGAGCAAACCACTTATCGTGATGGGCGACAAAACGACCCATGGGGGAACCGTCATCGGCGCCGATTTGACCTTTGATATCAACGGAAAATACGTCGCCCGGGTCGGGGACATGACCGTGTGCCCAAAGTGCAAGGGCACCTTCCCGATCACCGCCGGGCCGACTGACCTCGTAGACGGCGCAGGTAACGGCTATGCTCGCCACGGGGATGCGACCGCCTGCGGGGCGCGCCTCATCTCAAGCCAGATCACGACCACATGGTCGAACGAGTCCTCCCTTGGCGATGCCCCTCCCGACGACAGCGGTGCGGAACGGATTGCGACGTCCCTGATCGCCGCGCCGACCACGTCCGGCATTTGTCTGGATTGTCTGCTCACGGCGGCGGCCAGCGGCGGTTCGACCGTGGTGCGGGAGTGACGAGCGACGTGGCGGAACGCCTCGCCCACCTTCAACAGGAGCAGCCGGCACTAAGGCTATACGCGCTGGTTGATGGCGCCCAATTCAAAAACCTCCATGGCGACAATCTCAAGGAGGGAGTTGGCCTCTTCCCGCTCTTTTCAGGCACTTCCGATGCCCCGCTGGCGCATGCAGGCCCTTGGCTCGTCGATGCTGAGCTAGCTGATGCGTGCGTCGTCACAAGCATGGCGGCTCTGGAGATGGCGCTGCCGGCCGTCACATGGCTCATCGCGCCGCAAGACCTTCGCGGCCTGACGCAACTGCTCCAACTGAAGCTGGACATAGAACTGCCGGACCAGCGCAAGGCACTGCTTCGCTTTTGGGACCCCCGCGTCCTGGCCGAATTGGCCGGAATTCTCGATCCGGACCAGCGCGAGACATTTTTCGGCCAGGTGCACGAATGGCACCTGATGCTCAACGGCAAGCGCGCATGGATAGGACGGCAGAGTG
>NZ_PXWF02000114.1 GCF_003011895.2 Massilia glaciei | reverse complement strand
CGTTGTGTTCGTTGCAGCAGAGAGGCAAGATTATGAAGCAGCGCAGCGTAATCGTCAACCTCTATTTTTACCTCACCGTCGTTTCCGACCGTCCCCGCCACCGTTGCAGCCACTACTGTTTGCTGCCGTTTCAGCGGGGAGGCGAACTATAGCAAAGCACTCTCCCGCTTGGCAAGGATTTTCATGAAAGGTCCCGCAACAAGGCCTCGGCGACCGCCTCTTCATCGATTGCCCAGCCGACATAACGCATCGCGCCCGCCAAACCGGCGTCCCATTCGGCCGCAACCACGGCGGAGCCCAACGGCCGCCCTCCCCCAACTACCGCCGCTTCGTAATCGGCGGCGAAAAAGCGCCAGGGCGCCGCGCCGAACTGACGCATCACCAGATTGCCGATCGTGATGCCTGGCCAATCAAAGTCGCCGTGATAGCGCAAGGATGCGCCAGCCGCCCTTAGTTGCCCCAGCAAGGTGCGCTGTGCGGCGGCAGGCATGCCGTCGGTGCACACGAGCGGCGCGCAGCGGCCCGCCAAGACATCGGCGGCAATGGCGAGGAGGTTCGGGTTTTCGCACACGTACACAGGCAGGCCGGCAACCCGCCACGATGGCGGAGCGCGCAACAGGGCGCGCAGCGAGAGGTAGGCCGGCTCGCCCGAGGTCGACGGCGCACCTGGCAAATTGAGAAACAACACCGGCCTGGCCAACTCGTTGACCAAGACTCCGGCGGCGGCCCATATTTCGCGCACCGTTTCCTCGCTCTCGAGCGCCAACTCGGCCTCGTCCGCGGCGCGGCGGCGCAGCACTGCCAGCACCAGGGTGGCGACCGGCCGGCCGGGATCGAGTCCATGGGCGTCGCCCAGCACATCGGCGGCCAGGTGCGAACGCGCTTGCGCCGGTGCCGGCAAGCGCGCCAGCACACGCTGCGCCGCCTCGCATACAAGCCCGCCAAGCAGCGGATCGGCGCCCGCCACACGCTTGAGCAAACCGAGGCCCCTCGGATCCGCCAGCAGCGACGCCAGCCTCGGCTCACCGCACGCCGCACGCACGCCCTCCCACTGGGCCCGCGTATCGGCCTGCTGCGCGCCGCGGTCGACGATCGGGCCGTCCAGCAGTTGCAGGGCATCGCGCAGCGACTCCGCCAGCGCCGCATGCCGCAGGGCCGCATCAAGGTCGCCGATATCGATGCGCATCGCAGCTCCCTGCCCGCCACGGCGCCCAAGAATGCCGGACAGCGCGGCCCGCTCCAAGGCGGTCAGCCTGCCGAGGGTGACGACGCCGCCATCGAGGCCGCGCTCATACCGGGCGCGCAAACGCTGGCGCAGAGGCCGCAACGCCGCGCCACCCAACAGGCGCTCGAGCCGTTCGTGCGCGGCCATCGCCTACGGCCCCGGGTCGGCCGGCGGCGCCGGAAAACGACGCGCCCCATCGGCTTCGGCGCGGCGCGCGCGGCCGTCCCAGCTCCAGCGCGACACATACACCGCGTCGATCCCCTCATGACGCTGCAACTGGCAGATCGACACACCGGGCAGCTCGGCATAGCATGCCCATTCACGTTCGCTGGTCATCACGAAATCGAGATCGAATTCGCGCACCAGCGCCATGCAGTGCGCCCGGGCCGCGTCGTCGATGCCGGCAAAAGCTTCGTCGAGCAGCACCAGGCGCGGCGCGTGTGGCGAGCCGCCGTGGCTGTAGAAGCTCGATACCGCCGCGAACAGCGGCACCGTCAGGCCCAGCGCGCGTTCGCCGCTGGACGCGGGACCGGACAGGGGCCGCCACTGGCCGTCCTGCCAGCGCAGCACCCGGAAGCGATGCCAGCGCCGGTAGTCGAGCGCGCGCCCGAGCATCTCGAGCAGGCTGCCCCCGCCTCCGGACTCGGCGTCGACGCGCGCGCGCTCGCCGCTGATGCGGGTCTGCAGCATCGCGCCGACCACCTTGCGGTCCTGTTCCGACCAGGCGTCGAAACTGGTGTTGAGCAGGCGCTTGCGCGCCGTATCGAGGCCGACCGGAGCCCCTTCGCTGCCCGCCGGCAGGGCCTCCCATACGAGCTTGAAGCGCACCCCCGTGGAGGTCGGGCGCTTGGCCAATTCGGCATTGATCGCGTCCAGGCGCCGCTCGGCGTCCTGGAGCAGGCGCTGGATCGCCGCCGCCACTTCGGCCTGCAGGTGGTTTTCCAGCACCTCGGTCTCGCGCGCCGTCAGCAGCTCCTTGCGCTGGGCGATCTCCTCGGCGATGCGCAGCTCGATCAGGTCGGGCCGTTCCGGGCGGTTTTGGTAGATGATGGTGACGATCAGGCCATAGTCGCTGGTGTCGGCCTGGGCCTGGTGCCCGAGCGCGGTCAGCGCCGTCATCAACTCCGAATAATCGCGCGAGACCTGGCTCTGGACCCGGTTCCAGTCGGCGTCGTCGGCGTCGACATCCTGCAGGCCATGCTCGGCGCGGCGCGCCACGTTCAGCGCGGCCTCGATCGTCCATTGCGCCGCTCCGGTGTCAAGATCGGGCAGCGCGACCGCCAGCAGGCCGGTCGCGGCAAAGCGCTCCAGCCCCACGATCGCCTGCTGGCGCGCCCCGCTGCGCTCGGCCAGCGTCGCCGCGCCATCCTCGACCCGCTGCTCGCCGCGCGCGCGCTGGCCGCTGGCCGCATTCAAGGCGTCCATATCGGCGCGCAGGGATTTTTCGCCGCGCTCCACAGCAACCCTGGTGGCCGCCAGGCGCTGCATCAATTCCTCCACCTTGGCGCCGACCGTCGCGCGCAGGATCTGCAGGCGCGCGGCTGTCTCGTCGCGCTCCAGCGCGGCCTGATCCAGGTGGGCCTGGCGCAGCGCGACGTCGTGCGCGACCTCCTGCGCGCGCTCGTCCTGGCGCGCCAGCTCCGGCAGCGCGTGGCGCACGTTCTGGGCCTCCAGCAAGAGCGCCTGCAAGGCCGACTCGAAGCGAAGCAGTGCGGCCTCGGTGCGCGCCAATCCATCCGCGTCGACCGGCAGTTTGAGGTCCTCGCCATCTTGCGCCAGCAAGGCGCGCGCCGATTGCCAGCGCTCCTGGGCGGCAGCCACACGGGTGTCTGCCTGTTCGAGCCGCAGCGCGACCGCGCGCCGCTGCCGTTCGATGCCGCTGGCGCTGACATGGGCGGCGCGCAGGGCCTCGTCGGCGGGCGCGTTGCGCCACTCGTCGGCGGCCTGTTGCTGCTGTGCGACGATCTGCCGCTCCTGCGCGCGCGACGCGGCCAATTGCGCGGCCAGCGCGTCGATCAGCGCCGCCAGTTCGTCGAGGCGGCGGCGGCGCGCTTGCGCCCTGCTGGCCGCGCCGATGTATTCGGCGGCCGGCTTGCTCCAGGCGCCATGCAGCGGGCCGACCCGGAACCTGCCGTCCGGCGCGACCCAGGCTTCGGCGTCGCCGTCCTCCCGCTCGCAGCAGGCCACGCTGCGCAACAGGCGCAGGATGTGCGCCTCGTCGACAACGGCGCCGCGGGCCGGCTCGAGCCAGTCTGCCAGTGAATGCGCCAGGGGCAAACGCGCCACCAGCAGGGTATCGAAGGCGTCGGCCTCGATCAAGGTCCCGTCGGGGGCGAGCCATGCGTCGAGCAGGCCGGCCGCCTCGAGGGCGGCTTCCAGCCCGGCGCGCTGGGCGTCGCTGGCCGCGTGGCCGGCGCGGAACTCGATCAATTCCCACAGCGGCGCGCCCGGCTTGGCACCTTCAACGCGGGCCTGCTCGGCGCGATGATACGGCGCCGGCGGGCGCTTGTCCTCGCCGCGCTCGAGCGCGGCCTGTTCGGCGCGCAGTGCAAGGTCCTGCGCGTCCAGGGCCGCCGACCGCTGGCGCGCGGCGGCCAGGCGTTCGGCCAGGCGCTCGCTGGCCTGCTGCTGCGCGCGGTGCAGCGCGGCGCGCGCCGGATTGTCGCCTTCCAGGGTGGCTACCCATTCGGCCAGCGCGGCCAGCGCGCCGCCATCGTCGTCCAGGCGCAGTTCGCGCACGGCGCCAAGATGCTCCTGCCACGCCGCGACCAGCGCCGCGCCGCACTGCTCGATATCGATTTCGGCCGCCGCCGCTTGCGCGCCCACGTCGGCAAGTTCGTCGGACAGGCTGTTGCGCCCGGCCAGCTCCTGGGCCCGGTCGCGTTCGGCCGTGTCGAGCGCGCGCACGCGCCGCTGCAGGGCTGCCAGGTCGTCGCGCCTGTGCGCGGCCAGCGCCAGCAGGTTTTGCCGCGCCAGCGCGAACGGTCCTGCCTCGGCCCGCGCCAGCAGCTCGGGCGCGGCGAACAGGCGCGTGGCGTCGAGATAGTCGTCGCGCTCGGCCAGGCCGGCGTCGCCGGCGGCGCCGGCGGCCGGTTCGAGCGCGTGCGCCAGCGCGGCGCGCGCCGAATCGGCCCGGCTGCGACACAGGCCCAGCGCCTCGTCCTCGCGCCGGTGGCGCAGCGCGGCCTCGTCGAGCGCGGCCTGCGCCAGTTGCACGTCGCGGCGCCGCTGCTCGGTGTGCTGGGCGACCTCCTCGAGCCGGCGCGCGTCGCGCATCGTCGGATCGGCCTGCAATTCGGCCAGCGCCGCGCGCTCGCGCAGCAGGGCCGCGTCGCCGGCTGCGATCCGGGCCTGCAAGGCGCGTTCGGCCTCCTGCGCCGTCTCGAGCGCGGCGCGCGCCTCGTTCAGGTCGCGGCTGGCGTTGTCGAAGCCGGTCTGCGCGGTGCGCAGGGTGCGCGCGTGGCGCCGCGCGTCGACCCGCGCGTACACCTTGTAGCGCCGGTTGAACTGGCCGATGGCCTTGGACAGCGCGCTCAACTCGCTGAGCTGGGCGCTGTATTCCTCGAGCTGGCCCATGGCGTCGGCCACGTCGCCGAGCAGGTCGTCCGGCAGCGGCGGCAGCGCCTCGGTCAGCGCACCGGACAGGTTGTCCTCGTTCGGTTTTTTCGACAGCTGCGGCTGGCGCAGCTGGATCAGGGTGTCCATCAACGCGCCGTAGCGCACCTCGCCGAGCTGGAACAGGCGCTCGTCGACCGCGCGCCGGTAGCCACCCGCCGTGTCGAACACCTGGCCCCTGCCGGCCAGCGCGGCGCCCAGCCGGTCCTTGGTCAGCACCGCGCGCTGCGGGTTGATCAGCCACAGGTCCTGCCCCATGCGCTGGCCCTCGCTCATGAAGAACCAGCTGTCGACGCTGGCGCGGGCGGCCACCGCGCCCATGCCGCAACCGAGCGTGAGGTATTCGGGTCGCCCGTCCTCGCCCAGCCGCCCCAGCTCCATCCAGGCGTAGCCGATGCGCCGTTCGTGCTTGCCGAGCAGCAGGTTCCACGCCATTTTCTTGCCGGCGTCGCCGTCGGGCTCGATGCGCGAGGATTTGAGCTGGGCGTCGAACAGGAACGGCAGGGTCAGCGACAGCACCTTGGACTTGCCGGTGCCGTTGTTGCCGCGCAGGAGCAGGTGGCCGTCGCGGAACCAGAATTCCTCGCTGTCGTAGTGGAACAGCTCGACCAGGCCCAGCCGCAGCGGCTGCCAGCGCGGACGGGTCGGCTCCGGCAGCGCCGGCAGGGCGGCGGGCGCGGCTTGGGCCGGATCGGCGAGGAAGAGGGTGTCGTCCATTAGAAGAGGTTCGCCTGGTTGTCTGTTGCGGCCGGGTTCGCACCGGTTGTTTTGCGGGGGATCAGTTCGGTGTCGCCGAGCGAAAAGCGCGCCAGCGCCGGCAAGCCGCTCGCGCCGTCCGGGTCGCGCCGGATCAGGCGCAGCATGGCCAGCCGGGCCAGCGAGTCGCGCGCCAGCTCGGCCTCGGCGCCCGGTTCGCGCGCCGCTTTTTTCCAATAGCGCCCGTACAGCGGGGCGGCCGCGCCGATGAAGGCGGCCACCTCGGCCTCGGGCACCGGGGCGCCGGGGCGCGCGCGCGCCGCCCCGGCCAGGAATTCGGCCACCAGCAAGGTGATATGGGCGGCGGTGCCCTCGGCCGGCATCGCCGCGTCGGTCAGGTCGCCGCCCTCGTCGACCAGCGCCACGCCTTCGGCGCGCTGCTCGGGCACCAGCCCCACGGCCTCGCACAGGCGCGTGGCCAGCGGGCCGCGCTGGGACTGGAAGTAGGCGCGCAGGGCCGGATCGGCGTCGAATTCGTCGAAGTACACCACCGGGTCGTCGAGCAGGCGGCGCGCCAGATGGTGGCGCATCGCCGTGCGGCGGCCCTCCTCGTTGTCGGCCGTGTATTCCTCGACCAGCGCCTCGAGCCGCGCGTCCAGGGTCGCCGGGGCGCTGTCGGGCGGCCAGGTCGAGGGGCCGCGCGTGGCCGCCAGCAAGCCGGCCAGCACGCGCCGCTGCACGTCGTACAGGGCGTCGCCGTCGCGCGCGACGAAGGCGTCCTCGTCGCCGGCGACCCGGTGCAGCACCCCCAGTTCGAGCAGGAAGCGGCACACCGCCACCAGTTCGCGCCGCTCGTGCTGCGCCTCCAGGGTGAAGGCGAAGCCGCGCGCGGCCAGTTCCGGCTCGGACGCCAGGGTCAGCAGCTTTTCGCCCAGGGTGTGCAGGGTGATTTGCGGATCGGCGCGCTCGAGGGCCGCGCAGGCCAGGCAAAACAGCACGTAGCGGCGGCGGTCGAAGGCGGGCGCGCCGCGGCTTGGATCGCCCAGGTCGGCCGGCCGCTTGTAGAGCCGGGCGCAATCGCGCTCGATATGCAGGATCCAGCCGGTGGCCTGGGCGAACCAGTCGCGCAGCGCGTCGGCGTGGCGCCGCACGGCCGCGAAATCGGCGTGCGCCGCCGTCATCAAGGGGCGCATCAGCAGTGCGCGCAGGGCGTCGCGGCGCTCCTCGTCGCGGTGCCGGCTGAGCACATCCTTGATGGCGTGGGCGTCGGCGCGCCGGTCCTTGCCCGCCCGGGGCCCCGCCCCGGTCACGACGGCTCCATGGTCGAGGTGATGGTGAGCAGGTGGTCGCGCCCCGAAAAGATGCCGAGCTCGGTGGCGATGCTGGCGCGCGAGTCCGCCGCGAGCGGCTCGAGGCGGATCTGCAGCAAGCCGTCGGCGCTCTGGCGCGCCACGGCCTGCTCGGGCGAGCTCTGGGCCGCCAGCGCCTCGCCCAGCAAGGCCAGGAACAGGCGGAACGCCTGCGGCTCGAGCCGGCCCAGATCGGAGAGCCGGGTCGGCACGCCGGTCGCCAGCGCGGCGCGCGCCGCTTCGAGCTGGCTGCGCTCCTCGGCGATTTGCAGCGCCAGCATGGCGCGTTCGGCCTCGCGCTCGCGCACATGGGGCAGCGGGCCGCGCGCGGTCATCTCGCCACGCTCGCGCAGGCGCGGATGGATCTGCACGGCGGGCGCCTGCGCCCACGGGGTCGATGCCGGCACAGGGTCGGGCCGGCCGGCCGGCCCGCTGATCAGGCTCAGGTGGCGGGCCGGGTTCAGGGCGAAGCCCGCGCGCCACAGGCGGTGGGCGTCGTCGTCGCTGTCGGTGTCGGCGAACCAGCGCGCCAGGATGCGGAAATCGGCCGAGCGGTCGCTGCGCCCGCTGCGGCGCTCGTTGAGGGCGGCCACGGCGGCGAGCAACTGGGGAATCGCCGAACGCGCCTTGGCGCGCAGCATTTCCGACTGGGCCTGGATATGGCCGTCGCTGATGAACCAGCGCGACAGGCCGCGCCAGCGCTCGCGCCAGCTGTCTTGGCGCAGCGCGAACGCCTGCTCCTGGGCCGCGTCGTCGCCGGGCGCGGCGTCGCGCGTTTCGCGCTGGGCCGCCAGCGCCAGCAGCGGCTCGATGTGCGGGGCAAGTTCGTTCAGCCGCTGCACGATCGCGCCGGAGCGTCCCACCAGGTCGCTCACAAAACGCTGCAGGTAGTCGATCAGCCTTTGCTTGAAGGTCATGACCGCGTGCGGGTCGGCCTGCTGCAGTTCGATGGTGCGCGCCACGCCGGCCATGAAGGCCTGGGCGTTGTCGGCCAGGCCTTCGAACACGCGCACCAGGTCGCGCAGCACGCCGTGCACCTTGGCAGGATCGAGCGCGGGCGCGGCGGCCAGGGTGCGCAGGGCGTTGAGCTGGGTCAGGATGTCTTCGAGCGCGACGGTCTGCAATTCGCTGCGCCGCGCCAGCGCCTGGGCGAAGGTGGTCAGCGCCGATTCGACCGCCTCGCCGCCCAGCGACAGGCGGTACAGGAAGCGGGCTTTGTAAAAATCTTCGATGCTCGAGACGCGCGCGGTGTCCGGTTGCGATTCCAGGTTGCCCCATTCGGCCAGTTGCGACAGCGCCAGCTGGATCTCCTCGACCGGCGGCGCCGCGTCCGGCCAGGCCGCCTCCAGACGCACCTCGTCGGGGCGCAGCTGCAGGCGGAACTGGCGCTTGGCGGAGGCGAAGGTGTCCATGATCAGGCGGTAGAACTGGGCCTTCTCCGCGCTGACATGGCGGAACAGGTCACCGGCGCTGTGCGGAATGTTGCTCATCCGGATAAAGTGTGGGGGGGCGACGGCATGGGCCTATTTTAACAGTGCCGGTCCCGCCAACTGGGGCGGGGTGGCGGGGTGGCGGGGTGGCCATGCCATCGGTGTCCGCGCCCGGCCGATCCCGACATTGGCGAAATGCGCGGGGCCGGCGCCGCGGCGCCAGCCAGGCACGCCGCCGGCACTCGTCTTAAAGTCCGTCGAAGTTGGGCGCGCGTTTGGCGAGAAAGGCTGACATGCCCTCCTTTTGCGCCGGCGTCCCGAACGCGGCGTGGAAGTAACGGCGCTCGTAGCGCACGCCCTCGGTCAGCGTGGTCTCGAATGCGCGGTTGACGCTATCCTTGATCGCCATCGCCACCGTGACAGACATGGCCGCGATGGTCGTGCCGACCGCGATCGCCTCCTCCATCAGCTTATCGGCGGGAACGACACGCGACACCAATCCGGTGCGCTCGGCTTCGGCCGCGTCGATCATGCGCGCCGTCAGCAGCATGTCCATCGCCTTCGACTTGCCGATCGTGCGCGGCAGGCGCTGGGTGCCGCCCGCGCCCGGGGTGACGCCGACGCGGATTTCTGGCTGGCCGAATTTGGTGGTATCGGACGCGATCAGGAAGTCGCACATCATCGCCAGTTCGCATCCGCCGCCGAGCACAAAGCCGGACACCGCGCCGATGACCGGCTTGCGGACATTGAGGATGTGCTCCCAATTACGGCCGATGTAATTGCCGCCGAAGGTGTCGGCATAATCGTAATTGGCCATGGCCGCGATATCGGCGCCTGCGGCGAAGGCTTTTTCGCTGCCGGTCAGGATGATGCAGCCGATCGCCGGATCGGCGTCGAATTTATAGAGCGCGTCGCCGAGCTCGTTCATCATGTTGTCGTTGAGCGCGTTGAGCGCCTTGGGACGGTTCAGGCGGATCACGGCGACGCGGCCGTGGGTCTCGATCAGCAGATCTGAATATTCCATGGGATACATACCTTAATAAGATAAGAGCTGGACGAAAACGCAGATTGTAGCCCCTGCGTGCTCAAGAAATCATGTTTTGCGCCAGTTTTAGTAGCAAAACCTCACGGCGCGGCCGGCTTTGGCAGCAACACCCAAAGCGACCCGCGCTGCTTCATGCGTCCCGCGTTCTCCGACGCCTCATGGCCAAAACCGAAGAAAAAATCGGCCCTCACTTCGCCTCGGATGGCGCCGCCGGTGTCCTGCGCCATGACCAGGCGCTGCATCGGCACCTCGCTGTTCGATTGCGTGGTCGACAGGAACACCGGCGCGCCAAGCGGCAGATGGGACGGGTCGACCGCGATCGAGCGCGAGGGCGTGAGCGGCACGCCGAGCGCGCCCTTGGGGCCGACGCGCGGATCGGGCAGGCGCTCCTCGCGGAAAAACACCGCGCTCGGATTGACGTTGAACAGCTCCTGGCGGCGCGTCGGGTTGGCCACGATCCACGCCTTGATGCTTTGGGCCGAGGCCTGGGCCGCGGTCATTTCGCCCTGCTCCACCAGCCAGCGGCCGATCGCCTTGTACGGATGGCCGTTCTGGTCGGCATAGGCGACGCGCACCGTTTCGCGCCCGCCGTCGAGCGCGACCCTGCCGAACCTTGCACCTCGAGGAAGAAGGCCTCGACCGCATCGTCGACCCACAGCAACTCCTTGCCGGCGATGCCGGAGGCCGCGATTTCGGCGCGCGTGTCGTAGGGGACCACTTTTTTGCCGACCACGCGCCCGCGCAAGCGCATCGTCTTGAGCGCCGGATAGACCCCGGCCAGCTCGACCGTGACCATGTCGTCGGGCACGCCGTACAGCGGCGTCTGGAAGGCGCCGCCGCGTTTGCGCGCGCCGCGCAGCAGCGGCTCGTAGTAGCCGGTGATCAGGCCGGTGTCTGCGCCGCCGGCCGCGCGCACCTGGTGCGGCACGAAATTGGACTCGAAAAATTCGCGCACCCCGGCGCCGTTGGCGCCGTCGAGCGCGCGCGCCGTCGCGCATGGCGCGGCCCACTGTGGCTTTTTGCCCAGCGCGCCGCACGAGGCCATGAACGCGGGCCAGGCCTCGCGCAGGTCGTCGCCCTGCCAGCCCGGCAGCGCCGCGAAGGTGCTTGGCGTGAGCAGCGGCGCCGGCGCCGGCGCGACCTCGGGCTCCGCCGGCGGCAAGGCCAGGGGCGGCGACACCACCAGCACCGGCGGCGGCATCACGAGCGGCGGCCTTGGCGCCGGCGTGGTGCAGGCGGCCAGCACGGCGGCGCAGGCGATCGTGCCGAGGCCGGCCGAAACGGGTAAACTACGGCGTGTATATGACATGGGGATCGGTATGTGGCTATTGATGGTTGAGGCGGCGGCGGCGCTGGGCCTGCTGGTGTTCATCGTCTGGTGGACGATGTTTTCGGGCCGTGAGCCCGAAAAACAGGAGCGGATCGCACAGGCGCCGCCCGAGAAAAAGCTTCCGGGCGACGACCTCCCGCCCGCTTGATCAGTGCAGCGTGCGCGGCAGCGAGAGCATGAATTCGGGGATTTTGGCCTCGAACTGGTGCCCGTCCTCGGCCACGCAGAAAAACTCGCCGAACATCGAGCCCTGCGGCGTCGAGATCTGGGTGCCGCTCGTGTATTCGAACTGCTCACCCGGCTGCAGCAGCGGCTGATGGCCGACCACGCCGAGGCCGCGCACCTCCTCGGTCTGGTTGTTGCCGTTAATGATGACCCAGTGGCGCGAAATGAGCTGCGCGGCCACCGTGCCCGTGTTCTTGATCGTGATCGCGTAACTGAACACGAACAGCGGGCGCTCGGGGTCCGACTGCTCCGGGATGTACTGGGTCTTGACGTTGACGTCGAAAGCGTATTCCATGGGATATCCTTGGTAAGAACTATTAAAATTGCTCGTGCGCATATTCGTGCGCATGTTCGTGCGCATGTTCGTGTACATATAAGCGCCCGCCCAGGCGCGCCTTCGATGCAATCATACAATGGGCGGCCCGATTGGGGGCCGGCACGATAAGTTTCCGGGCGCAGCGTAAAATAGCGCATCCATAACTGCCCGGCCACGCCATGACCACCTACCGCATCGCCCCCAGCATCCTGTCCGCCGACTTCGCCCGCCTCGGCGAGGAAGTGCGCAACGTCGTCGCCGCCGGCGCCGACATCATCCACTTCGACGTCATGGACAACCACTACGTCCCCAACCTGACCATCGGCCCGCTGGTGTGCCAGGCGATCCGCCCGCACGTGCAGGTGCCGATCGACGTGCACCTGATGGTCAAGCCGGTCGACCGCCTGATCCCGGACTTCGCCAAGGCCGGCGCCAACATCATCACCTTCCACCCGGAGGCGTCGGAGCACATCGACCGCTCGCTCCAGCTGATCCGCGACAACGGCTGCAAGGCCGGCCTGGTGTTCAACCCGGGCACCCCGCTGCACTTCCTCGACCATGTGATGGACAAGATCGACATGATCCTGATCATGTCGGTCAACCCGGGCTTTGGCGGCCAGTCGTTCATTCCCGGGGCGCTTAAAAAGATCGCGCTGGCGCGCCGCATGATCGACGATTCGGGCCGCGACATCATGCTCGAGGTCGACGGCGGCATCAAGACCGAGAACATCGCGGCCGCCGCGGCGGCCGGCGCCGACACCTTCGTGGCCGGCTCGGCGATTTTTGGCAAGACCGACTACAAGGCCGTCATCGACGCCATGCGCGTGGAACTGGCGACGGTGGGCGCGCATGCGGGCCGGTAACGGGCCGATCCGGGCCGCCATCATCGACCTCGATGGCACCATGCTCGACACGGTGCCCGACTTCCACGTGGCGATCAACGGCATGCGCGCCGAGTTCAACATGGGCCCGATCAGCGAAGAGCAGATCAAGCACATGGTCGGCAAGGGCTCGGAGAATCTGATCCGCGGCGTGCTCGCGCTCGACCTCGACGCGGCCGGCGTGGAGCAGGACTTCGCCGCCGCGATGCTGTCGTACCAGCGCCACTACCTCGCCGTCAACGGCATCCACAGCGTGCTCTACCCGGACGTGGTCGAAGGCCTCGACGCGCTGCGCGGGCTTGGCCTGCGGCTCGCCTGCGTGACCAACAAGCCGCTCGCCTTCGCCGCGCCGCTGCTTGCAAAAAAGGGCCTCGCGCCCTACTTCGAGGTCGTCTACGGCGGCGAATGCCTACCCCGCAAAAAGCCCGACCCGATGCCGCTGCTGCGGGTGTGCGCCGACTTCGGGCTGGCGCCGGAACAGGTGGTGGCCATCGGCGACTCCTCCAACGACGCCGAGGCCGCGCGCGCGGCCGGCTGCTTCGTGCTCACCGTGCCCTACGGTTACAACCATGGACGGGCTATACACGAAACCGATTCAGATGGTATAGTTAATACGCTGCTAGACGCGGCAACCCTGATTAGTTCGCATAACACCACAGCAAACTGAAACCAAACACGCATGTTTTTCATCCAAAAACACACTGTCACGCAAACCGGCTCGATTGAGGCCTGGCTTTGGCGACGCTGGCAATCCTGGGCTAAGTAAACCCACTTGATTGCTGTCGGCAGCGCACGCGCGCCGACAGGTTTTTAGAAACCCACCGCCACACCCACGCTGGCGGCCTGGAGAAAAAGCATGACCGAACTCGAATTCAAATCGTTGGCCGCCGAAGGCTTCAACCGCATTCCCCTGATCGCCGAAGCCTTCGCCGACCTCGAAACCCCTCTCACCCTGTACCTCAAGCTGGCCCAGACCCAGAACGCGGGCAAAAACACCTTCCTGCTCGAATCGGTGGTCGGCGGCGAGCGCTTCGGCCGCTATTCGTTCATCGGCCTGCCGGCGACGACCGTGCTGCGCACCTTCGGCCAGCGCACCGAGATCGTCAAGGACGGCAAGGTCATCGAAACGCACGAGGGCAACCCGCTCGATTTCATCGAACAGTTCCAGGCCCGCTTCAAGGTGGCGCTGCGCCCCGGACTGCCGCGCTTTTGCGGCGGCCTGGCAGGCTACTTCGGCTACGACACCGTGCGCCACATCGAAACCCGGCTCGCCCACAGCATGCCCAAGGACGACCTCGGCCTGCCGGACATCAACCTGATGGTGACCGAAGAGCTGGCCGTGATCGACAATCTGTCGGGCAAACTCTATTTGATCGTGTACGCCGACACGGCGCAGCCGGAGGCGTTTTCGAAGGCGCGCCAGCGCCTCAAAGACCTGCGCATGATGCTGCGCCGCGGCGTCGACGCCCCCGTCACATCGAGTTCGGTGCGCACCGAGGCGATCCGCGACTTCGACAAGCAGGACTACCTCAAGGCGGTGGCGCGGGCCCACGAATACGTGATGGCCGGGGACCTGATGCAGGTGCAGATCGGCCAGCGCATCCGCAAGCCGTATGTCGACTCGCCGCTGACGCTGTACCGCGCGCTGCGCTCGCTCAACCCCTCGCCGTACATGTATTACTACAATTTTGGCGACATGCAGATCGTCGGCGCCTCGCCCGAGATTTTGGTGCGCAACGAGACCGCGCCGGACGGCACCAAAAAGGTCACGCTGCGCCCGATCGCCGGCACCCGCCCGCGCGGCGCCACGCCCGAGCGCGACGCCGAATTGTCGGCCGAGCTGCTGGCCGACCCGAAGGAAATCGCCGAGCACGTGATGCTGATCGACCTCGCCCGCAACGACCTCGGACGCATCTCCGAGACCGGTAGCGTGAAGGTGACCGACCGCCTCGTGATCGAAAAATACTCGCATGTGCAGCACATCGTCTCGAACGTCGAGGGCAAGCTCAAACAGGGCATGTCGAACCTCGACGTGCTGCGCGCGACCTTCCCGGCCGGGACCCTGACCGGCGCGCCCAAGGTGCGCGCGATGGAGGTCATCGACGAACTCGAACTGACCAAGCGCGGCATCTACGGCGGCGCCTGCGGCTACCTCTCGTTCGGCGGCGAAATGGACGTGGCGATCGCGATCCGCACCGGCGTGATCAAGGACGGCATGCTGTACGTGCAGGCCGCGGCCGGCATCGTGGCCGACTCGATTCCCGAGATGGAATGGCAGGAAACCGAAAACAAGGCGCGCGCCGTGCTGCGCGCGGCCGAACAGGTGCAAGACGGCCTCGATGGGGAGCTCTGACATGCTGCTGATGATCGACAACTACGACTCGTTCACCTACAACCTGGTGCAGTACTTCGGGGAGCTGGGCGAGGAGGTGCGCACCTACCGCAACGACGAGATCACGATTGAAGAGATCGGCGCCATGCGGCCCGACCGCATCTGCATCTCGCCCGGCCCCAAGACCCCCCTCGAAGCGGGCATCTCGATCGACATTTTTCGGCAGTTCAAAGGCAAGCTGCCGATTCTGGGCGTGTGCCTCGGCCACCAGGCCATCGGCGCGGCGTTCGGCGGCAAGGTCATTCGCGCCAAGCAGGTCATGCATGGCAAAACCTCGCTGATCGCGCATACCGGCGTGGGTGTTTTCAAGGATCTGCCAAGCCCGTTCACGGTGATCCGCTACCACTCGCTGGCGATCGAGCGCGCCTCGCTGCCGGCCTGCCTCGAAGTGACCGCCTGGACCGACGACGGCGAGATCATGGGCGTGCGCCACAAGGAATTCGACATCGAGGGTGTGCAGTTCCACCCCGAGTCGATCCTGTCCGAGCACGGCCATGCATTGCTGAAGAATTTTCTCGTACGCTGAAGTCCCTACGACACCTAGGATCCAATCATGCCGATCACCCCACAAGAAGCCCTGCTGCGCTGCATCGAACACCGCGAGATTTTCCACGACGAGATGCTGCACCTGTTCCGGCTGATCATGTCGGGCGAGATGTCGCCGACCATGATCGCCGCGCTCACGCTCGGCCTGCGCGTTAAAAAGGAGACCATCGGCGAGATCGCCGCGGCCGCCCAGGTGATGCGCGAATTCTCGACCAAGGTGCCGATGGCCGACACCACCAACCTGCTCGACATCGTCGGCACCGGCGGCGACGGCGCGCACACCTTCAATATCTCGACCGCCTCGATGTTCGTCGCGGCCGCCGCCGGCGCGCGCGTGGCCAAGCACGGCGGGCGCAGCGTGTCGTCCTCGTCGGGCAGCGCCGACGTGCTCGAATCGCTGGGCGCGAACATCAACCTCAAGCCCGAGCAGATCGCCCAGTCGATCGCGCAAAGCGGCATCGGCTTCATGTTCGCGCCCAACCACCACGCGGCCATGAAGCACGCCGCGCCGGTGCGGCGCGAGCTCGGGGTGCGCACGATTTTTAACATTCTCGGACCGCTCACCAATCCGGCCGGCGCGCCGAACATCCTGATGGGCGTGTTCCATCCAGACCTGGTCGGCATCCAGGTGCGCGTGCTGCAGCGCCTCGGCGCCCAGCATGCGGTGGTAGTGTACGGCCGCGACAATATGGACGAAGTCTCGCTCGGCGCCGCCACCATGGTCGGCGAATTGGTCAACGGCGAGATCCGCGAGTACGACATCCACCCCGAAGACTTCGGCCTGCAGATGATCGCCAGCCGCAACCTCAAGGTGGCCGACGCCGCCGCCTCGAAGGCAATGATGATGGAGGCGCTCAGCGGCGCGCCGGGCGCCCCATACGACATCGTCGCCCTCAACGCCGGCACCGCGCTGTACGCCGCCGGCGTGGCCGCGTCGATTCCCGACGGCCTGGCAAAAGCGCGCGCCGCGATCGAGTCGGGCGCCGCGCGCGCCAAGCTCGATCAGTTCGTGCAGGTGACCCAGCAACTGGGCGCCTGCTAGCAGATGTTTGGCATCCACGTTGTGGTGCTCCGCACTGGCGCTGTTTTCGGCGTCCGCGAGCGCCCGCCTCAAATTAAGCCCGCTGGTGTCGCCCTGTCTTAACAGGGTCACCGGCGGCCTGTTCATCTGGCTCGGCGTCAAACTCGCCCTGTCGAAACAACACTGACCCCACCCATGTCCGACATCCTGAACCAGATCCTCGCGGTGAAAGCCGACGAGGTGGCCGCCGCCAAAAAGCACCGCGATCTCGCCAGCCTGCGCCGCGACGTCGAGGCCGACGCCGAAGCGCGCCGCGATGTGCGCGGCTTCGAGGCGAGCCTGCGCCGGCAGATCGCCGCCGGCAACGCGGGCGTGATCGCCGAAGTCAAAAAGGCCTCGCCGTCCAAGGGTGTGCTGCGCGCCGATTTCCGTCCCGCCGACATCGCCGCCAGCTATGCGGCCCATGGCGCCGCCTGCCTCTCGGTGCTCACCGACGTGAATTTTTTCCAGGGCGAGGCGGCCTACCTGAAGGCGGCGCGCGCGGCCTGCGCGATCCCGGTGCTGCGCAAGGACTTCATGATCGACCTGTACCAGGTCTACGAGGCGCGCGCGATGGGCGCCGACGCGATCTTGCTGATCGTCTCCGCGCTCGACCACGGCCTGATGGCCGAACTCGAGGCCTGCGCGCACGAACTGGGCATGGACGTGCTGGTGGAGGTGCACGACGGCGACGAACTGAGCGCCGCACTCAAACTGCGCACGCCGCTGGTGGGCATCAACAACCGCAACCTGCGCACCTTCGAAACCTCGCTGCAGACCACGATCGACCTGCTGCCACGCATCCCGGCCGAAAAACTGGTGGTGACCGAGTCGGGCATCATGGTGCCCGACGACGTCCGGCGCATGCGCGACGCCAACGTCAACGCGTTTTTGGTCGGCGAGGTGTTCATGCGCGCGCCCGAACCAGGCGTCGAACTGGAACGCCTGTTCAAACGCTAGCAGCCTGTCGGCCTGCAATCGAGGTCAGGTCGACCGCATTTTGGCGCTGCGAGCGAAACCGGGGTCAGAGTTTTTTTTCGCGGGGTATGCGAAAATTAGGCTCGCCGCCCGCCTCACCCCGCTTTCGCGGGCCGAAGTCAGCGACGCTACTTCTTCTCACGCGCTGGGGCGCACTGGCTTCGCCGATTTTTTGGCGTCGCCCGTCAGCGACAAGGTGATGCCCGGCACCCGGTCGCCCTGCAGCGTGACGCTGAAGGTCATCAGCTCATCGCGCCGGAACGCGTGCACAGCCACCGTGTCTCCGACGCGGTAGCGCGCCAGCAAACCGTCCAGGCTCCCAGGACTGCCAGAGACGCGCAGACCATCGAGCGCCACCAGCACATCGCCGGCCGACATGCCCGCGCAATGCGCGGCGCCGCCTTCGTGCACCTGCGACAGCTTGCAGTCCGCCCCGTCGCGCCCGATGCCGACATCGAACGACGGCTTGGCGCTCTTGCGCGCGTCGGCCAGTTTGACGCCGAACGGCGCGTACAGCTTGGCCAACGGCAGGTCCTCGGTGCCGCGCACGAAACGGTCGAACAGCGGTTTGAGTTTGAGTCCGCTCACCTCGTCGAACAGGGCCTCGACCTCGGCCTCGGTCACGCCGCGCCCCACGGTCGGATAAAAGTCGCGCCCATAGCGCTGCCACAGCGCGCGCATGACGTCGTCGAGCGACTTCGCGCCGGCCGTCTTGGCGCGGATCGTGAGGTCGAACGCGAGCGCGATCAGCGAACCTTTTGTGTAGTAGCTGATGATCGCGTTCGGCGCGTTTTCGTCCTGTCGGTAGTATTTGCCCCAGGCGTCGAAGCTCGAATCGGCCACGCTCTGCTTGCCGCGCCCGCTACCGCGCAACACGCTGCCGATGGTTTTCCCGACCAGCTTCAGGTAAGCCTCTTCGTTGATGATGCCGCTGCGGATCAGCATCAGGTCGTCGTAATAACTGGTGAAGCCCTCGAACAGCCAAAGCAGCGGCGTGTAGGTCTCGGCCTGCAGGTCGTAGGGCGCGAAGGCGGCCGGCTTGATGCGCTTCACATTCCAGGTGTGGAAATACTCATGGCTGCACAGACCGAGGAACTTGAGGTAGCCTTCGCCGACCTCGGGCGTTTTGGGTGCGGCGGTGCTGGGCAGGTCGGCGCGGGCGCAGATTAGCGCGGTCGAGGCGCGGTGTTCGAGCCCGCCGTAACCGTCGCCCACGGCCAGCGTGAGGAACACATAGCGGTCCATCGGCGCGCGCTTGGTCTTGGGCTCGAAGAACGCGATCTGGGTTTCGCAGATCGCCTTCAAATCGGCCTGCAAGCGCGCCATGTCCAGATTGGGCACGCGTCCGGAGATGACGATGTCGTGCGCGATGCCGTGCGCCTTGAAACTGGCCAGGGCGAAGTCGCCCATCTCGACCGGATGGTCGATCAATTCATCGTAGTCGGCCGCGAGGTAGCTGCCAAAACCGTAACGCTTGGCGCCCAGCTCGGGCAGCGAGGTGGCGACGCGCCAGCTCTTGGCCGCGGCGTCGGACGGCCGCTCGATGTCGACCTGGTGCGGCGTTTCCTCCTGCCCCAGCACGCGCAAAAAGACGCTGGTGCCGTTGAAGAACCCGTGGGTCTGGTCCAGGTGCGCCGCGCGCACCGACAAATCCCAGGCATAGACTTCGTAGCGCACCGTGAGAACGCCCTTGGCGGGCGCGGCCTGCCAGGTGTGCTTGTCGATCTTGGCCAGGGCGATGGGTTTGCCGCCCGACTCTGCCGAGATGCGCACCACGTTGCGCGAAAACTCGCGGATCATGTAGCTGCCCGGGATCCAGGCCGGCAGCGCCAGCACCTGGCCCTCGGGCGCCGGGGTCGCCACGCGCAGGGTCACCTCGAACAGGTGGCCGGCCAGATCCTTTGGCACGATGCTGTATTGGACCCGGGCGGACTGTTGGGCGGACTGCTGGGAGGACAGCTTTTTAGGCGCGGTTTTCTTCATGTGGTTTCTGGAGTCGGCGGGAAAGCCGGGGCCAACCGCGGCTCTCCCTGCGAAGCTTATTTGATGGTTGCGAACTTGGCTTCGATGGCCTTGGCGTCGACCGCGCCGGCGATGCGGCTGCCGTCGGTGAAGATGATGGCCGGCGTGCCATCGATGCGGTACTTGCGGCCGAGCTCGGAAATCTGCTCGTTGGGCGCGATGCAGGCGGCGGGGGCGGTCGGCGGCAGCTTGTTGTTCAGCATCCACTCGTCCCAGGCCTTGTTGCGGTCGGCCGAACACCAGATGTTTTTCGACTTGACGGCCGAATCGGGCGACAGGATGTTGAGCATATAGGTGTAGACGGTGACGTTTTCGAGGACGGTGAGCGTCTCCTTGCGGAATTTCTTGCAGTAGCCGCAGTTGGGATCCTCAAAAATGGCCATCACGCGCTTGCCGTTGCCCTTGACCATTTTCAGGGCCATCGAGGTTGGCAGGTCCGAGAACTTGATCTTGTTGATCTCCGCGAGGCGCTCCTCGGTCAGGTTCTTGCCCGACGCGGCTTCCATCACCTGGCCGATGAAAAGGTACTCGCCTTTTTTGTCGGTGTAGATGATCTCGCCGGGAACCCGCAATTCGTACAGGCCGCCGTAAGGCGTCGGCTTGATCGACACGATCTTGGTGCCGGGCCGCAGCCGCGGCTCGATCGCCTTGCGGATGTTGTCTTCGGTCGTCTGCGCGTTCGCACCGGTGGCCAGCAGGCCCGCGAACAGCGTCAATACGATTTTTGTTTTTACCATGGGTTCTCCAGTTAATCCTTGTTATGGGGAACATTCCCCCTGTCGCCTAGCGGCCTAAATTACTTTCCCATCGCGTGCGCCATCAGGCGGCGCTTGATCATGGGCAATTTATCCAGCAAGTTTAATCCCAAATTGCGCGCAACGCGCAGGGGCTCGAGTTCGGTGCCGAACAGGCGCGCCAGGCCGTCGGTGGCCAACTGCATGAGGAACACATCCTCCTTGCGGGCCCTGGCGTAGCGGGCCAGCACGCGCGCGTCGCCGATGCCGCGCTGCGCTTCGCGCGCGGCGACCGTGGCGAGCAGTTCGGCGACGTCGGCAAAGCCGAGGTTCATGCCGTGGCCGGCCAGCGGATGTACCACGTGGGCGGCGTCGCCCACCAGCGCCACGCGCGGCGCGGTCATCGCGTGCGGACGGATCAGCACCAGCGGCACATCCTTGACCATCTCGGGCGTGAGCGGGCGCAGCGCGCCGAGTTTTTCCTCGCACAGCACGCCGAGGCGCACGGCCAGTTCGCTCAGCGTCTCTTGCATGAGCGTGTCGGCCAGCGCGTCGGGCGCCGACCACACCAGCGAGACGCGCTGGCCCGGCAGCGGCAGCAGCGCCACCACACCCTCGGCGCCGGTGAACCACTGGTGGGCCACGCCGTGGTGCGGCTTCTCGCAGGAGAAATTGGTGACCACGGCGCGCTGGTGGTAGGAGCGGTAGTCGATCCCGATTTCGCACTGCCCGCGCACCCACGACTGGCCGCCGTCGGCGCCGACCAGCAGCGCGCTCGAGATGCTGGCGCCGCCTTCGAGCTGCACGGTGACGCCGGCGTCGTCGCTGGCGATGCCGGTGGCGCGGCCTTGCACTATATGGACGTTGGGCGCGAATTTGAGCGCGGCGTCGAGCGCCTGGTTCAGGTTGCGGTCCTCGACGATCCAGGCGAGCGCGCCGACGTGGGCGCCAAAGGCGTCGAAGGCCAGGTCGCCGGGCTGGGCGCCGTCGCCGTTGACGACCATCGAATCGACGGCGGCGACGCGCTCGGCGTCGAGCGCGCCCCATACCTTGAGTGTCGAGAGCAGGGTGTGGGCGGTGTGGTTGAGCGCGTAGACGCGCACGTCCCAGGGCTGCTCCGCGGCGCCGGCGGCGGCATCGGCGGGGGCCGGCGCGGCGGCCGGCGCCAGCAGGGTGACGCTGTGGCCGGCCTGGGCGAACCCGAGCGCGGAAGTCTTGGCGATCGCGCCGTTGCCGACGATGCACACATCGCTCTGGCTATGCAGGGAGGAAGTTGGACTATTCATGCAAAGCATTATAGCGGCTGCGCGGGACCGCGCTTTGGGGGCTTTGTACGCATATTTGCGCGAAAGTTGCCAAGGTCTTCTTGCAATGTTCAGTTTGAGTGTCTATAATCATGCCTCTTGGCCTGGTAGCTCAGTCGGTAGAGCAGAGGATTGAAAATCCTTGTGTCGGTGGTTCGATTCCGCCCCGGGCCACCAAGAACATCGTAACCATTGCGCCAAGCCTTCAAGCTTGGCGTTTTTGTTTGTGAAACAGAAATGATGTTTGTCCGGCCCATTGCCGGCCTTGATCGGCATGCAAGCGATACGCACTCAGATGGAGTGTTGAGCATGGAAGAAGAAGCGCCCCCGCGTATGAATAAACTTCCTATCGATCTGGCCCACGACCGTGACCTGCGACTTTCTCAGAAAGCCATGGAACGTGCCTCGCAGCGCGCCCACGACCTGGCGAAGTCGACTGGCACTTCCATCGTCATCAGCCGAAATGGTGTCATCGAACACCTGACGCCGACATCTCGCGACAAGCCAGCTGGAAAATAGGCGGACGCCAGAGCCGAAACAACCGAGGTTTGGCGGCCTCGTTCGGATTGACGAAGACATCAAATTTCGAAATGATCGCCAGACATTATTTCCGGGTGCCCGTCCAAAAAACGCTGTAGTTGCTCCGCAGCGGTTCCCTGATCCTCGATCTCGCGCGCATAGTGCTCGAGAGCTTCGCGGTTGTCCAGGGCCCACTTCGTGCATCCATCGTAACCGCCGGGCGGCACCCATCCATCAGGCGCCTGAACAATTTGCGGTGCCAGAGGACACGCCGCCGCAACTACCCTCACTGGTATCAGTTCGATCCTGTCATCAGGATGAAGGATGACGTCGAACAGCTTCCCC
The DNA here is from genome assembly GCF_003011895.2 of Massilia glaciei. Taxonomy (GTDB): domain Bacteria; phylum Pseudomonadota; class Gammaproteobacteria; order Burkholderiales; family Burkholderiaceae_D; genus Telluria_A; species Telluria_A glaciei. Next base: position 51,387 of record NZ_PXWF02000114.1, on the reverse strand, counting down.
GCATATTTCTTTCCCGGTGATATTCGGCCACTGGCTCCGACTTCCTTCAACATATTTCCCTCTATGTCTTCATGCAATCGTACTGCAAGACCCATCGCATGTGCCCGGACCTCCGTCCCGTGCGTCGAACAGTGCCAACGCCAATTCCCCCCCCGCTTGTGGTTAGAGTTGACCCCGAAATATTGACCCATCTGACCGCCCCGGGAATGTATGGTGGTGTTTTGTTTTGGGATCGAACCGTTTAGTGCATTGGCCTAAAGGTTCGAACGTCAAATATTTGCTGGTTCAGTATGGGTCCCCGCTTGCGCGGGGAGTCATGTCCGCCAATGGCGGATATGACGGTGGTGGTGCTGCTGGTGCTGTCGGCGTCGGCGCCGGGCCGAGCAAAGCCGCCCAAGCAGCTTAAGCAAGTTCTTTGTCGGCCGTTGGCCGGGCAACAACCGTGAGCGGGCCGCCCTCCATCGGCGGATTCATCGACGGCGCCGCCGGCAAGCCCTACCCGGGCGCAGGCAATCGCCCCGACGACTCGGGCGCAGCTGCCACTGGCGCGGACAGAGGGGCAAAGATGTCCCGCAGGTCGTCGGCGCTGAGCTGGCCATCGGCCTCGAATTCGCCGTCCAGCACGGCCGCCGCCATTGATGCCTTTTTTTCCTGAAGCAACTGGATCTTTTCCTCCAGCGTATCCCGGACGATGAGCTTGTAGACAAATACGGGCTTGTCCTGTCCGATGCGCCATGCCCGGTCGCTTGCCTGATCCTCCGCGGCGGGATTCCACCATGGATCGTAATGGATGACAGTGTCGGCCGCGGTCAGGTTCAGGCCCACCCCTCCGGCTTTCAGACTGATCAAAAACACCGACGCCGCGCCGTGCTGGAATTGGCGCACTACGTCGGCCCGGTCCCTGGTATGTCCCGTCAGCACGACGTAGGCGATGTCGCGCGCCGCCAATTCGGTTTCGATCAGCGCCAGCATGCTGGTGAATTGGGAGAATACGAGAACCTTGCGCCCTTCCGCCAGCAGCGCGTCGAGCATCGTGAGCAGTTCGGCCAGCTTGGCCGAATTGGCGGCGTCGGCGTCAAACCGCTCCGGTCCGAGCAGGCGGGGGTCGCAGCATACCTGGCGCAATTTCAACAGCGCCTCAAGCACGACGATGTGGCTGCGCGCGGCGCCGCGTTCGGCGATGGCGTCCCTGACCTTCTTGTCCATCGCGACACGCACCGTCTCATACAGATCGCGTTGCATGCCGCTCAGTTCGACGAAGCGCATCATGGTCGTCTTTGGCGGCAATTCCTTGGCGACGACATCCTTGGTCCGGCGCAGCAGAAACGGCTTGATGCGCCGCACCAGATAGGCGTTGCGCGCGGTGTCGCCGAGCTGTTCGATCGGCTGGCGGAAATCACGGTTGAACTCGGGCTCGCGCCCAAGCAGGCCGGGGAGCAGGAAGTGGAACTGCGACCACAGCTCGCCCAGGTGGTTTTGCAGGGGCGTGCCGGTCAGGCAAAGCCGGTGGTTCGCGTTCAACAGGCACGCCGTCTGCGCGGCGCGGGAACGGGGATTTTTAATATATTGCGCTTCGTCCAGGATCAACAGGTGGAAGCGCTGGCGCCGCAGCGCATCTTCGTCGCGCGACATTAGCGCGTAGGTGGTCAGCACCAGATCGTAGCCGGCCAGCGCGCCAAGCTGTCCGTGGCGTTGCGCGCCGTGCAGCAACAACACCTTGAGCCCGGGCGCGAAGCGCGCCGCCTCGTCCTGCCAGTTTCCCATCAGGCTGGTCGGCGCAACCACCAGGGCCGGCAGTGTCAGACGCCCCGCCTCCTTTTCCACAAGAATGTGTGCCAGCGTCTGCACCGTCTTGCCCAGTCCCATGTCGTCGGCCAGAATGCCCGCCAGATTGTATTGGCGTAGGAATTGCATCCATGACAGCCCTTCGCGCTGGTAGTGGCGCAAACTGGCCTGTAGCGTGGCCGGTGGCGCGACCGGCGTGACGCCGTCGAAGGCGTGCATTTCACGCTCGAGCGCGCTGAGCCGCTCGCCCCCGTGCCATCGCATGCCCGCGTGTCCGGCCAACTGCGCCACGCGCGCCGCGTCCAGCGGCGACAGGCGCAGGACGGCGCCGCTGCAGGCGCTGAAATACAACTCGTCCAGCACCCCCAGGATCAGCTTGATTCTCCCCCACGGCAGGGCCACACGCGGGCCATCGGGCACGGCGAGCATCATTAATTCGTCGTCCGCCTGGCGCGCGAGAAACGCCGGCGTGAACGCGCCGGGCGAACGTTGGATTAGCTTGACCAGAATGGGCAGCAAGGCGATGCGCTGCCCGCCAACGATGATGCCGATCTCCAGATCAAACCACGCCTGCCCGCTGCCCGCCTCGAAGCTGCTGTACCAATCATCGACGGCGAGTACGTCATAACGGTAGCTGCCCATCTTCCGCACCTTCCAGCCGCACTGTTGCAACTCGGGCAGGATGGTGTGCGCGAAAGCAAGCCAGTGTGCACTGCTGGGCAACACCAAGGCGCCCCGCACGCTCATGCTGTTCGCGAGCGCGTCGTCGGGCGCTGCAAAGCCGGCCTGTCCGAGGCGCGCGAGCGCCTGGCTCACCGGCGCGTTGCAACTCAAGAGTTCTTCAATCCAGGCCGGCGCGTTCTCTGGCGGCACCGGCGATTGCTCGCTCGATGCGCTCATCTGCTGGGCGCCGCGGGTCACGACAAGCATTGCGTAGTCGTAAAAATCCATGCTCGTCCCCTGCGCCGCGTGGGGCGATGCAGGCCGGGCGGCGCAACCGAGCAGCAATTCGGTGCTGACCGGCGGCCCTTTCAACAAGCTTAGCTGCGCGGCGTCGGGGACTGGCAGCGCATGCGCGCGACCGTCGCGGCACAATTGGCGCAGCACCGGGCCCGCATCGCCCCCGCCGATGGTAATCCGCTCATGCACCAGCGCCGACAACGCCGCCGCCCCGTGCGCGCCGCCGGCGACCATGAGCACGCCGCACGCATCCTGATGCACATACCACGGCGGATCGGTGGGCAGGACCTGTTCTATATAGTGGGACGCGTCCGGATCCCGGGCACCGGGCGCCTGCGCAAAACGCCATGCCAGGGTCAGAGAATTGATATCGGCGCGCCACGCCAGCTCACCGGTACGGGGCGGCCCTTTGAGCACGCGCTCCGGTCCGGTACTTGACAATGCCCGCAGCGCGCCTTTATCCACCAGTTTGCCCGCCTCCAGCAGTGCCTCGAGCAGCGCGGCGCCTTTCGAGCCGCTGAGCGTGACCGGGCCGCCACCGGCGCCTCGCAGGGATAGGTACTGGTCGATCATGCGGCGGTCGCCCGCTTCGAGCGGAAAGGGCGGCGTGCTGAGCAGGGCGGCAACATCGTCGACCCGGATCAGGCTAAGTTGTCCGCCCTTCGCTGCCATGCGCACGTAACACGCGGCGAGCACGGGCGCTCCGGACGACGGGTCGGCCAGCAGTGCGAAGAACAGGCGCGGCGGCACAGCCACCGCCGCGGGCTGGCTAATTTTTTCGGGGCGTTTCGGTCGCGTGGCCCGGGCCGCCGGGGCGATGCGACGGACCGGCAGGTCCGGACCGGCGCTCTTTTTGCGCCTGCTGGTTCCCCAATTGAGTTGGGCCAGGCGCAGCAATTCGATGAGCACGGCCGCAACATGCTCGCATGGCGCACGCCCGCAAGTGCAAGCGTCGTCGATATTGAGCGCGCCGTCCTTGCCGGGCATGCGCACCGACTGCACATGACGTTTGCCGTGTGCATCGTCAACAGTGGCGTCGACGTTAGCGACGCCATGGTCAAGTACGCGCACCAGGTTCGACGCCACGATTTCCATGCCCGCCTCGTACAAGGCGGGTCCGACCGCAAGGAGCACATCTTCGGAGTTGAATGCCAAATCAATCATGAGTCGAGGCGTTTTAAGGTTGGCTGTGCGGCCGCGGCCAGCGGCGCGCGGCGACACGCCTTTGAGGATTATACAGAGGCGTATCGCAGCGGTTTCGTCTTGGTGACGAACGTCTGGCGCTGCTACCGGAGGGCCACGCGCCCATGACCACCAATAACATCAAAAGACTTGGTTTCGGCTAGTGTCCTGAATTGCAAGTTCGTCAAATAATAGATGGGGCGGAATCGAAGACAAGAAACAAAGCACTGCACGGCCGAGTCCTTGCGGGCATTTGTTCGTTCTTAAGCGGAATAACGCGCAACGTTCCGCCACCCTGTCAAACTTACAACTTACAACTTACAACTTACAACTTACAACTTACAACTTACAACTTACGCGCGGATTGACCTTGCGCGGCGAGGAGCGCGACCGCCTTTTTATCAAAGGAAACAAAGGTCTCGCCACCAAGCCAATTTCCCTCATACGCAATGACGCCGTCCGCGAAATCTCCACCCGCCTCAAGCACAGTCAGTCCGGCCTCAACAGCGGGTCGATTCATTTCTACGTTTGCGGTGTCCAGTAGCGCGCGAATCGCCAGCGCCGCATCCGCAGCCGGGAAGCCGTAAACTTTGCGCAATACCCATACAAATTCACACAAGCAAGGCAAAGCCACTGCGATCAATGTCGCATCCAGCAAGACTTTGGCAGCGAGTTGCGCCTGCGCGGGATTATCTTGCACGACAGCGCGAACGAGGACGTTCGTATCGACCGTTACCTTCACGGTTTTCCGGCCCAGGCTCGCGCAGACGCCTCGTTGATTTCCTCCAAGGTCGCGACTTTCTTCGTCCGACCTGCGAGCAAGCCAACGAAACCGCCTATTTTCCCGCTTGGCTGAGCGGCTCGCAGCACGCCCCTTGCATCCGGCAGCAAGTCGATTTCGATCTTGTCGCCGGGCTTGATACCCAAGTGCTGCAGCACCTCTTTTCGAAGCGTCACCTGCCCTCGTGCGGTAACAGTCAATATCGCCATTGTGCATGCCCCCCCGTTAAAATCTGGTTCGTGAAGTGTAATGCAAGTTCGCCTTACATTCAATTGAGCGAGGGCACCTGGTTGACGCGAGGATTGAAAAACCTTGTGCCGGTGGTTCGATCCCGCCCCGGGCCTCCAGGAACATAGCCGACGCAACACCAACCATCACCGGTTGGCGTTCTTGTTTTGTGGATTCACAATTCCTTGTTCCCGCCACTTTTTCCGGCACGGACAGGCTGCCAAGCGCCACCAAGTTGTGTCGGGCTTTTCCCCACTAGCCAAGTCCATCATCGCTCTCGATATTGCCGTCCACCAGCTTGATCGTGCGGTCGCACTGCTCGGACATGCGCGGATCGTGCGTGACCAGCAACACCGCGCAGCCAAACTCCCGGTTGAATTTGCGGAACAGCTGGAACACTTCGGCGGCCGACTTGGTGTCGAGGTTGCCGGTGGGCTCGTCGGCCAGCAGCAGCGCCGGGTGGGTCACCAGCGCGCGCGCCACCGCCACCCGCTGCTGCTGGCCGCCGGAGAGCTGGTCGGGCTTGCGCTGGTCGAGCCCCTCGAGGCCGACCTGGGCCAACAGGTTGCGGGCCAGTTCAGTCTGCTCGCGGCTTGGTTTGCCGGTCGCCACCATCAGCGGCATGAGCACGTTCTCGAGCGCGGTGAAGGCCTGGATCAGATGGTGGAACTGGAACACGAAGCCGATCGCGCTGCCGCGCAGCGCGGTGCGCCTGGCGTCGTCCATGTCCCGGGTGGGCTCGCCGAGCAGGAACAATTCGCCCGCCGTCGGCCGGTCCAGCAGGCCGATGACGTTGAGCAGCGTGCTCTTGCCCGAGCCGGACGCGCCCACCAGCGCGGCGAAGTCGCGCCGTTGCAGCCGCAGGTCGAGCCCGTGCAGCACCTCCACCTCGGTGGGCTTGCCGACGTTGTAGCTTTTGCGCAGGCCTTGCAGGCGCAGTATCTCCTCGCTGGCGTCGTGCTCAGACATGGCGGATCGCCTCCACCGGGTCGAGCGAGGCGGCGCGCCGCGCCGGCACGGCCGCCGACAGGATGCCGGTCACCGTTGCCAGCGCCGTCGCCGCCAGCGGCAGCCATGGATCGACCGGGATGTAGAACAGTTTTGGCCCGAAGGTGTTGAACGCGCCCACCAGGCCATAGCCGGCTGCGGCGCCGAGCAGCGAACCGGCCAGGCCGAACAGCGCGCCCTGGACCAGGAACACGCCCAGCATCTGTTGCCGCGTGGTGCCCATGGCGCGCAGGATCCCGATCTCGCGGGTGCGCTGGACCACGCTCACCGACAGCACGCTGGCAATGCCGAGCGCCACGCTCAAGGCCACGAAAGCGCTGATCATCTGCGTCGAGAGGCTCTGCGAGCGCAAGGCGTTCATCAGCTGGGCATTGGTTTCCATCCAGCTTTCCGCCTTCAAGCCGGTCAGGCGGGCGATGCGCGCGGCGATCGTCTGCGCGGCGAAGATGTCGTCGACCGTGACGTCGATGATCGTCGCCGCGCCAGGCAGGTTGAGCAGCGACTGCGCCTGCTTCATGTCCAGGTACACATAGCGCGCATCGAGCTCGCGCACCCCGAGCTCGAAGATGCCGGCGACGTTGACCACGCTCTCGCGCCCCTGGCCGCCGTCGAGGCGCAGCTTGTCGCCCACGCGCATGCCGAGGTCGGTCGCGAGCTGCTTGCCGATCACGGTGTCGCCGGCGCCGATGCGGAACACGCCGGCGACCATGTCATCCTTGACCGGGATGATGCGCAGGTAACGCGGCGCGTCGATGCCCACCAGCGCCACCGACTGCAGCGCCTCGCCGCGCCGCGCGAACGCCGGCCCGGAGATCAAGGGCGACACGGCCGTCACCTGCGGCAGCGTGTCGAGCACATCGCGCACCTGCTGCCAGTTGTTGATCGAGCGAAGGCGCTGGGCGCGCTTGCTCTCGAGCAGCAGGTGCGCGCTTCCCGCGGCGACCGGCAGGATCCGGTTGCTCTCTTGCGTGGGCTGCACCTTGATGTGGGCCTGGGTGCCCAGGGTGCGGTTGATGATGTTGCCCTGCAGTCCAGTGATCAGCGCGGTGAGGAAGACGATCACCGCGACCCCCACGGCGATGCCGACCAGGATCAGGGTGCTCTGCGCCTTGCCCTCACGCAGGAACCTGGTGGCGATGGTCCACTCGATCCACATCGGCATCAGTCCAGCTTGACCGGCAGTTCTTTGCGCGTTGCGGGGTCGGCGCCCAGCCCGGTGGCCACCACCCGCACCCGGCCGCCTTGTGCCAGCGCGGCCTCGGCGTCGGCCAGGATCCAGTCGCCGACCCGCAAACCGGCCGTCACTTCCGTCTGGGTGAGGCCACGCAAGCCGAGCCGCACCTGGCGCCGCGTGGCGCGGCCGTCCTCGACCAGCCACAAGGCGGCTTGGCTGCCGTCGGTGGCCGCCAGCGCGTCGTTCGGCACGACGATGGCGCTGCCGCGGCGGCCCGTTTCCACGTTCACCGAGACGGTCATGCCCTGGCGCAAAAATCCGGGCACCGGGGCCACGGTGAGGCGAACGTCCACCGTGCCGCGCTGCGGATCGATGCTGGGGGCGATGAAGCCCACCCTGGCCGGGAACGGACGCAGCGGATAGGCGTCGGCGACCCACATGGCCGCCTGGCCGATGGCGAGCACCTCGAGGTTTTTTTCATCGAGCGGCACCAGGATCTCGGTGTCGCCGCTGCGGGCGATTTCGAACAACACGCGGCCGGGCTGCACCAGGTCGCCCGGTTCGGCGTTGCGGGTGAGCACGGTGCCGGCGACCTCGGCGCGGATCGTGGTCTTGGCCAACTGCGCTTCGGCGCTGGCCACCCGGGCGCGCGCCGCCGCCTCGCCGGGGTTGCCGGCCACGAGCGAACGGGCGGTCAGCTGCGCCTGCTCGACTGCGCTGCGGGCGAGCGTCTCGGCTTGCACCGCCTGCTCCATCGTCTCGCGCGTGATCATCCGTTGCGCGAACAGGTCGCGGCGACGCTTGGCTTCGCGGCTGGCCTGCTCCAACCGCACCTGCGCCGCGCGCAGGCTGGCCTGCGCCTGCGGACGTGTCGACTGCTGCAACTGGGCCAGGGCGGCCTGCGCCTCGCGAACGGCGGCCGCCAGTTCGTCGGCGCGCAACACCGCCAGCACGTCGCCGGGCCGCACCAGGTCGCCCTCGCGCACGCGGCGCGCGAGCACCACCCCGGTCACCGCGCTGCCGACCTGCGCGCGCGACACGGCCGCCACGCGGCCGGTGGCGACGACGGTTTGCACCAGTGGCCGCGCCGCCACCTGGTAACCGGCCAGGGCCGGCCCGCGGGTTTTCTGCACGAGCACCCACGCCAGCGCCCCGAAGGCCAAAGCGGCGACGGTGGAAAGGACGAGGAAGCGTTTCATCGAGTGGATTGGAATAGGCATAGTGGCACCATGCTAACCGAATATTGCTCATGGGACTCTGGGCGGCCTTCGGCGCCCCACTTCGGGGCCCGCGACACACATCGCTGAACGTTTCCCATCTTGCACACGCGCGCCATGCTTGGTTGAAAATCGCTTGCGTGGCACGCCACACGGCGCGTTTTTCGCCCCGCCTGGCACCTCGTCTGCAAGCGGTCAACCGTTCACGTTATTGTTTCCCGGCCAATCGCAAGCTCCCTGTACCTCTCGTCCATGCCATGGCTCGCCAATTTTGGATGATTGACGAAAAAATCCCACAATTGGCCATCGGTAGAAAACGGGGCCATTCCGTATATCTCGTCCAATCCCTGAACCACCGCCTTTAGGTAAAGCGGTGTCGCGTATTTTCTGACCGTTTCACTGGCCGCGTAGCGTTTTTCCTGCTGAATGGCGATCATCCATAACAAGGGGCGCCACCAGGAATACGAAAAATCGCAGCGCGCGATCGCTTCGCGTGAATTGCTCAGCCCCACCAGCAGCGTGAAGAAATTGATCAACTCGTCCAACTTGTACCGGTCGCGCTGCTCCTGGAGGACGAACTCGTCCAGGCTTCTGGAGCGGCTCACACGCGACACCTTCTCCCAGCATCCCGGGGGGAACAGCAACTGGTCGGCCACGAACAAGCGGCTGACGACGAAATCGCAATAATCTTTGCTCGCGACACAGGGGATCAATACGCTCATCGAGGAATCCTTCACGACCTGGAAGTATTCGCTGCAGTAGGTCTGGAACAAGTCCAACACCGCGCGCTCATCCGCCCGCGTCGCCATCCTCACATTCGCCCTGACCATTTCCAAGTTGGCCTGTGCGGTTTTCTCTAGTTCCTCCCCCATTATTTTCGCTTCATGCATCTGTAGAAACAGGGTTAAGATCACGCCGGCAACGGCGATCCCAGCGAACAGCGCGTTGATCCCGCTCAGGGCGTCCGATACCGGCTGATTGCTATAAGCCTTCACTTCGGGTCGAAGCCCAAGATAGAGCGCCGCGAGCCACATCCCAATCAGAACCAATGCAAGGACGGCGAAGGACCTCGCGGGCCTCCCATGAATGGCGGTCATAAACATTCCGAACTCCCTGTGTTGATAAAAATGTAATTATGAACTGAAACACCGCGCTTTCAGCCACTCAATTCGGGAACCTGCTGATTTTCTCGCCACCCTTTTAGTTCGTTGGCTGCGCGCGACAACCCTGTGCCGTGGTTCGCGTCCGGTTTTGACGGCGACCGGCGCCCCCCCATACGCAGCGGCGATCGCCGCCACTTCGCCGCGCGCAATCGATCGGCGCGCATACGGCGATTTCATCAAAGACTACGTGTAACCGCCCGCCGCTCAATCCATGCGCCAGGCTCTCCTTGATGGTCGATTCGGTCAGCCGCTCGCCGCCACGCGCCCCGCATTCGAAAACGGCCGGTTTATACACGAAAGTCATAAGACAAGGGAAAAAGTGTCGTTCCCGTATTAATCAAATGCGGCTACTGTTCGGGATTCATATTCAAGAGCGCTGAAAAAGGGAAGACCATGAAGCTGTATCGGAAATTGGGGCGCATATCGGCGCAGCCAGGTGCGCAGCTTGCAGCGCAAGATCCCAACCCGCCACTGCCGCTGGCCATTCGCCTGGCCATGGGCTTCACCTCACTGGTCATGCTAACGCTGGTGATATTTGTCCTGGCCCGCTTCCTCCAAGGGAACGATTCCGGCACCGTGCTTTCGCTTGTCAAGCAAACCCTTTCCGACAGGATGTTCTGGGCCGCAGTGGCGGTCGGCTTCTTCGCCCAGGCCGTCGACGGAGCGCTCGGCATGGCCTATGGGATTACCTCGACGACCTTCCTGCTGAGCGTGGGCGCCACACCCGCAATGGCCAGCGCCAGCGTCCACATCGCTGAGATCTTCACCACCGGGGTATCGGGGGTGGCGCATGCAAAACTGGGAAATGTGGACAAAAGGCTGTTCTTGCGCTTGCTGGTGCCAGGCATGATCGGGGCGATTCTTGGCGCGGTGCTGGTGACGCAAATCGACGGTAAGGCATTGAAGCCTTTCATATCGGCCTACCTGCTCATCATGGGTCTGTACATCCTGAGCAAAGCATGGCGCAAGATCTCTCCACGCAAGGACCAGCCCCGCCATGTCGGCAAGCTCGCCTTGTTCGGCGGCTTTGTCGATTCTGCGGGCGGCGGCGGATGGGGGCCTGTGGTCACGACTTCACTGGTCGGCTCCGGTTGCGATCCACGCACGACAATCGGCTCGGTTAACTTCGCTGAGTTTTACCTGGCGCTGGCCGGCGCGACCGCTTTCGCGCTGATGATCGGGACCGGGGTTTGGGTACTGGTGCTTGGCCTCGTCATTGGCGGCTTGTTTGCCGCGCCTTTCGCCGCGTTGGTCACAAAACGGCTGGCAACACGCGCCTTGCTGCTCCTCGTTGGCACACTGATCAGTATTGTCAGCTGCTTCAACTTGTACAAATCACTGCTCGCTTGAAGCGTAATACAGCCTGACGAAGGCCACCAGTTGTTCCATGAACACGCCGCTGAACATCGGCGGCGCGGCGCCCGGATCGGCCAGGCGCGCGCCGAGCGGCGCGCAAAGCGGGACGAACAGGATCACGCTATCGCCGCGCCGGGGTACACCGCCAGCATGAGCAGCAGCGACGCGAGCACGACCGGAACGTCCATGACGGCCTTTTCCAGTTGAAGACGGGAAAGGTCCGAAGCGCGGCCCCGCGGGACGGCATAGACGAACCGCGCAGTGGTCAGCTTCCGCGCGTCCCAGGAGAACTTTGACAAGGACCGGGCCCGCGCCCATACTTCCAAGGCCCAATAATTGCAGTGCTTGTCCAGGATCAGCAAATGAAGAAAATCGTCGTCAAATTTGGTGGCTCCAACCTGCGCCGCCCCGAAGACATCGACCGCGTGGTCAATGTCGTGCAAACCTACCAGCGCCCGCTGGTGCTGGTGGTGTCGGCGTTTTTCGGCATCACCAACGCGCTCGTCGCCTGCGTCCAGGCCGCCAAGGAGGGCGCCGGCAAGCTGTCCGCGCTGGCCGAGAGCCGCGACTACACGCTGACCTTGCGCGCCCTGAAGAAGGAGATCCTGGACGCCAACATCGCCGACCTGCGGCAGCGCGCCAGCACCGAGGCGGCCCTCAACGCCCGCCTCGACCAGCTCGAGCGTTTCCTGACCGGCATCCACTACATCGGCGACGTCCCCGACTTCGTCAACGATGTCATCCTCAGCTATGGCGAGCGCCTCTCGAGCCTGTTGCTGACGGCGGTGCTGCAAAGCCGCGGCATCGCCGCGCGCGAGGCCCTGCCCGAGGATATCGGCTTGTTCACCGACGGCGTGTTCGGCAACGCCGCCTGCGATTTCGAGGCCAGCGCGGCGCAGGTGTCGGCGGCCCTGGCCGGCGACGGCATCGTGGTCGTGCCCGGCTTCTACGGCGTGAGCCGGGACGGCAAGACGACCCTGTTCGGGCGCGGCGGCTCCGACTACTCGGCCGCGTCGATCGCGCGCTGCATCGGCGCCGAATCGCTCGACGTCTGGAAGGATGTGGACGGCTTCCTGAGCGCCGACCCAGGCGCGGTCGAGGCGCCCCATTCGATCGCCCGGCTGCACTACCTGGAGGCGGCCGAGCTGTCCTATTTTGGCGCCAAGATTCTCCATCCGCGCACGGTCGAGCCGCTGTTCGACCAGGCGATCCCGATCCGCATCCTCAACATCACGCGTCCCGACCTTGGCCTGCACGCGTTCACCGTCATCGACGGCGAGCGCACCGTCACCCACGATGTCGTCAAGAGCGTCTCGTCAACCGACGATGTGGCCATCCTCAAGCTGCACGGCCCGGGTGTGGGCTTCAAGCCCGGCATCCTGGCCGAGGTCACCTCCACGTTGGATCGTAACGGCATCAACATCAAGAGCGTCCTGACGGCGCAAACGGCGATCAACGTGCTGCTCTCGCGCGAGCATCTCGACGCCGCCTACGAGGCGCTGGCGACCCACCACATGGCCGGCGTCGTCGAGGTCAGCCGCAACGACGCGGTCGCCATCGTGGCGGTGGTCGGAGACGGCGTTCTCGACGCCTCGAACGTGGGCAGCGCGATCGCCAGCCGGGCCTTGTCGGCGGCGCTCGCCGGCGGCGTGCGCGTCACCATGAGCGCGGCGGGCGCGAGCGAAGTGGCGGCCTATATGCTGGTCGACCGCCAAGACCGGCGCCTGGCCCTGAGCCTGATTCACGCGGAGTTTTTCAACGCGAAGTAAATCGCGGGCACGTTATTTTTCAAAGGCCTGCAGCGCCAGCGACGCCATGGCGCGTATGCCGGCATAGGACTTGGCCGACGCGATGAACCGGCCATTGTGGCAAAAGCCGGCGTCGTCGACCCCGGTCACGGCCGCCAGTTGCGCGTCACGCAAGCCGGCCCATGCCTCGGGCAGATCGGCGCGCGCGGTGAAACTGTCAGGGCTGACCGGGATCGTGTGGATCATGTGGCGCTGCTCGGCGATATTGTGGCTGATGACGAACAGCACTTTGGGCATTTCCTTGCGCACCACCTGGGTCCAGGGCACCGCGCCGTTTTCCAGAAACAGCACCCTGCCCTCTTCGAGCACCTCCGCCCGCCTTACCAGTTCGACCGAGAGCATGGCGCCGACACGGTATTTGACCGCGTTGATCATGATGTCGGTGAGTAGTTCCATGGCGCGGGTGAATTGACTGAGCCTGTGTGCATCGGCGGCGTCGCCGTAGCCCAGATTTTGCTCGTCGAGCCAGTTGGGATTGAACCCGGACACCACGGCGGACAGGCCATAGCCGCCCGGCGCGTTCTTGGCCGCGCCCACATCGGACAAGTCGAGGTACTGCACGATATCGGCGTCGATGGCATGCGCCATTTCCACCGCCTTATCGTCCGCCAGCTGGTGCCCCGTATGCGCCGCGGCGAGCGTGCCGACGCAGCGCGCCCCGTATTCCCGCCACACCAGGCCGGCGCTGGCGTAGGGCACGCCGCTTGGCCGCGCGCCCGAGAAACCCTTCTGGTGGTGGTCGAAGCGCCCCGTGGCAGGGTCCCAAACACCGCCGACGTCCACCGCGAAGTCGGCCGCCTCGACCCGTGCCGGCTCGCGCGTGCGCGCAACCTCGGCCTGGGGAAACAATATCTTGAGCACCGCCACGGCCCACGCGTCGTCGGCGTGGAACTTGCCGCTGTGGGTCACAATCACCATACAAAATCCAATCTCCTGTCCGCAGTGCCTTATTGCACGGCGGCTGACGCGGCGCTCCGGTCTCCGGATGGCGCCCTGGAGGAATGATACCGGGTTTGGGCCCGCGGCTCCCCGAAAACGGCCGTGGGCGGCGGCGGAAGTCCAGGCATGGCGCACATCAAGTGAACCGATAATGACCCGCTTTTGACGATATTTGTACCGAATCACGTTGGACACACCAAGATTTGTTCGATAATATCAGTATCAAACGGTTCAACAACGGTTCAAGCAAAGGCGCTTGATACCGGGTCACACGGTGACAGCCGTCAAAAACCCCGCATTTCGCGATGATTCAACTACAGGAGCTCACAATGAAGAAATTTCTCATGGCAGCAGCAATGACGATGGCGTTTGGCGCGGCAAGTGCGGCCGACATCGTCGAGACGGCAAAATCGGCGGGCACGTTCAACACCCTGGTCACGGCGGTGGCGGCGGCGGGCCTGGTCGACACGCTCAAGGGCCCGGGGCCGTTCACGGTCTTTGCGCCGACCGACGCCGCGTTCGCCAAGATCCCCAAGGCCAAGCTCGACGCCCTGCTCAAGGATAAGGCCGCGCTGACCAAGGTCCTCACTTACCACGTCGTGGCGGGCAAGGTCATGGCAGCCGACGTCAAGCCAGGCATGGTCACGACGGTCGAAGGCAGCGCGGTGAAAGTCAAGGCCAAGAACGGCAAGGTGATGGTCGACAATGCCCACGTCACCAACACCGACATCGGCGCCGACAATGGCGTCATCCACGTCATCGACACCGTGCTGATGCCGAAGATGTAAACCGGGCACGCCCGCCCACGTCCCCCTTTGATACGCCAACGCATGTTGGCGTTTTTTTGAGCGATGCCGAAACGATGCAGAAACAATGAAAACGGAGCCGCACAGCATGATGGACAGCCTTCCCGACCAATTCCACGCACTTGTGACAGGAGCGTCCGGCACGATCGGCGCCGCCCTGGTCGATTTGTTGACAGCGTCGCCGCGCTGCGCGTCGGTGCGTGGCCTGCATCGCCAGTCGTCGCCGCGGCTCGACTTCGCCGACGAAGACAGCGTCGCCGAGGCCGCGCGGCAACTCTCGCACGGCCCGCGCTACCACCTGATCATCAACGCCGCCGGCCTGCTGCACACCGATGCATTCATGCCGGAGAAACGCCTCGCCGACCTCAATGCCACGCAGATGCGGGCCACCTTCGAGGCCAACACCTTCGGCCCCGCGCTGCTGCTGCGCCACTTCGCGCCGCTGCTCGACGGCGAACGCGCCATCATGGCCATGCTGTCGGCGAAAGTGGGCAGCATCGGCGACAACCGGCTCGGCGGCTGGTACAGCTACCGCGCCTCGAAGGCCGCCCTCAATATGCTGGTCAGGACGGCGGCGATCGAGGTCTCGCGCAGCCAAAAGAACAGCGTGCTGGTCGCGCTGCATCCGGGCACCGTCAACTCGCCCCTGTCGCGCCCGTTTCGGGGAGAGACCATCGGCCGCCCCGCGCATGACGCCGCCGCCGACATGCTGCGCGTGCTCGACGCGCTCACGCCGGCCGCGAGCGGCTCGTTCAGATCGTACAACGGCGACGAACTGCCCTGGTAGCGGCCGCCCGGCCCTGCGGCCACGCCCAAACGCCCAACCGCGCCCCCCAGCGCCCGTCAGCGCCAGCCCTGCAGCCATTGCGCCGCGTCGTTCAGTTCGCGCCAACGCAGGGTGAAGCTGCGCCCCGTCAGCACCGCCTCGATCGTGACGGCGTCGACCAGCCCGCCCGGGACGTCCGGCGATACCAGGGCGGTGACGATGAAATGCTTTTCCTTGTTGAGCGGGACGGTGGCGGTCCATTTGCTGCGCAGCAGCTTGGCCGCTTGCAGGCGGCGCGTTTGCGCGCGCGCGTTCTTGCGCGCGGGGGCGGTGGCGCCGGCCGGCCCGACCGCTCCGTAGTGGACTGGGGCGGGGGCGGGGGCGGGGGCGGGCTTGGCGTCGGCGATGTCCTCGTTTGGCATGGCTTTCCTGGTCTCTGCTTAAGGTTCACATCCCGGCGGGTTCACATCCCGGCGGGCAAGGGCAGGCCCTCCGCCCGCGCAACGCGCTCGAGCGCGGTTTCGATCAACATGCGGGCGGCGCCGGCGGCGTGGCCTAGTTGCTCGTGCAGCAACGCGTCGTCGACGGTGCGCGCGGCGCACTGCTCGCTGTAGCGCTCGAAGCTGCCCAGCATCAGCAATATCTCGGACAGGTGGCGCGGGCATTCGCAAGCGACGCTGCTGCCGGCGGCGGCCAGCAGCGCCAAGGCCCGGTCGTCGAAGCGGGGCGGGGCCGGCGCCCCCAAGCGCGGCTGCGCCGCCTGCATCCGCGGCTGTGGGGCCGGCACGGCGGAGAGCGCCATCTGGCAGAGCAGGACGATCTCGGCGGTATCGGCCGGCGCGCGCGCGACGAGGCAGCCGTGCGCGCGCAGTTGGCGGATCGTGGCGCCGGAACAGAAGCGGTAAAGCACCACGGCGGCGAGGCCGAGCTGTTGGCGCAGCGCGGCGACCGCCGGCACGACACTGTCGTCCGGTTCAGAGATTTCCATCAGCAGCACCTCGGCGCCGGCGCCCGACAATGCCGTCGCCGCGCCGCCCAGATCGTGGCAATGGGCCACGATGTCGAGCGCGAGCATTTCGCGCCCGCCGCCCAGGCGCAGCGCGAGCGCCTGGCCCACCAGCGCCACCCGCAGCGGCCCCACTGGCGCGCGCGCCGCCGGCACCACCGCCAGCGCGCCCAGTTGCTCAAGCGGCAACTGGGCCAGCGCGCCGATCGGATGACCCTGGTCGACCAGTTGCTTGATCAGCCGGAGCCGCCGCACCTGGGCGTCCGAATACAAGCGCTGCCCATGGGCGCTGCGGCCGGTGTCGGAGATGCCGTAACGGCGCTCCCACACCCGCAGCGTCTCCACCGGCAAACCGGCGAGCCTGGCGGCGACGCCGCTGCGATATTGGGCAAGGTCGCCGTCGGCAGCCCCGGGGGATTGTTGAACCATGATATGAACCGTGTTGTGCCGTTGTAGGCTCGATTATATCGCGGGATGCGATCGGAAATTACTAATATCGGCCATAATCCAGTTCAATTCCGGTTCAAGCCATTCCCAGCGCCGAAGCGTCCCACGCCCGCCCCACCCGGCCGCGGCAGGCCGGATGTCAATACCGCCGCACTTCTCATCATTGACGGCGCCCGCAAGCCCGGCGATACTCGCCGCTCCGAGATTGCCGGGCTGCACAATGCACGCCATTCCCCGGTCCTGACAAGAAAACCCTGGAGCCCGCCCTATGCCGCCTGTATCTGTTCCCATGATCACCAACGATGCCGTCATTTTCGGCATGCTCGCCGTCATACTCGGCGGCGTGATGTGGACGTCCTCCCGCGAGGATGGTGGTTGGAAAAAATTCTACAACTACGTGCCCGCGCTGCTGCTGTGCTACCTGCTCCCCTCGCTGCTCAACACACTCGGCGTGATCGATGGCACGACCTCGAAACTGTACCCGGTGGCGCGCGACTACCTCCTGCCCACCTCCCTCGTGCTGCTGTGCGTGGCGATCGACTTCAAGGCCATCGTCCGGCTCGGTCCGAAGGCGATCATCATGTTCCTGACCGGAACCGTCGGCGTCATGATCGGCGCCCTCGTGGCGTTCGAGGCGATGCGCGTGATCCATCCCGAGACCGTGGCCGGCGACACCTGGCGCGGCATGACCACCGTGGCCGGCGCATGGATCGGCGGCGGCGCCAACCAGGCCGCCATGCGCGAGGTGTTCAACGTGGACGCGACGATGTTCGGCCAGTTCGTCGCCGTCGATGTCCTGGTGGGGAGCCTGTGGATGGCGTTTTTGCTGTTCCTGGCCAGCCGCTCCGCCGCGTTCGACCGTTGGACCGGCGCCGATCTGACCGCGCTCAACCGCTTGAAAGACAGCATCGAGAAATACCAGGCGCAACACGCGCGCATCCCGACCCTGACCGACATCATGATGATCCTGGCGATCGGCTTCGGCGCGACCGGACTGGCCCATTTCATGGCGCAACTGCTGGTAGGCTGGATCGCCACCCTGCCGGCCGAATGGCGCCTGCAGGACTACAGCCTGACCTCGATGTTCTTCTGGATCGTCGTGATCGCCACGACCATCGGCCTGCTGCTCAGCTTTACAAAGGCCCGCACCTACGAGGGCGCCGGCGCCTCGCGCCTCGGCACGGTGATGCTCTACGTGCTGGTGGCGACGATCGGCATGCAGATGGACCTGAGCGCCCTGCTCGACCGTCCGTGGCTGTTCCTGCTGGGCCTGATATGGATCGCCGTCCACGGCGGCTTGATGATCCTGATGGCCAAACTGATCCGCGCACCGCTGTTCATGATGGCGGTCGGCTCGCAGGCGAACATTGGCGCCGCGGCATCGGCGCCGGTCGTCGCCAGCGCCTTCCACCCGGCGCTGGCGCCGGTCGGCGTGTTGCTCGCCGTGCTGGGGTATGCGCTCGGCACCTACGGCGCGTACATCACCGGCATCTCCCTGCGCGCGCTCGCCGGGGGTTGAGCGAGAGCCGGCCGGAAGTTTCCGGCCAATGCCTGGTGCGCGACGCCAACCCCCACCGGTTGGCGTCGCCGTTTCTGGCGGCCACCTCGCTGCATTGCGTCACAAGGAATCCAGATTCCCCGTCACGCTTCGCGCCTGCCGCTGGAAATCGGCGATCTCCGCTTCATCCATCTTGGCCAGTTGGCGGTACACCATGCCGATGCGCGGGTTCCGCTCGAGCGTGGCCGCATTGCGCTGAAAAAAATCCCAATACAGCGCGTTGAAGGGGCAGGCGCGTTCGCCGACACGGAGCTTTTTATCGTAGTGGCAGCCTTTGCAATAGTCACCCATGCGATCGATGTAGGCGGCGCTCGAGACATACGGTTTGGTGGCCAGCAAGCCGCCGTCGGCGAACTGGCTCATGCCGACGGTGTTGGGAAGCTCCACCCACTCGAACGCGTCGATGTAGACGCCAAGGTACCAGCGGTGCACCTGTGCCGGGTCCAATCCCGCGAGCAGCGCGAAATTGCCGATAACCATCAAGCGTTGGATGTGGTGCGCATGTGCCTGCTCCAACGATTGGGTGATCGCATGCGAAAGGCAATTCATCCTGGTTTTGCCATCCCAAAACCACCCGGGGAGCGCGCGCGTGTGCCCGAAAAAATTCTTCTCGGCGTAGCCGGGCATGTTGGCCCAGTACACACCGCGCACATATTCGCGCCACCCCAGTATTTGGCGGATGAAACCTTCGACCGCGGCCAGTGGCGCGCGGCCCGCCTGGTACGCCGCCTCGGCCCTGGCGACGACCTCGCGCGGGTTCAACATTTTCACGTTCAAGGCGAACGACAACAAGGAATGGAACAGGCGCCACGCCTTGGCGCTCATCGCGTCTTGAAAATCGCCAAACTGCGGCAGCGCATTGTCGATGAACGCATCGAGTTGATGCAGGGCTTCTTCGCGGTCAAGGGCCCATGCGAACCGGTCGGCCTTTGGATTGCCGAAGCTCTTGACGCCCGCGCCAACAATCGTTTTCCACAAGGCGGAATGGTCGTGCAAGGCCCGCGCATCGGCCGGTTCGGCGGGGACGCCGCGCCACGGCTTGCGGTTGTCGTGATCAAAGTTCCACTGTCCCCCGAGCGGCTTTGTGGAATCGTCCATCAACACCTGATGTTCGACCCGCATCCGGCGGTAAAAAAATTCCATCAACCATTGTTTGCGTCCCATAAAGATATCCGCAGCGCCATTGCGGGTCGTATAAAAATGGTCGCTGTCAACCATCAACCACGGGATCGGCGAGCGGCGTCCATGCAGGTACAACTGCTGGTCCAGACGCCATTCATCCGGTTCCTGGTATTCGACGGCGGTGGCGCGATACTGCGCGGCCAGCGCGTCGATATTGGCGGGGATCGATTGCAGGTTGCGGGCGTCGTCGATGGCGAGGTAGTGCAGCTTGTGGCCCGCCGCGCGCAACTGCCGCGCCAGCGCGCGCATCGCCGCGAAAATCGCCAGGATCTTTTGTGCGTGATGCAGCACGTAGTCGGTTTCCTGACGCACCTCCATCAGTACATAGATCGTCGCATCGTCGACCTCGCCGAACCAGCGGTGTTGCGCATTGAGCTGGTCGCCCAGGATCAGTCTGAGCCTGGGGCCGTCCGCGTTTGTCATTCCGGTCATTTTTTGAGTTCGTCGTTAGTTGTCAACATGCTATATTTGGCGCCGCAACCGACTATCGTCACCGCACCCGCGAGGCGCGTTTTCAGGAACTCGAATTTGCGCGCCGCGTCTAATTTATTACATTTTGGCGCTGTCGGGCGCCGCAGTGGGGAAGCCATGAAAACCACGCGCATTGCCGCGACGATCGCGGCCATTGGGGGCGTAGGCGTTTTGGTGCTGGCAAATCTGCCGCAAACAAGCGCGGCGCCAGCCAAGCCGATCGACCCGTTTTTTGCTTTTGCCGACGGCGCCGCGTGCACGTCGACCAGGCCCGGCCGCCCGCCCCTGCTCCAACGCATGATCCTCGCGCAGGCCGAAACCACGCCATTCCAGCCGTCCAAGCAATTGCCCGGCAAGGCCGCCGGCGGCACCCCGCCCCCTTACACCGACCTCGGCACGCTGCATTATCGCATCTCGACCGCGAGCGACAAGGCGCAGGCCTATTTTAACCAGGGCATGCGCCTGACCATCGGCTTCAACCATGCCGAAGCGGCCCGCGCCTTCCGCGCCGCGCAGCAGTTCGATCCCAACTGCGCCATGTGCTTCTGGGGCGAGGCGTTCGTGCTGGGACCGAACATCAACAACCCGATGTTCCCCGACGCCGTCGTGCCCGCCGTCGCGGCGGCGGCGCGCGCCGTCAAGCTGTCGGGCGCCGCAAAGCCGGCCGAACAAGCCCTGATCAAGGCCTTCTCGCGGCGCTATGCCGCCCCGGCGCCGGCCGAGCGCGCGCCGCTCGACCAGGCCTACGCGGCCGCCATGACCGAGGCGGCGCGCAATTTCCCCACCGACGACACGGTCCAGGTACTGTTCGCCGACGCGCTGATGAACCTGTCGCCGTGGGACTACTGGGAGGCCGGCGGCGGCAAGCCCAAGAACCGCACCGCGGAGTTGGTCGATGCGCTCGAGCGCATCCTCGAACGCAATCCCACCCATCCCGGCGCGATCCACTATTACATCCACGCGGTCGAGGCGTCGACCCATCCCGACAAGGTCCTGCCCTACGCGCGCCAGCTGGCCAGGCAGATTCCCGGGGCCGGGCACATCGTCCACATGCCATCGCACATCTATTACCGTGTCGGCCTGTACCGCGACGCGCTCGAAAGCAACCTCGACGCGATCGCCGTCGACGAGAAATACTTCAAGACCTCCGACAGCGACCCCGTGTACAAGGGCGCCTACTATCCCCACAACATCCACTTCGTCATAGTGTCGGCGCTCATGGGGGGCGACGGCAAGACCGCGCTCACCTCGGCCAAGCTCGACAACTCGCTCAGTGCGGCGCTGGTCAAGCAGTTCAGCGTGATGCAGCCTGTTAAGTCAGCGCCGTATTTCTCGCATGTGCAGTTCAGCAGTCCCGACACGCTGCTCGCGCTGCCCGACCCCGGGCCCGATCTGGTGCTGGTCAAGGCCATGTGGCACTATGCGCGCGCGGTCGGCCACGCGCGCAAGGGGGCGCTCGCCGACAGCCGCAAAGAAATCGACGCGATCGCGGCCATCGAGCGCAACGCCGACTTCAAGCCCACCACCGACACGGGCGTGCCGGCGCGCGAAATCGTCCAAACCGCGCGCGCGGTCGCCAACGGCCGCCTCGCCGATGCCCGGCGCGACTGGCCGAGTGCGATCAAATACTACCAACAGGCCGTCGCGATCCAAGACAAGCTGCCGTACACCGAGCCGCCGTACTGGTACTACCCGGTGCGCCAGTCGCTGGGGGCGACGCTGCTGCGCGCCGGCCGCCTCGACGAGGCCGAGGACGCGCTGCGCGCATCGCTGGCGCGCACCCCTAGCAACGGTTGGGCGCTTAGCGGACTGATCGAAGTCTACCGCCAGCGCGGCGACGAGGCCGCGCTCGGCGCCGCGCGCAAGCGCTTCGAGACCACCTGGCTCGGCAAACCGGGGGGGCCGGCATTGTCGGATTTGTAGAGCGGCCGCTCCCGACCCGGGGGATTGCGCCCCGGGCCGCCCAGGACAAATTAACGCCACCTTCGGGTGGCGTTTTTGTTTGCGGGATGGCTGTTGTTCCGCCGGGTTACAAAATCCGAAATTCATTGCGGAAAGTTAGTTGCGTAAATATAATGTTTCGGCAACTAATAATTATTAGCCGACAAACGGCACCCACCTAGGAATGAAATGACAAAAATGCCCCTCCGCGCCCGCGCAATCTCCCTGGCGGCGCTGTGCGCCGCAGTCACAACCCTCAGCGGTTGTGCATCGATCGTCAGCGGCACCAACCAGGTTGTGTCCGTCGAGACGCTGTCGGAAGGGAACAAGGTAGCCGGTGCAAGCTGCAAGCTCGAGAACGAAAAGGGCGTGTACTTCGTGACCACCCCGGGTTCCGTCACCGTGCGTCGCGCCTTCGGCGACATGAGCGTCAAGTGCGAAAAATCAGGCCTGCCGACCGGTGTGGCAACCATCAAGTCCAGCACCAAGGGCATGCTCGCGGGCAATCTTCTTTTCGGCGGCGTGATTGGCGCCGGGGTCGATATGGCGTCGGGCGCCGCCTATGACTATCCCGTTTTGATGCAGATCACGATGAGCGAAATGGTCGACAACGCCTTGCAGGCACAGCCGGCCGGAGCGTCCCCGGCAGTGGCAGGCGCGATGAAGTAATCCCGCCGGATTTTGCGCAACCGACGCCGCCCGTGGGCGGCGTTTTCATTTGCTTGTCGGCACCAGCGAGCGGGCCTGGCACTTGCTGTCATTGCGGCCTTCGGGCTGCCGGCTCAGTCGCAAGCGCAGCCGATTTCGCCTCGGTTCGAGAAAGCTGGTGCGGATGCCGGCACACCTCCTTCGCCGGCAAGGGGCCCCCATGCCCCATGTAGAATTTCTCCATCCCGGCGCCGACGAGGCCAAGCAACGCGGACGAAGGTAACTCTATGATGAAATCCTGGCACATCGAGAATCCGCTCGGCTGTCCAATGGTGGTGGCCATTGACATCATCAGCGGCAAATGGAAGCCGGTCATTCTTCACATGCTATCGACAGAAACCAAAAGGCTGTGCTATGTGTTTGTCGAAGGCGTCGTAAATGCGCATGCCGCTGGCCCGTTCAAACACATGGCCCGCGACATTGAAGTCCCAGTTATTGTAGTAATAGTGGGCGCCGGCCGCGAACTGTCCGCGCTTCGGCATGGCGCCGATCATGCTTTCAGCCTCCGCCGCCGCCGCGTGATAGACGCCGGAACGCGACTTGAGCAGGTCCAGCAAAAGCGCCGAGCGCTCCTGCGCGTTCAATGCTTGCGGCGCGTCGTCGATGTCGAGCTGGGCCAGGGTCTGTTGCAGGTCGATCGCGCCGCGCTCGACGTAGATTCCGTACAAGGAGCTGAGCAAGGCCTTGCGTATCGAATGAACCAGGATCTTCTTGCGTATGTCGCCCCACTCAAAGAAGACCTTTCCGTCGTGCAGGAGGACCATCGATTGCGAGCCGGAGGAATGCAATGCCTCCCTTAATTTTTCCAGCTTTTCGCTCGAATAGCCGGCCTGCTCCGGCGAGATTCTCTCGAATCGATCGGTGCCCTGCGCCAGGCACGGCAACAGGAGAGCGAGTGACAGTAAAACAGCAGGAATAACTGATCGCACAACCGACCTCGATTTTATGTCGACATGAAAACTTGACAATGATATGCCAAGACATTGAAATTGAAAATCCTCACGCGACCACTGCCGCCGACATGGCGACCACAGGGCGCGCCCGTTGCGCCGCCACGAACGCCGCTCCGGGCCGGCCGGACTGCGCGAGGATGCTGACATGAACCGCACTTTTCGTTTTACGCAATATTTCCAACTGGAATGCATGCTACCCATGACATTTCCGCACGGGATGAAAAGACATTCCACAATATGAAATAGACAGCGGGGAACGCGCGCCTCGAGCATTCCATTTTTCGAAAGTCGATTCCACATTACAAAAAATACTTTACATGCCATTGAATTTAAACGAATTAATTTTAGTTATATGTCTTATATAAGACTCGATGCCCGTGCGGAAAACGTCTATCATTACTACATGCACTTCGCTTCCTCGCCGCCTTGTTAGCACGTGGTCGAACCAACGCAGCGATACTTAAAACGACTTTCAACCTTGCCCACATCCAGGAGATTCACATGTCACAGTATCAAGACGATATCAACGCCATCGCCGGCTTGAAAGAAAAAGAAGGTAGCGCTTGGAACGCGATCAATCCTGAGTCGGCCGCCCGCATGCGCGCGCAGAACCGCTTCAAAACCGGTCTCGACATCGCCAACTACACGGCCAAGATCATGCGCGACGACATGGCCAACTATGACCTCGACTCGTCTAAGTACACCCAATCGCTCGGCTGCTGGCACGGTTTCATCGGCCAACAAAAGATGATCTCCATCAAAAAGCACTTCAACTCGACCGACCGCCGCTACCTCTACCTGTCGGGCTGGATGATCGCCGCGCTGCGCTCCGAATTCGGTCCGCTGCCCGACCAGTCGATGCACGAGAAAACCGCCGTCGCCGACCTGATCCGCGAGCTGTACACCTTTCTGCGCCAAGCCGATGCGCGCGAGCTTGGCGGCCTGTTCCGCCAGCTCGACGCTGCCGAGGGCGCCGCCAAGCAAGCCATCCAGGACCAGATCGACAACCACATCACCCACGTGGTGCCGATCATCGCCGACATCGACGCAGGCTTCGGCAACGCCGAGGCGACCTACCTGATGGCCAAGCAGATGATCGAGGCGGGCGCGTGCTGCATCCAGATCGAGAACCAGGTCTCCGACGAAAAGCAGTGCGGCCACCAGGACGGCAAGGTCACCGTGCCCCACGAAGACTTCCTCGCCAAAATCCGCGCGGTGCGCTACGCCTTCCTCGAGCTCGGCGTTGACAACGGCCTCATCGTTGCCCGCACCGACTCGCTCGGCGCCGGCCTGACCAAGCAAATCGCGGTAACGCGCGAGCCGGGCGACCTCGGCGACCAATACAACTCCTTCCTCGACGTCGAGGAAGTCTCGACCGAGTCGATGAGCAACGGCGACGTCGTCATCAAACGCGACGGCAAGCTTCTGCGTCCCAAGCGCCTGCCAAGCAATCTGTTCCACTTCCGCGCCGGCACGGGCGAGGAGCGTTGCGTGCTCGATTGCATCACCTCGCTGCAAAACGGCGCCGACCTGCTCTGGATCGAAACCGAAAAGCCGCATATCGCGCAAATCGGCGGCATGGTCAACGAGATCCGCAAGGTCATTCCGAACGCCAAGCTGGTCTACAACAACAGCCCGTCGTTCAACTGGACCCTGAACTTCCGCCAGCAGATGTTCGACAGCATGAAGGGCGAAGGCAAGGACGTGTCGGCCTACGATCGCAGCAAGCTCATGAGCGTCGAATACGACGCCACCGAATTGGCGATCGCGGCGGACGAGAAGATCCGCACCTTCCAAGCCGACGCCGCCCGCGAAGCTGGAATCTTCCATCACCTCATCACGCTGCCGACCTACCATACCGCCGCGCTGTCGACCGACAACCTCGCGAAAGACTACTTCGGCGACCAGGGCATGCTCGGCTATGTCGCGGGCGTCCAGCGCAAGGAGATCCGCCAGGGTGTCGCTTGCGTCAAGCATCAGAACATGTCGGGCTCCGACATCGGCGACGACCACAAGGAATACTTCAGCGGCGAAGCGGCCCTGAAAGCTTCCGGCAAAGACAACACGATGAACCAGTTCTAAGGGTTCGCGCCGCTGTCAAAAAAAGCCCGCTTCGGCGGGCTTTTTTTCATCCGGCGTTCAGTTCCAAGTGGCGACCTACCGTGCGCAACACGAGGGTGTATGCTTGGGCACACCCAAACCCGCGGACAGCCCGTTTGAAAAATATGATCACTCGCACACGGACGGCGTTCGCGCCTTGGCTGGCTTTGGCCGGCCTCGCGCTGTGCGCCCCGGCACACGCGCAAAGCCGCGACAAGCTTGTCGACCTCATCAACGAGTACCGCGCGGCGCCCGGCAGTTGCAATGGCGCGCGCGCGGCGCCTGTCGCCCCGCTGGCGCCGCATCCGGCCCTGGGCCGGGTACGGGTCACATCGGACACCTTGTTGAACCATGCGCTCGAGCGCGCCGGTTATCGAGATGCCATTGCGCAAGCAATTTCGATCTCGGGCGCACGGGACACCCACTACGTGATGGGGGAGCTCGTGCGCAGGTATTGCAAGACACTGTTGAGCACGCAATATTCCGCCATCGGCGCCAGCCTGAGCGGCGACAACTGGCTGATCGTGCTGGCCCAGCCGGCCCCGCCGCCGGTGGCGAGCCGGCTGCCTGACCTGCGCGCGGCAGGCGAGAGCGTTTTGGCCGCCGTCAACCTGGCGCGCGCCAGCGGCAGGCTGTGCGGGGAGCAGCACTTCGCCGCCGCGCCTGCGCTGTCGTGGAACCCCGCGCTGGCCGAAGCGGCCCGCGCCCACAGCCTCGACATGGCCAGGCAGCGCTATTTCGGGCACAAGGGCAAGGACGGGCGCGAGGTGTCGGAGCGCGCCGCGCAGGCGGGCTATCTCTGGCGGCGCATCGCCGAAAACATCGCGCTCGGCCAGGAGTCGCCGGCCGAAGTGGTCGCGGGCTGGTTGTCGAGCCCCGGGCACTGCGCCAGCATCATGCACCGCGAGTTCACCGAGATGGGCTCGGCCTACGGCTTCGACGCGGCGCTCGAACGACCGCGCATCTACTGGACCCAGGTGTTCGGGACGCCGCGCTAAACGGCTCCAGCGTGCCTACCACATCAGATCGTCGGGAATCTGGAAGGCGGCATAAGGATCGTCGGCGTCGACCTCGGCGCTGGCCTTGTTGACCCGCACCACCAACGAGGCGTCGCGCTCGGCGATCTTGTCGGCGATCACGCGCGGCACCAGTTCGATGCCGCCGCCCTGGCAAACGATGACGAGGCGCCCGGCAACCAGGTGCGCCTGCACCGCGGCCGACACGTACATGCGTTCGATCTTGGTGCCGTGCGTGAAGTTGTACGCGATGTCGCCGTTGCCCTTGCTCTGGCGATTCTTCTGCACCATCTGCGCGATCTGCGCCATGATCGCCTTTTGCTTGGCGGCGGCGTCGCGCTGGGCGTTGAGTTCGCGCGCCCGCTCGGCGTTTTTGCGCTGCGTCTCGAGCGCGGCCAGGCGCGCCTCGTCGACCGTCTCGGCGCCCGTGCGGCGCTCGACCTTTTTCTGCTTGTTCTTGTCCTGGGCGGCCAGCTTGGCCTTGTTCTTGTCGATGAGTCCGGCTTTCAAGAACTGATCTTGCAATGAGGCCATGTGTGCTGCTCCGAAATGAGGGTCCGCGGCACGGACAGCGGCGCCGGCCAGCGCAAAGTCGATAGCATAGCAAAGATATCGCTGCCGGCCCAAGATGGAAAGCGCCGCCGTTGCGCCCGGCGCCCCGGGACGGCGGGCACGCTGCACAAGGGCGGCGTTGAACGCCCGGGCTCGCTCAGCGCGCGGCCGTTTTGGCGCTCTGGCAATGGCGCAGGAGCGCCGGCGCCATCTGGTCGACCACCGAATTGACCGCGTAGTTCAGGGCCGTCACGTATTCGCTTTTCGCGCCCCACATATTGGTCTTGCTGCCGGCCGAGCGGAACTTCTCGGTTTTGACGCCGTCGGCTTGCTTCGATTCCGCCTCGATCGCCACCATGCCGTTGATGCGCATGTGGGTGATCCAGGTGTAGGCGCGGGTCAGGCGCACGTCGAGATTGACGGCGCCTGGCACGGGACTGGCGCTGTGGGTCACCGGAAAGCCGTAAGCCTTGAGTGTGTCGAGGCTGGCGCTGATCCAGGGCTCCGGCGGGCCGGACGGGATGGGCATGTCGGCGCCGATGCCGTCTTTGGTGAAACGCCGGTCGCTGATGCTCATGAAATTGATGGCGCAGGCGCCCTGCAGGGGCGTGATCCGGACTATCTCGGTCGCTTGCGCGTCGTAGCTCAAGGGCGTCTTTTCAACCGGCGCGGCGTGGGCCGTCAGCAGGCAGCACAGCAGGGGCGCACAAAAATAAATCGATGGTTTCATGGTGTGGTTTTCCGGTTTCTATTGTGCTACGGAGACAAGGTTGCCGCTCAACGAGCGCAGAATGACCCGCCCGTTTTGGGAGGCGAGCACCGGCAAGGGTCCGGCGCCGAGGTACACGCCGGGGACGACGGGGGCCGCCGCTTTCGGCAGGTCGGCCGGATCGGTGGCGTTGGCCATCAAATCGAGCTTGAGCATCTGCATGATCTGCTGCACGGCCTCATTCGAGGCGGCGCGGTACTGCGCACCGTTGGCATCGGCCCAAGCCTTGATCGACTCGACGCCGCCCGCGCCGGTCGCCGCGGAGACGTACACATAGGAGTTCAAAAACGCTTTCTGCTCGCTCTTTGCGCGCGAGATTGCGGCATGGGTCGTGACCTGGAGGTGCTTGAAATCGGGCGAAAACGTGTAGGCGGTCTGCAACACCATGATGCCCGTGCCGGCGGCGAGCGCTTTTATGCGCGCTTCGCTTTCGGCCGGTGTCGGCAACACCGTCGGCGTTTCGACAGCACCGAACTTGACCGGTGTTCCGCTGGCGAGCGCTGCCGTGAGGGCCTGCGTGTAGAGCGTGCGGAAATCGAAATCATCGACCGCTGCATAGAACGGCGCGATGTCGGCCTGCATTTTGTTTTGGCGCGACTCGCCGACCTTCGAATCGATGATGGCGCCGATCAGGCCGCCGCCGGTCGCGGCGCCGACGCCGCTCGCCTCCGCCCGCACGATCATTTCGTCCTGCGGCAACTGGTTCCAGGTGGTCACCTCGAGCAGTTCTTGTTTTGCGGCCGAATCGAGCGCGATCCGGGTTGGCGCGGTGGTGCATGCGCTGAAGCTCAGCGCCAGCGCGCAGGCAACAATTATTCTTGACAGCATTTTTTCCTCGTTTCGAATGGATTGACCTTGTTTCCAAAGGGCGCAAAATTTATCTCGCAGAAAATTTTACTTGAAAATATGGCCATTCAAAACAGAAATATTGTTTGTTGGAAAAAGCCGCACGCCGGCGTCGGCCTGGGCTGCCGGAATGGGAAAAACGAAAACGCTTGCAATAGTTCGATGATTAGCTAATAATCGACACATGAGCACAATTTTCAAAGCCCTGTCAG
The DNA here is from genome assembly GCF_003011895.2 of Massilia glaciei. Classification (GTDB taxonomy): domain Bacteria; phylum Pseudomonadota; class Gammaproteobacteria; order Burkholderiales; family Burkholderiaceae_D; genus Telluria_A; species Telluria_A glaciei. The sequence continues at coordinate 22,453 of NZ_PXWF02000114.1, read as the reverse complement.
ATCCCACCCGTCGCATGGTCCTCCAGCATCTACAGCAGGGGCCGATCGGCGCGGGAGAACTCGCCGACATGTTCGACGTGTCCAAGCCAACCATGTCGGCGCACTTCGCGGTGCTCGTCGCGGCCGGCCTGATCGAACCCGAAAAGCAGGGGCGCACGATCACCTACCGCATCAAGTTGTCGGTGCTCGAGGACGCTTTGCTCAGTTTCGCCCAAACCTTCGGCCTGGCGGTCACGCGAGCCGGAGGCGGCCAACCCGCTGATAAATCACATAAGGAAAAATCATGAGTGCGACATTCTCGTTGGGCCGTTCGATCCTGGCGGCAGCCTTCATCCTCGGCGCCTCGGCCGCGCTCGCGTGGCTTGCGCCGGACTATATCAGCGCGGAATGGTCGCAGCGGCTGCTCGGCGCGCTGCTCGGCGCGGTGGTGGTGGCCTACTCCAACGCGATCCCGAAAATACTCACGGCGCGCGCCCGTGCGGCAAGCTCGCCGGCGGCCGACCAGGCCGCGCGCCGCTTCGCCGGCTGGAGCCTCGTGCTCGGCGGCCTCGGCTACATGGGCGCTTCGCTGTTCGCCCCGATCGGCATGGCCAGCCTGGTCGGGGCCGGCCTGCTCGGCACGGGCTTGCTGCTCGCCGTGCTGCGTTGCCTCGGCGTCGGCGCGAGCGGCTCGCGCACCTGATCCACGCTTTTTCTGTTGCCAAACCACATAAAGGAACACCATGTTCGCAATGCTGATGGGACTGAAATCGATCTCCCCCAAAGACCTGCATGAGCGCATGCGCAAAGGCCCGCTGACGATCGTCGACGTCAACAACACGCAGTCGTGGGAAAGGGCGCGCGTTCCCGGCGCCATCAATCTGGGGGTCGACTTCGACGCCGCGGCGCTGCCGCAGGACTTCGACGCCGGCCTGGTGTTTTATTGCTCGAACCCGCTTTGCCGCAAAGCGCCCAATGCGGCAAAGCGCGCCAAGAGCCTCGGCTACAGCGACGTGCGCGTGATGTCGGCCGGCATCACGGGCTGGACCGACGCCCACCTGCCCGTCGACAGCGGCGCCTGAGGCGGCCGGGCCGGCAGGCCACCGGGCCACCGGGCCACCGGGCCACCGGGCCACCGGGCCAGATTACATCAGCACCGCGCGTTTGAACACGACGGCCTCGAGGTATTCGGAGGGCACGACCAGCGAGCCCGGCCCGCCCTCGTTGAAGCGGTCGAACAGCGCCAGAATGTCTTTCTCGAGCGCCAGCCCGGCGTTGGCGTCGAGCGCGGCGAAGGCCCGGTTGAGGGGACCGTAATAGTTGCGGAACACCTCGAGCCAGTGGGCCGGCGAGGCGTAGCGGAATTTGAACATCTTGCGTTCGATACTGATGTGCTGCGCATGGACGCCGAACAGGTCGCGCAGATGTTCCTCGGTGCCCCATGCCACCGGCGGCTGCAAGCCGGCGGGCGGGGGAACATGGCCGCCGACCGTCTTAAACAGGTGTCCGATGAATCCGTCCGGGGTCCAGTTGGCCAGGCCGATGCGCCCGCCGCCGCGCACAACGCGCAACATCTCCCCCGCGGCGCGCCGGTGGTCGGGCGCGAACATCACGCCGAAGGTCGACAGCGCCACGTCGAACTCGCCGTCGGCAAACGGCAGGTCCTCGGCATCGGCCTCGCGCAAGGTGGCGCTCAGGCCGTCGGCCTCGAGCCGCCCGCGCGCCTTGTCGAGCAGGGCCGGCACGTAGTCGGTGGCGGTGACGCGGGCGTTGCGGCGCGCCGCGGCGAGGGTGGCGTTGCCGTTGCCGGCGGCGACATCGAGCACGCGTTCGTTGGCGCGCACATCGGCCGCCTCGGCCAGCGACTCGGCGACGATCTGGAGCGTGACGCCGATGACGGCGTAATCGCCACTGGCCCAGGTGGCGCGCTGGCGTTGTTTGATGGCGTCAGAATCGGGCGCCGGTGTTGGGCGCGGCTGCGCGCCTGGCACCGCTGGTTGAATTGGGTCGCTCATGGTGCGTCTCCGGTGGCAAGGTTAACGACGTACGGGTTTGACCCCGCCCAGCCCCATTCCGTTCAACGCACCCCGATTGCCGGCCCCGACCTTCAGCGCAATTCGCGCAGCGCCCAGTCGACCTGCCCGACGACGGCGGCATCGGGATCGTCCCGCGCCGACTCCAGCGCGGCGATGCTGTCCGGCTCGCCCAGGTCGCCCAGCGCGTGCGCGACGCGGGCGCGCACGCGCGGGTCGGGGTCGCGCAGCAGCGCCAGCAGCGCCGGGAGCCAGCGCGTTTCCCCGATGTCGCCAAGGGCCCCGGCCGCCTCGGCCCGCACCAGCGGCGACGGGTCGGCCAGCAGCGCGGCGACCGCCGGCGCGGTCTCGCCGAAACGCATCTCGCTCAAGCCCCACAGCGCCAGTTGGCGCACCACGGGCCGCCGGTCCTGCAGCGCCAGCATGAGCGGCGGAATCGCGGCGCGCTGGCGGAACGACTCCGCCTGCGCCGCATGGCGCCGCGTGAAATCCTGCGCCCGCATCGCGGCCGCCAATTGCGTGAAATTGGGGTTACCCAGTTCGCCCAGCAATTGTTCGGCGCCGCGGCCGGCGGCGCCTTGCGTGCCGGCGAGCAGGCGGTCGGGCCAGATCACGTGTTCGCCGCGCAGCACCAGGCTGCCCAGCACGCCGACCAGCGCGAGCGTCATGGCGGCGCCGGCGAGCCATTGGCGCGCGCTCACGCGCCCGCGCGGACGCTGCTGTTCGAGCAGGGCGCCGATGCGCGCGACCAGCAAGGCGCCGCGTCCGGCGATCGGCGTGGCCAGCGAGGCGCCGCGCGGCGGCGAGAACGCATTGCGCGACACCGACACCAGGGTTTGCGCGTAGCGCGACGGCGGCACGCCCGTGCCCAGCACCGCGTCGTCGGCGGCGCACTCGATGTCGTGCTCGAAGGTTCTCAGCAACAGATGCATCAGCGGGTGCCACCAGTACAGCGCCACGAGCACCCGCGCGCACAACAGGGCGGCCCAGTCGTGGGCGGCGATGTGGGCCAACTCGTGCGCCAGAATGGCGTCGGGCTCGGCGTTGCCGGCGCTGTGGCGGTCGAGCACGATCACGGGGCGCCACAGGCCCCAGCTCAGCGGCGAGGCGACCCGGTCGGACACCAGCAGCCGCACCGGGCGCCGGATGCCGAGCGCACCGCGCAGCCGCGCCAGCGGCGCGCGCCACGCCGCCGCCTCGAGCGCCTCGGAGGCGCCGGCGATCCGCTGGAGGCCGCGCAGCTTGCGCGCCAGATTGAGCAGACACAGCAACACGCCGGCCGCGTACACGCACAACAACGCGCGTCCCAGATCGGCCGCGCGCGACGGCGCCGCGAACGCGGCCGCGCCGTCGGGCAGCCTGGCCAGCCATGCGAGCTCGGGCAAGGCCAGCGGCGGATCGAGCAGCGCCGTCCACGCGTACGGCAGGCCGAGCGGCAAGGCCGGCAGCAGCAACCACAACAGCGGCGTCAGGAGCAGGGCGAACAGGCCGCAACGGGCCGCGAACACGCGCCGCGCGGCCGAGGCGCGGGACAGCGAACGCAGCGCGAGCAACACCAGCACGACCATCAGGCTGTGCTTGAGCAGCAGCAGGACCAGGTCGGTGCCAGCCACTAACGCCCTTCCGCCCTGGCCTTGGCGATCATCGCCTCGAGTGCGTCGAGGTCTTTGTTGCTGAGCTGGTCTGACATGCCCAGCAAGGCGGTGGCGGCGCTGGCCGCCGAGTTGTCGAAGAAGGTGCCCACCAGCCGCTTGAGCGCGGAGTCGCGCACCGCCTGCTTGGGGACGACGGCGCTGTAGAGGTAGCGCTGGCCGTCGACCCGGTGCTGGAGCACGCCTTTTTCCTCGAGCCGCGCGAGCATGGCGCGGATCGCCGAATTGGTCAGCGCCACCTCGAGCCCCTCCTGGATCTGGGTCGCGGTCGCCTCGTGCAGGGTGTAGACCTGTTCGACGACCTGGCGCTCGCGCAGCGGCAGGTCGTCGAGGCTGGCCGGTGCGGCCGGGTCGGGGGTTTTTTTCATGGTTGCCTGAGCGCCTTTTCTGCCTTGTCCAGATTGCTTTGATAAGCGGCCAGGGCCCGTTCACCGGCGCCGCCCGCCCTGGCCAGCGCCAACGCGCGCTCGAACTGCTGTCTGGCCTCGGCCGCGCGCCGCAGCCCCAGCAGCGCCTCGCCATGGCTGTCGGCCGCGTTCGCCGACTGCGCGAACGCCTGTGCATTGTATTTCAAAATCAATTCGGCCAACACCGGCTGCTTACCCTTGTTTATGACGTCGAAACCGAGCGTGTTGATGTCGCTCTCGCCCAGCCGGCTTTGTTTCAGCGCGGCCACGACCAGCGCCCCGGCGCCCGCCCCCTGCCGCGCGCCCAGCAGTGCGGCCGCCTTCTCCAGTTCGGCCATCAGCGCCTGCCTGGCCAGTTGCTGGGCGCGCCGTTCGGCCGCCTGCGCCGCGGCGTCGATCACCTGCCCGATCGCGCCGATCACGAGCTCCGGCTGCTGCAGGTGGATATTGTGGCCGCTGTTGGCGGTGACCACGTGGGCGCCGTTGCTGAACTGGCTGAAAAACGCCTGGTGCCGTTCGCGCTTGATCCTGACGGCGGCCGGGGTCTCCTGGAAGAACTCGGCGCCGTCGCGCGCTTTGACCGACGTCAGCAGCACGGCGGCGACATCGGGCAGGGCCGCCATGGCCGGCAACTTGCCCTCGTCGAGGATCTGTTGCACCAGCTTCAGGTCGGCCGCGTACCGCGGCGGCACGAAGCCCGCCATGGCGCGCTGGTCCCGCGCCACGCGCGCCGCGTCGACCCGCTTGAGCGCCAGTTCGAGCCCCTCGTCGGCGGGATCGACGAACACCATGCCGGCCACCTGCTCCGGATGCGCGGCGGCGAATTGCCGGATCACGAAACCGCCATACGAATGGCCAACCAGGATGTAGGGAGGCGCCGCCTTGGCCTGCGCCAGCAGGCGCGCCAGCTCGGCGCTGCTTTGCCCGGGTCCGAGCGGGGCCGTGCGGGCCGGCGAGTTGCCGGTGCCGGCGCGCGAATACATGACCACCCGGGCGTTCTTGGCGACCTGCGGCGCGACCTTGCGCCAGACGCCGAGGTCGCTGCCGAAGCCGGCCTCGAACACCACCGTGTAGGGGCCGCTGCCGCCCTGGACTACATGCAGCTTGCCGGCGCCGACATCGAGCATGCCGTCGAACTCGGCCGCCGCCGCGCTCGTCAAAACGCCGGCGCCGGCCAGTGCCAACAACAGTGCGGCCATCTGCCGCTTGAATAAATAAGACATCGCGTTTCCTAAAAATCGTTATCGAATGGTCCTGCCGCAAACATGCTACAAGAGTAGCATGCCGCACCTGTAGCATGAAATCAAGCGCGATTTTTCGATCCCGCATTTGGTCCGTCCGGCGCCCGTAAGCGCCGACTGAACTCAGCAGAACGCTGGTGGTCGAACAAACACTGCATTGCTGCGGCAGTTGCCCGCTGTGGTGCGCCCTTTCAATTGTCTGGCCCGACCCAAGGAGTAACACATGCCGAACCAAGTGACCAACTGGGGTGATGCGCTCATGGCATCGCTCTCTTCCGCGTTTTCCCTGTTCTTTCTGGCGGTGCCACGAATCCTCGGGTTTGTCGTCATTCTCGTCATCGGCTGGATCCTCGCCTCGCTGACCGAAAAGGCGCTCGCGGCCGTGTTGCGCAAGGTGCACTTCGACGGTTTCGCCGCGCGCGCCGGGCTGGCCGGCTTCATCGAAAAAACCGGCATGCGCACCGACGCCTCGGGCACCATCGCCCTGATCGCCAAATGGTTCGTGCGCCTGCTCACGCTCATGATCGCCTTCGACGCGCTCGGCCTGCCGGCCGTGTCCGACGTGCTGCGCCAGTTGCTGCTGTGGCTGCCCAACCTGATCGTCGCGCTGGTGGTGCTGGTCATCGGCGGCATCGCCGCCAACGCGCTGAGCACCGTGGTGCGCGGGGCCGCCGCCAAGGGCGAACTCGGCAACCCCGAACTGCTGGCCCGGGTCGCCAAGTCGGCGGTGTGGGTGTTCGCGGTGGTGGTCGCGATCAACCAGATCGGCATCGCCGCCAGCCTGGTCAACATTTTCTTCATGGGTTTTGTGGGCGCGATCGCCATCGCGCTCGGCCTGTCGTTCGGCCTTGGCGGGCGCGAGACGGCCGGCGAGATCGTGCGCGGCTGGCACCTGCGCCAGCAGGGCGGCCGCCTCGCGCGCAATATGCGAACGGCGGCCAACGAAAATGCCGGCGGCAACTTCGATGGCAACGTGCGGCGCAGCCTGATCGGCGGCTACCGGCGCGATCCCTACGGCCGTGGCGAGGGCTGAAACAAGGCCGTCCGGCGCAAAAGAGCCCGCGGGGGCCTGCGAAAAAAAGCCCGCGTGGGCGCATAAAGCCAGCGGGCGCGGGCGCATGAAAACCATCGGGGCGGGCGGCGCGTTCGCCCGCGACCGGCCCCGGGCGCACCGGCGCGCGGCGCTTACAGCGGCGCCAGGATCGCCTGCAGGTCGGCCTGGGTCAGCGCCAGGTCCTGGGCGGTGCCGCCGGCCAGCACGGCGTCGGCCAGTTCGGCCTTCTTGCGCTGCAGCTCCTGGATCTTCTCCTCGAGCGTGCCCTTGGCGATGAGCTTGTAGACGAACACCGGCTTGTCCTGGCCGATGCGCCAGGCGCGGTCGGTGGCCTGGTTTTCTACCGCCGGATTCCACCACGGGTCGTAGTGGATCACGGTGTTGGCCGCCGTCAGGTTCAGGCCGACGCCGCCCGCCTTGAGGCTGATCAAAAACACCGGCACGGCGCCGCGCTGGAACGCGTCGACCTGGCCGGAGCGGTCCTTGGTCTCGCCCGTGAGCAAGGCGTAGCTGATGGCGCGCTCGCGCAGTTCGGCCTCGATCAGCGCGAGCATGCTGGTAAATTGCGAGAACACGATGATCTTCCTGCCCTCGTCGAGCAGGGCGGCGACCATCTCCATCAGTTCGGCGAGCTTGGCCGACGGCGCGCCCCGCGCTCCCTCGCCTGCCAACTTGACCAGCCGCGGGTCGCAGCACACCTGGCGCAGTTTGAGCAAGGCGTCGAGGATCACGATCTGGCTGCGCGCCACGCCCTTGCTGGCGATCGCATCGCGCACCTTTTTGTCCATCGCCACGCGCACCGTCTCGTACAGGTCGCGCTGGGCGCCCGCCAACTCGACCTCGCGCACCATCTCGGTCTTGGCCGGCAGCTCGGTGGCGACCGCGTCCTTGGTGCGGCGTAACAGGAACGGCTTGATGCGGCGCACCAGGAAGGCGTTGCGCGCGGCGTCGCCGAGTTTTTCGATCGGCTTGCGGAAGTCGGCGTTGAACGCCTTCTCGTCGCCGAGCAGGCCGGGCAGCAAAAAATGGAACTGGGCCCACAGTTCGCCCAGATGGTTTTGCAGCGGCGTGCCCGTCAGGCACAAGCGGTGCCGCGCGTTGAGCAGCACCGCCGTCTGCGCCGCCTTCGAGCGGCTGTTCTTGATGTATTGCGACTCGTCGAGTATGAGCAGATGGAACTGCTGCGCGCGCAACTGTTCCTCGTCGCGCGGCAGCAGGGCGAAGGTGGTCAACACCAGGTCGCTCTGGCCGATCTGGCCGAAGCGCGCGGCGCGGTCGGCGCCGTGCAGCAGCAGCACGCGCAGCCCCGGCGCGAAGCGCGCCGCCTCGGCCTGCCAGTTTCCCATCAGGCTGGTCGGCGCGACCACCAGCGCCGGCGCGGTCAGGCGCCCGGCCTCCTTTTCGGTCAGGATGTGGGCCAGCGTCTGGATCGTTTTGCCCAGGCCCATGTCGTCGGCGAGGATGCCGGCCAGTCCGAACTCGCGCAGAAATTGCATCCAGGACAGGCCCTCGCTCTGGTACGGGCGCAGGCTCGCCTGCAGGCCGGCGGGCGCGGCTACCGCCTGAACGCCGCCGAAGCTGCGCAATTTGTGGCCGATCTCGCGCAGGCGCTCGCCGCCCATCCAGCGCAGTTGCGCGCCCGCCTCGAGCTCGGCCAGGCGGGCCGCGTCGAGCTCCGGCAGGCGCAGCGTGTCGCCTATTTTTTCGTTGAAATAAAGCTCGCCCAGGGTGTGCAGGATGGGCTTGATCCGGCCCCACGGCAGGGCCACGTTCACCCCGCCGGGCAGGTGCGCGATCAACTGGTCGGTGTCGGCGTGGGCGTCGAGCACGGCGCGGTCGAACTCGCGCGGCGCGCCGCGGATCAGTTGCAACAGCACGGGCAGCAGCGGATGCCTGGCGCCGTTGACCACGATCCCCAGCTCGAGCTCGAACCACGGGCTGCCATTGTCGCCGCCCTGCTCGACGTCGGCGTACCAGTCGTCGACCTCGCTAACATCGAAACGGAACGACGGCTCCTGTTGCACGTCCCAGCCCCGCGCGGCAAGCAGCGGCAAGTCATCGCGCGCGAAACGCAGCCAGTCGTTGGCATGCGGCAGTTGCACGATGCCTTGCGGCGCGCGCGCGGCGGCGGCGGCGCTTGGCGCCCGGAAGCCGAGCGCGGCCAGCTGCGCGCGGGCCGCGCTTTCGAGCGCCTCGTCGCGCAAGATGTTCTCGAAGCCGCGCGCGCTCCAACGTCCCAGTTGCCGCGACGGGTCGTTGGCAACGCGCTCGCCGTCGTAGTCGAATGCCACAAGGGCGTAGTCGTCCCAGACGGTGCCGCCGCCGTCGCCGGCGCTGCGCTCGATGCTGCCGAGCAGCAGGATCGGCCGCGGTTTGATGTCGCCGCGCGTGCGCTGTTCCACCGGCGGCGGCAGCGGCACCACGCTGCCCAGGCCGTGCTGCGCCATTTGAAACGAGAACGCCGCCACGTCGCGCGCCGGCAACTGCGGCGAGCTCGTCACCAATGCCTGCAATTTTTGGATCGGCACCGCGGCTTCGAAAGCGTCCAGCGCGAGTTCGCCCAGCAAACCGTTTTGGATATACATCGGCGGCTCGGTCGCGAGCACGCAGTCGGCGCTGGAGTCGTCGTCCAGGCGCCAGCACAGCCGCAAGGCATCGGGCTGCGCGGGGCTGCCGGCCCAGCCGAGCCGGCCCTGGCGCGCCGGGCCCGGTTTGAGCAGGCGGATCTGCCCGGTCCTGATGTCGGCCTTGCTGTCGGCCATGCCAAGGCAGTCGAGCTCCAGGGCCGCGCGCAACAACAGGGCGCCCGCCTTGTGGCGCACCTCGGTGACGGCGCCGCCAAAGCTGCTGCCGTTCATGGCGGTGAACAAGCGCACCACGAACTGCTCGGGTGGACCGACGAAGGCGGGCGCGCTGTACACCAGCGCGTAACTGTCGTTGTACACGGTCGCCGAGACGATGCGCCCGCCCGCGGCCACGCGCGCCTTGCACAGGCAGATCTCGACCCGCCCCGTAGCGAGATCGCGCAGCAACACGCACAGCAGGCGGTGGCTGCCCGTGCTCTTGGGCACGGGTTGCAGTTTGCTGTCTTCGAGCGCCACCTGCACCTGGCGCAGCCACATCGTCAGGGCCGGGGCCAGCTGCGCATCGTCGCGGCGCGCGACCGGACCGGCTGGCGCCTTCTCGAGCCAGACCAGCAATGCGGCAACGACATGCTTGCAGTTGTAGTCCATCGGACAGCTGCAATCGCCATTGAAGACGACCCCGTCGGGGCGCATGAGCACGGCGATCGACTGGGTGTAGGCGCTGCCGCCGCTGCCATTGACTTTGCTGGTGATCCGCGCATCCTTGCGTGCCAGCGCGCGCACCATGCCGTGCTGCGCATAGTCGCGGCCGCGCCGGTAGGTGCCGTTGTCGAAATTGTCGAGAATGTCGTCGAGTGTGAAGTTCATGGGGGGCAAGCTGCGGGAACGGTGGGCACAGGCCGGATTATCGCCGATGCGCAGCGCGCCCGCAGCTTCGGCTGGCTACCTGATCACGATCCGGCCGCCGCTGATGGCCGACCCGGCCACGCCGGCGGGCATGCCGCGCGCCAGCGCACCGCTGCCGTGGGCGCCATTGTCGTAATCGACGACTTCGGCCTTGGTGGCCGGATCGACATGCGTGATGCGCAAACCGAAGCGGTCGTGCCCGCCGCCGGCTGCCGCGCCGTCGATCATGGTCAGCGCAAAACTGTAGCCCGCCACGCCGTTGAGCGTGCCGCCGCCCCGGTACTGGCCGCGCCCGCCCGCGGTGGCGATCTGCTGGTAGCTGTCGCTTTGGAAGTGCATATTGCCGGCGCTGAAACGCAGTTTGGCCTGCGCCCCGCCCTTGGCCATGGTTTGCGTGCCGGCGGGGTCGAAACTGAAGCTCGCCAGCGCCGCCTTGGGCGGTCCGCTTTTGAGCGCGCCCGCCGGCGACATGAACCAGCCGTTGGCGGCGGCCACGCAGCCGCACGGCGCCGCGACCACGACCTTGCGGCTGACCGCGCTGGTCCTGCCCGTGTTGTCGGTGAGCGTGAGCGTGACCCAATACACGCCCGGCGCGTCGAAGGTGTGGCTGCCGGCGGCGCGCCCCGCGCCCGCGCGCCCAATGACGGTGCCGGCCGCGTCGGCGCTGCCATCGCCCCACGACCAGACCGCGCTGTGCGTGTCGGCCAGGTCGGCGTCGCTGAAGCCGGCCGACAGCATCACCGGCCTGCCCGGCGGTACGCTGTCGCGCACGGCGATCGGTCCGATGGCGGGCGCGACCAGCGCGCCGGGGCCTGGCTTGAGCAGCACCAGGCCCGCGTTCGATTCGGCCACGATCCACCCCTTGTCGTTGATGGCGACCCCGATCTCGAGCCTGAGCCCGGCGGGCGCGTTCTTGATCCGCCGGTTCAGGTCGGCCATCGGCCGTCCCGCGGACCACAGGAATGCGCGCGAACGATCGCTGCGGGTTCTGGCCGCGCCCACCACCTGCCCCTTGTCGTTGACAGCGATCGCGCTCGAGTACGACCCGCCCAGGGTGCCGAGGTCGCGCATGCCGCCCGCCATCGTCCATGACATCGCATGCTGCTTGCCGGCGGCCGTGTCGGCCACGCCGACCACCTGGCCGAGGTTGTTCATGTCCCACACGCCCGAACCGGGGCCGCCGAGCGTGCCGAGGTCGAACATGGCGCCTGCGCTGTTCCAGAACACGGCGTGGTAGTTGAAATCGATCATCGACACGAGCGCGGAGCCCGCCACCTGTCCCGATTCGTTGACATCCTCGGCGTAGGAATTGTCGCCGCCGAGCGCGCCCAGGTCGACCATGCCGGTCCCGTGCCGCCAGGCGAACGCGTGGGCGTTGCCGCTGGCCGCGTTGGAGAACCCGACGACCATGCCGGCATCGTTGATTACGGTGCCGACCGACCCGAGTCCGGCCACCGTGCCGAGGTCCATCATGCCGGACGCGAACGACCAGCGGAACGCGTGGTACGGGTCGAGCGCCGGTCCGATCCATTGCGAATAACCGGCCACCTGGCCCAGGTTGTTGATCGCCCTGCCCTGCGAGTACACGGCGTTGCCCAATGTGCGCAAATCGACCATGCCGGCCGCCGCGCTCCACACGAAGGCGTGCACGTTGAGGCCGTTGCCGTAGGCGGCATACCCGGTCACCTGGCCCCATTCGTTGAGGTCCTCGGCATACGCCTCGGGCGCGCCGAGGTCGCCGATGTTGCGCACCATGGCGCCGTCGTAGAAGTAGGCGCGCGGCGTCGGCGAAAACAAGGAAAAGGCGACCTGGCCGCGCGCGTTGATCTGTGGGATGGTCGGCAGCTGGCCGGAACCGAGGTTGACAATGTGATAGGTCGGCACGCAGCCGCAGGTGTGGTCCAGCCCGGCCCCGGCCGGTGGAGCCGGCGCCGGCGCGGCCGCGCCCGCCGTCACCGCCGCCGCGGCGAGGCCGGCACCGGCGACGCGGGGGATCGACCAGCCGAACAGGCGTTTCTTGCGTTTTTTTTCGGTTGCGCATTCCATTATTTTCTCCATGTTGTAAGCCGCCGTTCGCGGCAATTGTTATTCCGCACGAGGTCGCGCCTTGATGACCTTCACCAGCATGGGGGCGTGGCGTGGGCCGTGCCTGAGCCACAGCGAGGTGCGCGCGCGTTCGGCCAAGCGGAGATCAATCGCGCGCGATCTAGCGTTTCTGGCCGAGTACAAGCGGCGTTAACGAAAAAATGCCCGCTGGCTGGCGGGCATTTTTGATCTTCGCAAAGCTTGCGCTTAGGGTTTCAGATGGCTGTCGAGCCAGCCCTTGACCGTGTGATGCCAGAGCAAGGAGTTGGCCGGCTTGAGCACCCAGTGGTTCTCGTCCGGGAACATCAACAACTTGCTTTCGACGCCTTGGCGCTGCAGCGCGGTGAAGGTGCCCAGCGCCTGCGCGGTCGGAATCCGGAAGTCCAGGTCGCCCTGGATGACGAGCATCGGCGTCTTCCAGTTTTTCACGAACAGCACCGGATTGTGCTTCTCGTACGCGGCCGGTTTCTCGAGATAGGTGCCGCCGTTTTCCCATTCGGTGAACCACAGTTCCTCGGTCGAGTAGGCCATGCCGCGCGTGTCGAACACGCCGTCATGGTTGACCAGGCACTTGAAGCCGTCGGACCAGTTGCCGGCGATCCAGTTCATCATGTAGCCGCCGTAGGACGCGCCCAGCGCGCAGCTGCGCGAACGGTCGAGCCAGGGGAATTTGGCGACGGCCGCGTCGAGGCCCTTCTTGAGGTCCTCGAGCGGCTTGCCGCCCCAGTCGCCGCTGATCGAATCGGTGAACGCCTGGCCGTAACCGGTAGAACCGTGGAAATCGATGAACACGCTCGCGTAGCCGGCGCCGGCGTAGGTTTGCGGGTTCCAGCGGTAGCTCCACGAATTGCCGAAGCTGCCCTGCGGGCCGCCGTGCACGATGAACGCGATCGGGTATTTGACGCCCGGCACCGCGTTCCACGGCTTCATCACATGGCCGTATACGGTTGCGCCGTTGGCGCCTGCGAACGAGAACTGCTCGGCCTCGCCCATGCGCACGTCCCGCAGCAGCGCCGCGTTCAACTGCGTCAGCTGGGTCGCGGCGGCGGCGTCCAGGCCGAGTTTGGTCTTGAACAGTTGCGCGCCCGATCCAAGGTGCGCCTGCGCCATCACGATGGTGTCGCCGCGCATGTCGAACGCGCTGACATAGCCTTTGCCGCTGACCGGCGTGACCTTGCCGCTGGCGGCGTTGAGGGCGAACAGGCGGTGCTGCCCGATGTCGTCGGCGACCGCCAGCACGGTCTTGCCGTCGGGGCTCCAGCGGAACTCGCCGATCGAGCGGTCCCAGTTGTCGGCCAGCGTGCGCTTGCTGCCGGTGGCCACGTCCATCATCACCAGCCGGAAGCGGTCGGCCTCGAAGCCGGGCCGGGCCATCGCGAGCCAGGCCAACGTCTTGCCGTCCGGCGAATAGGCCGGTTTGCTGTCCCACGCGAGGTTGTCGGCGCTCAGGTTGCGCGGCGCGGCGCCGCCGGCGGCGGGCACCTGGTAGACGTCGAAGTTGGTCGACCAGGCCTCGGTCTTGCCGGCCACGCGCACGGCGAAAACGATGTTTTTGCCGTCCGGGCTGAAGCGGTATTCGTCGCGGTCGCCGAAGGGCTTGGACGGCACGTCGCCGTCGATGCCGCCGGAAAGGCTGACCGGCGCGGCGCTGACGCGCCCGCTGCTGTCGATCGGCGCCGAGTACAGCACCGCGTTGCGGCCGTCGGCCCAGGTGTCCCAGTGGCGCACGAACAGGCGGTCGTAGACCACGCCGCTCGCCTTTTGTTTGGCCTTGGCGTCGATGCGCGCCTTGGTGCAGGCGAGGTCGGCGCAATCGCGGAACACGGCCAGGCCGAGCGCGATGCGCTCGCCCGTCGGCGACAGGCGGAAGTTGTCGACATCGACCGGCAGGTCGGTGACCCTGGCGGCCTCGCCGCCGGCCAGCGGCAGGCGCCACACTTGCGACGATCCCGAGCGGGCAGACAGGAAATAGACGGCGTCGCCGGACGGCGACCATTCGGGATCGGTGCTGCTGGCGTCGCTCTGGGTGAGCCGCACCGGCGCCGGCTTGGCCGCGCGCAGGTCGAGCATCCACAACTGGACGTTGCCGCGGTTTTTCTCGAGGTTGGTCGAGCGCACCGTGTACACCACGCGGGAGGCGTCGGGCGAAAGCGCGGGGCTGCCCACGCGCTCCATTTTGACCAGGTCCTCGACGGTGAACCCGCGCGGCGCGGCGAGCGCGCCGCCGGCGGCCAGCATCGCGGCCGTCAACATCAACAAGCGTGACTTCATTGGATCATCTCCGGATTTTTAATAACCAGCAATGATACCAAGTTCAACAGCGCGGATGGGGCCCGCGGCCGGGCTATGTTTACGCGTGCGTCACGCAGTGGCTTGGGGCGGCCCATAAGTCGTGATGTCGATCCCCAAAAAAAGACAACCAACATCGTCCTCGCGGACGCGGGGCCCCATAGAACAATAGCTCACCGCAAGCGTTCCTTGCATCCACGCCAAGGGGGCCGCCGAGCTTTCGTCGACGCAGGGCAGCACAATCGGCGCCGACTCGATGATCGAGGACTGCCTTTTGATTCACGCGCGTCGACCCTGGATGCCATACGAATCTCGTTCAACAAAATTCGCGATCGTACGATTAGACCGCGCCTGGAATCCTTGCTTTTCTGGGTGACGGCCTGCGCGCTTAGATCATGAGCGGTTGAAGTTGGCGACCGTCGAAACCAGCGTCGCGCCGCAACTCGTCTTGTGCCCGGCATAGGCGACGGGGATGCCGTCGACGGTGTGATGCGGGTCACCCTCCGTAATCGTGCCATCGCCATGCAGTGGGCAAGTGCATTTGTCCCCGACGCGGGCGATGGCGATTCCATCGACCGTGAAATATGTGCCGGAAACACTGGAGACATTGCCGCCGTGGCTCGTGGGGTCGTTCAAACGGATAATGTTAGGAATGATTTTTCTCCCTGTGGGTCGTACCAAATGAGGTCGTGCGGCGATGGGCCTGCGCGGCCCAGAAGGCAAAGTGGCGCCGCGCCCCGCCCTCAATCCCACCGCTGTCATTGCTGCGCCACCGGCCATCCTGTGAGCATGTGCCTCCGCTGATGGTGAGTTTTCCCAAGGGTGTCCTCTCCTTCTCGCCGGTGCCTGGATTGCCGCCGCTGGTCCCGCGTATGCGAATTGATTCCAGCAACCTGTCCCATAATTCGATCGCTTCTTCATCGGTGATACTGGGCTTGACGCTTGCCTTCTTATTTTTTATCACGCCTGAATCCAAGCGGACGTCGAGTCTTGGCTGCAGTGGGTCGTACAACGCCCCTAGACTTTCGAAGTGAAATTCGTGCGCCTCGGTATCGCGCTTGTACACTGGTCTGCGCGACACAAATTCAAAACCCTGCCACGCGCCTAGTTGACGCGGGCCGCGTCGAAAGGTCTTAATGCGAGCGTAAACTGCACCAAGTCCTCTTTGCTCCGCCTCCTCTTTAGCCTCATCGAGCATCAATTCCAAGCGCCCCGTTTCGGCCAGGCGCTCGCGATTTTTTTGGACCTCAACAGAGAAGTGCACATCCGGGAATTCCTTGAGACGGACACCGACTGTGATTTTTTCATACTCAACCTCTAAAGGGATGAAGCCGCCGTTGATACAGATCCCAGGTTCCGCTGGAATTTCACTCTCGGAACGAGAACGAAGATTACTTGCGACCCTATTGAAGACCAATATTTCGTCGGCGTCAGGTCGCACGTTGTTGGAATGCTGCACAAACAGATCTTTTCCGACAGGGATGAAGGAATACATCGTGTAACCGACCCGATTTGATGAGCCGAAAGCCACTTTCTGCCCGGGCAACACTCCATCGACAACCTTGCCAAATAAGGGAAATTTAACAATATCTTCCTCGTGCAGGAGTTCCCGCTTGCCTTCCACGATATCGAGATGTTCGGCTAGGCGATGCGCCAACTCTCCACTTGCGTCGGCATAACGGTTAATCTCGTGCTCTACATTTGCAGGGCCGTAAACGAGTGTCGCTGTAACAGGAATTGTCATCACGAACCGGCCGAAGCAGACTGTTCTCGTCTTTTCAAACAGCGTTTGCAATCGCGGGGAAAGAGGTGTCATGTCGGACCTTTTAGTTGATTGAGCCGGACTGTCGCATGCACAAAGTGACAATGCAGCGGTAAGGAGGATGGCGGGCGAGGTCATCGCAACTGCGAATGCATTAATGCCAAGGTAGTTCGTCATTTCGACCATCCCATCGTGTAGGCAACCGCACCACTGCATGGTGGGGTCGTTCAACCGGATAATGTTAGGCATGACTTTGGGCTCTATGCCGTTTTGTGTGGAAATGGACGACCGGCGCGGTAAATGGTAGATCGCAGCGGAGCCGCTGGTTGCATGGGATTCTGCGGTAGATTCTTTAACTTGGACATGCGGAGGTAGGCGATGGCGACGAAGTTCTTCACGGTTCGGAATCCACGCGCAGCCCGTTTGACCTGCTGGAGCATGCCATTCATCGCCTCGACATAGGCGTTGCTACGGCCATCGAGCATGCCGCGTACCACGCCAGCCAATCGATCCTTGAGCGTGGTGGCGAGTTTTTTGAATGGCTCAAGTCGACTGCGCCGCGCCCACGAAATCCAGCGCATCAGGGCGGCCTCGGCTTTTACGGGGCAATTGCTCGTTACGCCAGTGGCGTAAGTCGAGCGCAGCCCCTCTTTCAGGCGCCAGGCGCGTGCGCTCTTGAGGTTCGAGCGCTGCAGCCGATACATCGTGTTGATCTGATCGACGCTCCAGTCGGAATGGTCTTTGCGCATGCCCCAGAACATGCCCTTGATCGCTTTGCGGTCCGTTCCCATCGCCGCGCGCACGACTCGGGGCTGGTCTCGCATTTCATCGCGCCGCACGGCATCCATCGCCTCATTACCCAAGGCGATCACATCAAACCGGTCGAAGCTAATTTGGGCTTGAGGCAATATCTCGGTCACGCCCTTGGTGTAGGCGGCGCTCATGTCCATGCAGACGTGCTTGATGTCGTCCGGGTTGCCGCCATGCGCAATCAAATCTTCCTTGAATTCGATGACCGTGCCGTGCTTTCGACCCTCGGTCATGAACAGCAACCGCTTCGCTTCCAAGTCATGGGCCACGGTCACATAGTCCTGGCCGCGCCTGAAACTCAAATCGTCGATGCCAATCACGGCGACGCCGTCCATTTTCTCCTGGGCGCGCGCCTCACCGACGTAATGATCTATCCTGCGCCACAACTGCCTGGAATCGACTCGCAACAGGGCCGCAGCATGCGCAACCGGCATGGACTGGCACAGCGACAAGGCAAACGCTTCAAACAGCAGCGTAAAGCCGCTGCCAGGGCGTGCCCACGGCGCTTCCACCAACGTGGTCTTGCCGCAAGCGCCGCAGTCGACGCGCGGCACGTCGGCGTGCAGCCACGCCTCGTGCTGGAAGAAATCCAGATGCCGCCAGTCGCGTCTGACCCTGTCATGAATGCCTTGCCCGTTGACGCCGCAGGCAGGGCAAGACAACTGCTTCGCATTGCAGGCGACCTCGAAATCGATCCTCCGTTTGGCGGTGTCGAGGTCGACCTTGACCACTTCCCACGGCGACTTCAGTCCCAGCGCGGACGTAAACAGGGCTTCGACACCAACACTCATTGCGGCTACCTCAAGTTAAGACTACGGTCATTGCTGTGGCCAGGCACATCGTCCAACGCGTCTGCATGGTCGTCGCCATGGCATGCCATGTCGACGGCCATGCCCCAGCGTATTGGCCCTGCACAGCGTCAAGGGTTCGCTTCGCCGGGCAGCGCTTCGCGCCACCCGCCCTTGACCCTGTTCCGGGCCTGGATGCATGGCCGCGCAGGGCAATGCAAAGTAACGACGAAATTAGGCATTCACAGCGGTAGCCGACATGGTATCCGAAGTCAACTTCCACTCAAAACGGCATTGGGCCTGACTTTGTCCCGCTGACGGTCATACAAAATGAGGGCTTGCGATGGCTCTGCGCGGCCATGATATGACCTCGCTGATTTAGCTGATTCGGGGCGACGTGTCCTTCGCCGCATCCCCATCCGGCGGCGGTGGCGACGGCGCGATGCCAAAATGCGGCGGTGCAACGTTTTCCGCCACTTGCAATGATGCCGCTGGTTCTGCGTCGTAATCGACAAGCTCCCATACAGTCGTCAGCCTGTGCCTCGGTCGCTCGCCAGTCAGCCTTTGCCAAACGCTCGGCTTGTACAAGAGCACAATATCTGGAAACGTGTCGCCGAAGGCAAAGTGGCGCCGCGCCCCACCCTCAATCTCGCCGCAGTCAGTGCTGCGCCACCAGCCATCCTGGGAGCATGTGCCACCAGTCATGGAACGTTCTCCCAATGGCGTCCTCTTCTTCTCGCCGGCGCCTGGGTTGCCACCGCCGGTCTCGCGTATGCGAATTGAGTCCAGCAGCCTGTCCCATAATTCGATCGCTTCTTCATCGGTGATACTGGGCTTGACGCTTGCCTTCTTATTTTTTTTCACGCCGGAATCCAAGCGGACGTCGAGTCTTGGCAGCAGTGGGTCATTTGATGCCCCTAGACTTTCGAATCGGAAATCGTGTGCCTCGGCATCACGCCCGAACGCGGGTTTGTGCGCCACAAACTCAAAACCCTTCCACGCTCCCACTTGACGAGCTTGACGTCGGAATATCTTGATACGGGCATAGGCAGCACCTAGACCATCATGCGCCGCTGCCGCCTCCGCCCCGATGAGTCTAAGCTCCAAACGGTCCTCCACGGGCAAAAAATCTCCATTTTTCAGTGCCGCGATCGAGAAGTGCACATCCGGGAATTCCTTGAGACGCACACCGATCGTGACCTTCTCATATTCAAAATCCAAAGGAATGAAACCACCGTTAATACAGATTCCGGGTTCCGCTGGAATTTCGTCCTCGGAACGTAAACGAAGATTACTAGCCACCCTATTAAAGATTAGTATTTCGTCGGCATTTGGTGGCACGTTGTTGGAATGCTGCACAAACAGATCTTTCCCGATAGGAATGAAGGAATACATCGTGTAGCCAACCCGATTGGATGTGCCGAAAGCCACTTTCTGCCCTGGCAATATTCCATCGACAACCTTCCCAAACAGAGGAAATTTGGCGATATCTTCCTCGTGCAGGAATTCCCTTTTGCCTTCCACGATAGCTAGATGTTCAGCTAGGCGCTGCGTGACTTCCCCGCCTGCGTCCGCGTAACGGTTGATCTCGTACTCTGCCTGTGCAGGACCAAAAACGACTGTCGCGGTAGCTGGGATTGTCATGACAAATCGGCCGAAGCAGACAGTTTTCTTTTTCTCGAACAACGTTTGCAAACGCGGGGACAGGGTTGTCATGTCGGGCCTTTTAGTTGGTTGAGCTGAGCTGTCGCATGCACAAAGAATCAGCGCAGCAATGAGCAGGACGACTGGCGAGGTCATCGCAGGCGCGAATGAACTAATGCCGAGGTATTTCGTCATTTCGACCATCCCATCGTGTAGGCAATCCGCACCACGCTGAAGAGTGTGGAAAACAGGGCCGACTCATCTGAATAGCTGGCCTGATGTTCATACCCGTGCTGCCGGAAAATCCCCTTGAACTTGCCACTTCTCAGTTGGTGTTCCGCGGAGTGCAAGGGTACGGTTTGATCACCGGGGTCGGCCGCAACCGACATGGTGGCTGTGAAACGGGGACCGGGTTGCCCGACTGGCGACGGGAACCTCGGATCGACAAGGGTCAAGACTCCTTTTCGGTCGTCGGCCACAAGGTTTAAAAGGTTGACATCAACCACGCGCGCCCGATCATCGACCGCCCATACCACTCGCCGCCAGGCGGGGTGCGCGGCACCGGCGCCGTAATGTGCATAACTTTGATCGTGGTATGTTTCATTGATGTTACTGTGAAATTTCTTTGCCAAGTCCAACAGATGACATGTATTTTCAAAGCTCGAGTTCCTTTGGCGCGCCGGATTGATCCATCCCTCCTGCAGCAGGTTGAACCACTTGCCTTTCACCTTATATATTTCCTCGTAGGGGTCCCCTTTTTCCGGCAGGCTTTTGATAATTTTTCCAGTATGTTGCACTCGCAACCAGTCGTTGCCGTAAGCCTGGCTGGGTAGCAATTCGAGTCCACCTTGGGCATTTCCAAGCACCGGTGTAACATGCGCTCCCGTGCTGCCCAAGACATCGGTCGTAATCCCACTGCCCTCAAAGCCACAGCGCATGCGTTTGTACGCGGCTCCCGCACCAATCGCGGGCATGACACCATGAACTATTCCCAACACCTTGTCGTTGAGTCCGCCCATGGCCGGATGTATCGCCGCCCGTGCCACCAGCCCCCCCATCGAATGGGTAATCAGGATGACTTTTTCACATTGAAATCCCTGGGCCTCGTAATTTTTCATAAGTGCCCGAATACGATTGGCAATGACTGTTCCCGATTCCTCATTTCCTTTTAACCAGTTGTACCCCATGGCGTGAACTGGGAACCAGCAGCCTTTGACAGCGGCGCGGAGTGTGGCCTCGTCAAGCGGCGCGAGAACCGGCTGGGCGTGCGCTCCCCATTTTGCCGGAGCAACGTCGATAATTTTTTTCCACCAACTGTCCATCTTGCCGCCGTAAAAGGCTGTATTGAGCCGCTCCTCGCACATCTCCAAGAGCTCGCGGTAGCTATCAAAATACACCTCGCCCCAGCCCCGCGCGCGCGCTTTCTGCTCGCTCGTGCGGCGGCCGCTGGTGCCACGCGGGTCACTTCTAAGCAACGGCGGATTGATGGCTGGTTCGACCTTATACGAGAAATCGACCTCCACCTCCTCGTTGCGCTCATCCGACGTCTCGTCCGGATCGCCTGTGGGGTTCCGCACCGGATCGTATGTATCGACTTCCGTTTCATCTGGATCGAGTCGAAGTTGCCGCTCCTCTGCAGTATCATTGGCCGAGGCGAGCGTTTCCAGCGTATGCTCGGGCCTCCACGAAATATTGTTGTCCTTTTCAAGCTGCGCCTGCCGCGCCGCGCTCATCCGCAAGTTGGAACCCATGATGCCGGGGATGAAGATGATCGGCAAAACGCGCCTCGGTGGAATGCTTTGCACTTGTGGAATGCGATCCTGTTTGGGGGTTACAAACCCGCAAGCGATGGTACCTTGCTCGAAGTACGGGTTCACAGGCAGCTTGTAACCCGGGAAGTTGTATTCGTCTGTCATTTTCATCCTTTGTGTGAATGCAACAGTGAAACGCCGCCAGCCATCATTCGAAAATCGCCTTGATCGTGAATCGGCCGAAAGGAATTGATGACTCCAATATTTGTGTCAATCCCGCGTCATCGGTCGTTCCTTCGATGACCTGGCCGTCCTCCATCGTCGCTTGAAAGCGTTGTTTTGCCATTGGTTCCCCGGTGTTGAGATCGACAATGCGTACACGCTGCTCATGGGCTGGAACCTCCTTCGGCATGCGCAGTAGTGGCGTTTCGCCACCTGCGGGGCTGGCGAACGAGACGTCGGCGGAATTGACCGTGTACCCGCCCGTGCATTTGTGCGAAATCGCCCCCTCGCCGTAGACCGCTTGGGCGCCTTGCGTGACCACGGTGACCTTCGGCGCTTGAAAAACGATCTCCTCCGACGCAATAAGGACGATGCGCTTGGCGGAGGTGATTTCCACATTCTCCTCATGCGCTTGAATCTCGACCTTGCCACTGGCTGCGATCAGTTTCACACCGAGCTTGTGGGCGAACAGGCTGATGCTTTGCATCGCATGCAGCATCAACTTGCGTCCGGCAGAGATCTGCGTGTTGCCCACGCTGAGCACATCCACATGGGTTTGCGCGCCGATGGAAACATTGGATTGACTGCCGAGCAGCAAGCCTGCCGGCGCCTCGATCGCCACGATGGGTTGCCCGCCCACAGCGGCCGGTTCGTCGCCATCGGTGTTGCTGCCATCCTCCCACCGCCGCAAATGCCCGGCCAACTGCGCCAATGGCTCGCCGTCGGTGCGGCCGGCGTTGTGCGCATCGGCCAGTTCGGCAAGCTGCTTCTGGATGCCGGTGAGCGCCTCGGCAAGGCCGTTGAGCCCGTCGCGCTCGAGCTGGCGGCCGGCGGCGCGAAGGCTCGCATCGGCGCTGATGAACACGCCATTGCCGCCGCGGATGGACACGGCCTGGTCGCTGCGCAATTCGGCCCCCTCGCCGCGCGGCTCGGCGTTGCCATTACTCCGCGGATGCGTCAGGTAGCCAAGGTTGAGCTGGCTGTGGCCGTGCTCGCTTTCCAACTGCGCACTGATCTGCCCCGGCGTGTCGTCCATGCGCAACTGGTTGTAGCGGTACGCCTTGGCCTCCTTGCTTTTTATTCCCGACAGGTGTTTGTCTCCCGGAAGTACGCTGGCGCGGCTGAAGGTGGGAGGCGGCGTTTTGCCCCCGTGCACGCGGCCGATGATTAGAGGATGGTCCGGGTCGCCGCCCAGGAATATGACGATTAGTTCATCGTTTACCCTGGGCAAGGTGAGCGCGCCGA
>NZ_PXWF02000113.1 GCF_003011895.2 Massilia glaciei | reverse complement strand
CGACCGCCACCAGTTCGGCCGCCCGCTCGCGGCCAACCAGCTGGTGCAAAAGAAGCTGGCCGACATGCAGACCGAAATCACGCTCGCCCTGCAGGGCTGCCTGCAACTGGGCCGCATGAAGGACGCCGGCACCGCCGCCGTTGAGATCACGTCGATGATGAAGCGTAACTCGTGCGGCAAGTCGCTCGACATCGCCCGGGTCGCGCGCGACATGTTGGGTGGCAACGGCATCTCGGACGAGTTCGGCGTCATCCGCCACATGATCAACCTCGAGGTCGTCAACACCTACGAGGGCACGCACGACATCCACGCGCTGATTTTGGGCCGCGCCCAGACCGGCATCCAGGCGTTCCAGTGATCCTTGCCTAGCTAGAAATCGGGGCGGCGCCAAACGCGCGCCGCCATCCGATTTCACGATGTATCCCTCAAGCAACACTCATGTTGTTTGTTTATCCCTTTTTTTACGTCCTATTTCACGCCTCCGCCCCTGTGAGCGCCGCAAAAAAGCGGTGGTGTGCCGCGCCAGCCGCGCCCGTTCGCTTGGTGATAATGTGTGACATTTCAAATCGAAGCGTGCTACTGTCGAATCGTGTCGGCAAGCAAGGTAGGGCAGAATGCGCTGCTTATCATCATTTTTGTGCTGTCTATTTTTTGGCACCGGACTTGCCCAGGCCGCTGGACTGGCGCAGCCCGCCGAACGCGCGTACGGGCGCGTCCAATTCGCACCGCAAGAAGTCCGCTCGCAGGCGCTGACGCAGCTAAAAACGCTGGCGCCGTCCGATCCGCTGCGCGCCGACTGGCTGGCCGTGGCCGGCGATACCGCATGCGTGTTGTCGCTCGGGGCCGAGGCGGTCAAGTGGTCGACCGAGGGCCTGGCCATGCCCAATCTGACAAATCGGCAAACGCACCGCCTCACCATGGCCCGCACCTGCGGCTCGACCGCCAGCGGCGAAAGCGCCGCCATGCTGGCCATGCTCGACCGGGTACTGCAGGCGACGGCGCCCTCGGATAATGCGGCACTGGCCGATATACACGCCGCGCGCGGAGTGCTCTACAACACGCTGGAAAACTACGAAACCTCGCTCGACGAGTTGTACAAGGCATTGCGCATCGCGCCGTTGAAGGATGCGCGCACCATCCGCGCCGACGTGCTCGTGTCGATCGCCTATGTGCAGCACCAGAGCAATGCGTTCGACGAGGCCGAACAGAACTTCCGCGCCGCGCTCGACAATCTGCGCGGGCAGCCGCCCTCGGTCAGGCTCAGCATCGCGCAATTCAGGCTCGCCTCGCTCAATATCAAGCGCGGCGTGCGCGAAGAGGAGGCAAAAATACTGATGCGCGACTCGCGCGAGACGGCGCAGAAAGTCGGGGATCTGCAGGGGGTGGCCTACAGCGACTACGGATTGGGGAAGCTGGCGTTCCGGCACAACGATCTGGCGGCCGCGGAGCGCTATATGAACGCCGCAAAACCCGTGTTCGAAAGCGCCGGCGACCAGCAGACCGTCGGCTGGGTCCACCTTTACCTCGGGCGCATGGGGCTGGCGAACAAGCGCTACCCGCAAGCCTTGGCGGCGGCCAACAGCGCCTTTGCGTCGAGCGTGAAGATCAAGGACGAGACCCTGGAGCGCACATCGCTCGAGTTGCGCAGCAAGATCAAGGCGGCGACCGGGAACAAGGACGGCGCCTACGACGACTTGTTATTGTCAAAAAATATGAACGAGAAGATCGTGGAGCGGCAGCAGAGAAAGATCGTGCTTGATCTGCAGTCGCGTTTCGATATTCAAAAGCAAAGCCAGGACAATATCATCCTCAAGCAGAAGGGCGCCCTGCAGGAGGCCGAGCTTGTGAGGCGGCGCCAGCAGCAGGAGGTGTATCTCGCGGCCACGGTCGCCCTCGCGTTCGCCTTGATCGCCGCTGTGCTGGCGTGGTGGCACCGGATCCGCCACGGCGCGATCCTCAAAAGAATGGCCGAAACCGATGTGCTGACCGGCCTGGTCAACCGGCGCTGCCTGATGGAGCGCATGGCGCGCGAATTCGCGCGTTCGCGCCGCCACCATCTCGACCTGACCATGGCGGTGATCGATATCGATTTCTTCAAAAAGGTCAACGACACCTATGGGCACCATGCCGGTGACGAGGTTCTGCGCGAGCTCGCCCGCACCGCGCTGCAGGGCTTGCGCATCGACGACGTGCTGGCGCGCCTTGGCGGCGAGGAATTCGTGCTCATGATGCCGCACACCGATCAACAAGGTGCGCTGATCGTCATCGACCGCATCCGCACCCGCATCCTGCAGATGAACTGCCCCTTGCTGCAAGGCGCTGCGCTGCCGACCTTCAGCGCCGGTCTGGCCGTGATGTCGGCCGGTGACGCCTCGGCCGACGGCATGCTCGAGCGCGCCGACCTGGCCTTGTATGCGGCCAAGGAAAAAGGTCGCAACCGCACCGAGATCGCCGCGTCCGCGGGCTAGCCGCACAGCCTCCTAGCCGCACAGCCTCCTAGCCGCGCCAGTTCGGAAAGCGCGGCAGGCCGTTGAAGTGGGCCATGTCGTGGCTCGGCCAGAGGTCCGCATTCTCCTGCCGCGCGAGCGACTTGAGCTTACGGATGCTGGCGAGCGCCAGCGCCTCGTTGTCTTCCCAGCAGTAGCCGGGGGCGACCTCGTCGCGCAGGTTCTCAAACAGGTCGGCGGCGTCGCCGCAAATGATCACCGGCGCGCCCTTGGGCAGTTCGACCAGCAGCGACATGTGGCCGGCCGAATGGCCCGGGCTGGCGAGCGCGTGGACGCCCGGCGCGACCGTGTACTCGCCGGTTTTGAGTTCCCAGCGGCCGCTGTCGGCCCATTCGTCGGCAAACACGCCGTCGTCCTTGCCGTTGCGCGCCGCGTCGATTTCGTCGGCATGGATATGCACCTCGCAGCCCGGAAAGTCGCACACGCCGCCGGCGTGGTCGAAGTGCAGGTGGCCCAAAAAAATGAGGTCGATGTCGGCCGGGCGCAGGCCGAGGCGCGCCAGATAGCGCGGAATGCGCTGCTCCGGGGTCATCAGGGGCGGGTCGAACTGCGCGCGCATCGGCGCGAAGAATTTTTCGGCCAGGGCGGGGTCGGCCAGCTTGCCGTAGTCGCAGCCGGCGTCGTACAAAATGCGGCCGTTCGGGGTCTCGATCAGGTACGCCAGAATCGGCGCCTCGATCCATTGCCCGTGGCCGCGCCCGCGCGTCGACACCGTTTTCTCGTAGCGGTGGGTGCCCGTCAGCAGGGGCCAGAGTTTCAAGGCGCGTGCCGTCATGGCGCTGCTAGGCTAGTTCGCGCAGCGCCGCTTCGAGCACGTCGAGGCCCTCATCGAGCAACGCGTCGCCGATGGTTAGCGGGAACAGGAAGCGGATCACATTGCCATAGGTGCCGCAGGTGAGCAGCAGCAGGCCCTTTTGCAGCGCCCGCGTTTGCACCAGTTTGGTAAAGTCCGGGTCCGGCTCGCGCGTGCCGGGCTTCATGAACTCGAGCGCGACCATCGCGCCGAGGCCGCGCACGTCGCCGATCTGCGCCACGCCGCCGTCACGCATGGCGCGCAGTCGCTGCTGCAGCCGTTCGCCCAGGGTGGCCGCGCGCGCCACCAGTTGTTCTTCCTCGATCACGTCGAGCACCGCCAGCGCCGAGGCGACCGCCAGCGCGTTGCCGGCGTAGGTGCCGCCAAGGCCGCCCGGCGCCGGCGCGTCCATGATCTCGGCGCGCCCGCACACGGCCGACAGCGGCATGCCGCCGGCCAGGCTCTTGGCCATCGTGGTCAGGTCGGCCAGCACGTCGTAGTGCTCCATCGCGAACAGCTTGCCGGTGCGGCCAAAGCCCGTTTGCACCTCGTCGGCGATCAGCAAAATGCCGTGCTCGTCGCAGATGGCGCGCAGCGCGCGCATGAACGCGGGCGGCGCCGCATAAAAGCCGCCTTCGCCCTGCACCGGTTCGAGGATGATCGCGGCCACCCGTTTCGGGTCGACCGAGGACTTGAACAGCATGTGCAGCGCGCCGAGCGAATCGTCGATGCCGACGCCGTGCAGGTCGATGGGGAAGGGCGCGTGGTAGACGTCGCCCGGGAAGGGACCGAAGCCGAGTTTGTACGGCGCGACCTTGCCCGTCAGCGCCATGCCCATGAAGGTGCGTCCATGGAAGCCGCCCGAGAACGCGATCACGGCGCTGCGGCCGGTCGCCGCGCGCGCGATCTTGATCGCGTTCTCGACCGCTTCGGCCCCGGTCGAGAACAAAGCGGTTTTTTTCGCATGCGTGCCCGGCGTGATCGCGTTGATCCGCTCGGCCAGTTCGATATAACTTTCGTACGGCACGATCTGGTAGCAGGTGTGGGTGAATTTGCCCAGTTGCTGTTCGATCGCCGCGACCACTTTTGGGTGGCGGTGCCCCGTGTTGAGCACCGCGATGCCACCCGCGAAATCGATGTAGCGGCGGTTCTCCACGTCCCAGATCTCGGCGTTGCTGGCGTGCGAGGCATAGAACTGGCACATCACCCCCACGCCGCGCGGCGTGGCTTGTTCTTTGCGGCGCTGTAGGTCGGCGTTGCTCATCTCGTTGCTCATCTCGTTGTCCATCTCGTCGTCCTGTCTGATTTTTACATTCACGCCCGGATACTAGCGTGCGATTGGCCCTATACTCCAGATCCAATATCGAATTTTTGATGGGGCCACTTTGCTGACCGCCACGCTCTCCGATTATCTTTTGCAGCGGCTCGACCGCGGCCCGGGCAAACCCGTGAACCGCCAGATATACCGGCTGGTGCGCGCGGCGGTGCTCGACGGCGTGCTTAGCGAGGGGCTGCAGTTGCCCAGTTCACGCGACCTGGCGCGCCAGCTCAAGCTGTCGCGCAACACGGTGATCTACGCGTACGAACAACTGGTGGCCGAGGGATACCTTGCCAGCCGCGCTGGAGCCGGCACCTATATCGCCAGCACCGTGCCGGACCAATCGCCCGCGTTGGCGCCGCAGCCGCAGGCGCCGGCCGAGCGCGGCGCCAGCGTCGGCCTGTCGGCGCGCGGTGCGGCGCTGGTGGGCGGGGCCGGCGCGCACAGCGTGCAGTGGGGGGCTTTTTTGCCCGGGGTGCCCGACGTGACGCGCTTTCCGAATGTGATCTGGAACCGCCTGCACAGCACCCTGTGGCGGCGCTCGCGGCCCGAAATGCTGAGCTATTCGAGTGGCGGCGGCCACCTGCCGCTGCGCGAAGCGATCGCCGACTACCTGCGCGTGGCGCGCTCGGTCAACTGCCATGCGGGGCAGGTGATCATCACCGCCGGCATCCACCAGTCGGTCGACCTGGTGGCCAAGCTGCTGGCCGATCCGGGCGAGCGCGCCTGGGTCGAGGAGCCGTGCTATTGGGGCACGCACAACGTGCTCAACGCGCTCAACCTCGAGACGGTGCCGATTCCGGTCGACGCCGACGGCATGACCTTCGACGAGGCGAACCTGCGCCATCCGCCGCGGTTCATCTTTGTGACGCCGTCGCACCAATACCCTTTGGGTTCGGTCTTGAGCCTGTCGCGCCGCCGCAAGCTGCTCGAATTCGCCGCCGCCAACCAGGCCTGGGTCGTCGAAGACGACTACGACAGCGAGTTTCGCTACAACGGCAGGCCGCTGGCCGCCCTGCAGGGCATGGATGCGTGCGCGCGCGTGCTGTATCTTGGCTCGTTCAGCAAGACCCTGTTCCCGGGGCTGCGCATCGGCTATCTCGTGGTGCCCGAGGCGCTGGCCGGGGCGTTCGCCACCGGGGTGTCGGAGCTGTACCGGGGCGGGCAGGTGTTCACTCAGGCGGTGCTGGCCGAGTTTATGGACAAGGGCTATTTTTCGTCGCACATACGGCGCATGCGGATTTTGTATGCGCGGCGGCGCCAACTGCTGCAGGATGCGATTGGGGCCAACTTTGGCGACCGGCTCGCGATCGCCGGCGGCGACGCCGGATTGCACCTGACGCTGTTGTTGCCCGACGACTGCGACGACGTCGCCGTGAGCGCGCAGGCGCAGCAAGCGGGCATCATCGCGCGTGCATTGTCGCGCTACTACAAGCACAAGGGCGCCGCCAAAAAAGGCCTGCTG
Organism: Massilia glaciei; assembly: GCF_003011895.2. GTDB lineage: Bacteria > Pseudomonadota > Gammaproteobacteria > Burkholderiales > Burkholderiaceae_D > Telluria_A > Telluria_A glaciei. Next base: position 1,197 of record NZ_PXWF02000113.1, on the reverse strand, counting down.
CTCGGTTATGCCGGCGTGCCCGATGAACTGATCGGGCCAGCCTTCGAGCGCCTCGCCGCGATCATCACCCGCCACCTTCCGTGAGCCATCGCGCAGGGAACCGACGGCGTTGGCAAAACCGCTGGGTGAGACGGCCCGTCCTTCGTTCCGGTCGCGTGTGGGCGTCTCGGCAGCCCGATCTGGAAAGCGTAGTTCGCAGATTGATTTTTTACGTAGCTATTTGCCTGCACGTTAAACCGGGGCTAAGGGAGCAATCCGTGCCGTCAATGATGCCAACCTAACAAAGCCGCCAAATAGGTTCGTCGTGGAGCACCCGATTTCAACCAGGACGAATAGGTGTGGTGGCCTACTACGTCCCACAGACACTGCAGCCGTTCGGACTCTATGCTAGCGGCGACACGGAGCCCTTCCGCGTGGTCAATCATTCCTATTGCAACAAGTGAATCGCAACGCATAATTTGATGTTCCGAACTCGTACGGCTCAATTTTTCTAGAGTCGGCAAAGCGGCCTTGCTCTTGAGATTACCCAGTGCGCCGATCGCATATCGACGGTGCAGCATGTTGGGATTTTCTACTTCTTTCGCGAGTAGTGAAACAACAGGCTCTCCTGCAAGGATCAACGGGTCCATCATCTGATCTTCAGCCACTTCACGTTCATAAAAACTCTTGAGCGCCAACTCGGGATTCTTGGGTATTCGTGAGAAAAGCATATTCGCCGTCAATGCGGCAAACGCGGCGAACACGAAGAGGAGAAGTACGATTGAAAATGCTATTTTTTTACTCTTCATGACTATCCTAACGAACGGTGAGCGGAACTCTATTGTTGGGATCGCGCTTCAAATCTTTCAGCAATTTGTTGTTGCCAAAAATTCCACCGCCGATATCGATACAGCCCGCAGATCCATCTAAGTACCCTCCGTGCAAATAGAAGCCTGTACGAAAGAAACGGTTAGTCCCAGGTAACGGATAGATCCGCGCTCTCCAGTCACCCCAGTCACCACCGCCTTCAGCAGGGGTATCTCTAAAGTTTCGACGCAAGTCTGCTATTAACGACGGGTCATCAATTTGGGAAGGAATAATTTCGTATGCTCCTCGTGGTATCGGCCCTTGATCGCTCAGCTGTTCATAATTACTGTTATTTTGGTGCTCCCCTCTGCCAGAGGTTGCTTTGATTGTTGGCGCCGACCGAATATTGAC
>NZ_PXWF02000112.1 GCF_003011895.2 Massilia glaciei | reverse complement strand
ACCCGTTAAGTCCGGTGGATTGGGGAGAAACCGGGGTGGTTGCGGCGTTTGAACAACGACCAAGCAAAAAAACGCGCACTCCTCTGCTTGCCAAGCTCGTGCAAAACGGATCGATCAGCGTCGTTGATACCGGCTCCCCCGATCTCTCGATCGATGAGGTGATCAACCTGCTGATAGATGAACTACGGCGCATCAAGGCAACCCGCGTTGTGTTGGACTCACTCTCCAGTTTCGAGCTCGCCTTGGCACCGACATTCCGGGCCGATTTTCGCGAATCGATGTTACGCCTGGTTACCACGATCACCGACGCTGGAGCGACGGTCGTCATGGCGTCCGAACTTGAGGACAGGTACACCGATTTACGTTTCAGCCCTTACGGCACAGCATTTTTAACAGACGCAATCATCGTTCAGCGCTACATCGAAGTCGAAAGCCGGCTGAGGCGCATGATAGCGGTGGTAAAAGTGCGGGCAAGCAAACATTCCGACGAGCTTAGAGAAGACACCATCGACGAAAATGGCCTGCAAATTGGCGAGATGCTTCTTGATCGTGAAGGATTATTAGGAGGACGGCCGACGAAAAGCGGGACCAGCCCCCCTGCGATTAATTATTCGCGCTGCGACCAACCAGGAACGATGTAAATTTCTCGCCGCTCATCGGCCGATTCAGATAGAAACCTTGTACGGTTGTACATTTATTTTCACGCAAAAATTCCAACTGGGTTGAAGTTTCAACGCCTTCGGCGATGACGTGGTGCTGCAAGCCGATTCCGATTCCGATGATC
>NZ_PXWF02000111.1 GCF_003011895.2 Massilia glaciei | reverse complement strand
ATGACGTGGTGCTGCAAGCCGATTCCGATTCCGATGATCGCCGAAAGAAGCACATCGTCCGGACCGTTCGATATATCGCGTACAAATGATTGATCGATCTTCAGCGTATCGAACGGAAAATTTTTCAAATAACTTAGGCTTGAATACCCGGTACCAAAATCGTCGATCGAAATTTTGACCCCCATTGATCGAAGGGCACGCAAAGTGGTTGCGGACGCTTCGAAATTTTTCATCAGAACGGTTTCTGTCAATTCGAGCTCGAGGTGATGGGGCGCCAAACCGGTTTCCCTCAACACCAAGCTGATGCACTCCAAAAAATTGCCATTCTCGAACTCGCGCGCGGAAATATTTACCGCGATGACATCCAACGTCAAACCGGCATCGAGCCAGGACTTGGCCTGGCGACACGCCTCGCGCAAAACCCATCGGCCCATCGCGACAATCGCCCCGGAATCCTCGGCGATCGGCACAAACCATGCCGGCAACAGCAACCCCCTGCTGGGATGGCGCCATCGGATCAGCGCCTCCGCACCCGTGACAGCACCACTTTCAAGATTAATTTGTGCCTGATAAAAAAGCTCGAACTGATGTTGTTCGACGGCTTGACGCAAGCTGACTTCCACACTGCGTCGTTCGGCATCGAGTGCACGCATTTCGTGGGTGAAAAATTTGTACCCGTTCCGGCCATTTTGTTTCGCAAAATACATTGCACTATCAGCGGCGCGAATCAGCGCCACGGCGTCCTCGCCATCGTCGGGAAAGACGCTCACACCGATTGTGGCGCCAACACGCAACTCAATACCGTCGATAAAATACGGGGCCGTCACCGCTTGGTGGATTTCAATGATCTTGCGCTCGAGGGTGTAAAGTTGCTTTGCCTCAGACAATATTATAATAAACTCATCACCACCATGCCGGGAAATGGTATCGCTGCTGCGCACGGCGCTGGTGAGGCGTTGCGCGGCCGCTTTCAGCAACTGATCGCCCATGGCGTGACCATAAGAATCGTTGATGATTTTAAACCTGTCCAAATCCAGGAACAGCACCGCCAATTTTGCCGGATGCCTTTTTGCGAGCAGAATCGCCTGTCCGATCCGGTCGAATAGCTGGACGCGGTTTGGCAGATCCGTCAGGAAATCGTGCTGCGCCAAGTGCAGTATCTCGGCTCTGGATTTTTCGATTTCTTCGCGGGCGACCAGCAATTGGACGGACGACAAGACCAGTTGTTCGTTGGCCAATCGTAATTTAACATTGCGATCCTCCGTTTGCGCCGCTTTCCAACCGATCAGTGTGTGAAGATCTTGTTCGCGCGAGGTCGCGGACATTTCCCGCTGCAACACCGCAAGTTCGCGCCCGCCGGCGACATCTTCGCGCGCCAGCGCCCCGCCCTCACGCTCTCCGATCGCGGTTTCGCGCAGAAGCGCCCGCCCCTCCCGCCAATCCATGGTCTCCGCGTGCCGTTCACGTGCCGCGACTGCATCGGCGGAGCTTACTTCGTCGACTTCTACGGTCGGCAAAGCGTCGGGTGTCGCGCTCGCCGGATCGCCGTCAGGCGAAATCTGGTATCCCACCGCGTTCGCAGCATGTTGGCGCCGGTCGCGCTGTGCGCTTAAGCGACGATCAGGCTTCATCGCCGACCTTCGGACGGCGCAAGCATGCTTACGTCGCTAACAAGCACACGTTCTATGGTGACAATATCGACCACAACCGACCTCCTCCGCCAACTTCATGCGCCGGCATGGGTTCCCCCATCTTTACGGTTGAATTTGTTCGGGGGGCGACCGGCGTACATGTTCGACCAAAGCGTTGTCGCTTCGTTCCCCAAGCTAAAGACCTTTTCCCGCGACGCGTATTCGCACGAGCGTTGCTATTTTTTGACCGACGCACTGGCCGCGCAGGCGCGAGGACATGGCTAAGTGCGACGGTGTTGAGCTTGCCGGCCGGACGCGCGTCAGGAACTAGGCGCCGTGGCAGGGCCGCGGGTCGACCGGCGTGCCCTGCTTGTCGAACTTCATCGCCACCTCGACCGCCACGATCCCCAGCGTGCCGAGGGCGTCGGCGATGTCGTCGACCTCGGTCTCGAGGTCGGCCGCCAGGTCGAACGGCTTTTCCGACGACACCAGCAGGGCGCCGCCGGCGTTCGCATACAGGTTGACGCGCAGCACGATCACATCGTCGACGTCGGCCGGCGCGACCACCGCGCGCACCGCCCCCGGCGCGCACTGGTGCCGCTCCAGCGCCTGGTTGACGGCGGCCATCATCTGCAGCATCGCGTATTCGGCCACCCCCTGCTCCTTGGCGCCGAAAAACAGATCCTGGTACAGGAAATTGAGCTCGAGCGACGCCGGCGCCCCCGCCATGCAACGCTTGACCAGCGGCGCCGCCCGCCCGGTCCAGGCCTGGTAGCGCAGCATGCGCGCGGCGAACCAGGCGTCGGCCTCGGCCTCGTCGTTTGGAACCTGGTAGAACGGGTCGTCCGTGCGCTTGAGCGCGAAACCCAGCAGGAAGCGCAACTCCATGGCCTGGTCGCCGGCGCCGAAGCCGCTTTCGGACCAGCCCGCCAAACTGCGCTCGAGCGCGGGGGTGGCCGTCAGTTTTTTCTCGGTCATGGTGGCGTGGGCGTCGCGCACCATCTCGCTCAGGTGGCTGTAGGTGATGCGGTCGATCTCGTCGAGGTCGTAGGCATGGCTGATCAGCACCACCTTGGCGTCCGGGCTCTCCAGCCCGGCCTGCGCGAAACTGGCGACCAGCGCGTCGAAGGCGTCCGGATCCTGGAACCCCTCGGCCTGCTTCAGTCCGCCCGTGCTGTGCACGAACACGGGCACGGCGAAGGCGTTGATCTCCATCGGCGGGCCGCCCTCGCGGCGCATCAGCGCGGTGGCGCTTGCCTCCTCGATATGGCTGCGCAGGTACTGGTAGGCGCCCACATCGGCGTAGCGCGCCCGCTCGACCGCCCCGTACAGCAACTCGTCGTTGTTCTTGCGCAGCGCGTTGCGCACGATGCGGTTGAACCGCTCGCCCTGTTCGCGCGCGAGTTCGGGCGCGGCATCAAAGTCCTCCTGCTCGGCCAGTTCGAGCGCCAGATCGGCCAGCGCCTGCGCCAGCGTGTCGTCATCGGGCTCGGCCGCCTTGGCTGGTTTGCGGGGTTCGGGGCGCTTGTTTTTAGGCATTGGGGAGGCTGCGTGGGTGGCTAATCCCGCCATGGTAGCGCCTGGGGGGCGTCGCGGCCAGATTTAATGGCGCGCGGCCGCCGACTATGCCGCCTTGATAAAACCAGTTGGCATTTCCGTCAACTTAATGTACTGTATTAATAAGCTAATACACAGGATCGGAAAAATGGCAGCACATCCCCCCAATCTGTTTTCAATTGCGACAGGCTCGGCCGAGCCGATCTACCGCCAATTGATCGACCAGGCGCGCCGCCTGGTAGCCGGCGGGCAACTCGCGCCCGGCGACGGCCTGCCGTCGGTGCGCGAGGTCGCGCAGTCGCTGGCGCTGAACCCGATGACGGTCTCGAAGGCCTACGGCATGCTCGAACTCGAAGGCGTGTTCACGCGCCGCCGGGGCCTGGGCATGATCGTGGCCGACCGCCCCGGCAACGGCGCCGTCGACCGGGCCCTGCTGCTGCGCCCCGCCCTCGAGCGCGCCGCGCTGGAGGCGAGACAACTCGAACTCGACGCCGACACCGTCATAGCCCTATTCAAACTAATTTTGGAAGAAAAAAAATGAGCGCTGCAATCATTGAAATCAAGAACATCTCGAAGTCCTTCGACAGCAAGACCGTGCTCGACCAACTGAGCTGGAGGGTGGAACCGGGCAAGGTGATCGGCCTGCTGGGCCGCAACGGCGCCGGCAAGTCGACCCTGCTCGAATGCATGCTCGGCCTGCGCGAAACCGACGCCGGCGCGGTCACCCTGTATGGCGAAGGCGTCGACAATCTGAGCGTGCAGACGCGGGCGAAGATCGCCTACGTGCCGCAGCAGTCCGACCTGTTCGAGTGGCTCACGCCGAACCAGATGCTCGACTATTTCAAGGCGCTCTACCCGCACTGGAACACGGCCAAGGTCGAAGCCCTGCTGGGCCGCTGGGGCTTCGACGCCGCCGCGCGCAAAAAGCCGATCAGCCAGTTTTCGGGCGGCGAGAAGCAGCGCCTGTCGATCATCCGCGCCCTCGCCCACGATCCCGAACTGCTGATCCTCGACGAGCCGGTCGCCAGCCTCGACCCGGTGGGACGGCGCGAATTCCTGCGCGAGCTGATCGACGGCGTGATCGAACGCGACACCACGGTCATCTTTTCGACCCACATCTTGTCGGACCTCGAACGCGTCGCGCTCGACATCGCCTTCCTCAAAGACGGAAAGATCGCGCTCGAGGGCCCGCTCGACGAGCTGCTCGAGACCACCCATCGTGTGAGCGGCCCGGCGTTGGCGATCACGACATTCGGCTTCGGCCTCGAACTGGGCCGCAGCAACGACAACGCCGGCGGCACCGACGTCATCATCCGCGCCTCGGCGGGCGAGTTCGAGCGCCTGCGCGCGGCCCACCCCGGCGTGCGCATCGATGCGCTCAGCCTCGAAGACCTGTTCGTGGGAGTGACCCAATGAAGGCGTCGCGCCACATCCTGCTCCCATCCAAGGTATTGCCTGATGCGGAGCTTCCTCAACAAACGCCTATACAAGCTCATATCGGACCAACATGCGCGCAACCTTAAACTCATACTATCTGATCCTGGCCGCGGGGCGGCATCGCCAGGCCGAAAGCCGCTCGCTTCGCGTCGTTTTGCTGGTAATGATGGTCGCCGGCACCGCGTTGGGGATCGCATACGGCGACTGGCGCAAGAGCATCGCGTTCGGCGCCGGCTTTCCGGCCGGCTGCCTGCTGGCCATCGTCTGGCCGAGGCTGGTGCTGGGCCTCGTGATACAGAACTCGCCGGCGCGCGCGCTGCTTTCACCGCAACTGCGGATCCGTCTGATGCGCGTATTTTTGGCTGGGTGCGCGCTCGCGAGCGCGGCACTCGCGCTTATTATTTCATTCCACACGGGTCAGTTCGTCGCGCTAACGCTCGGCATTGCGGCATTTCTCCTGCTAAGCGCGCTCACGATCCGCTACAAAGCGCTGCTTTTCAATGTGATCGTCGTGACGTTTTTCACAGCGCAGATTCTGGACGTTCCATGGCGCGCCATCCTCGGCAATCCCCTTGTGCTGACGCTCCTGACCTTGCTGCTGTTCGCCTTTGGCTCGCTTGTGGCGCGCCTTCTCATACAGAATGGCGGGGACGCCCACGCCGCGTTCCAGGCCAGACTGCTCAAGCATCCCCTGATGCTGGCAACCATGGCCGCGGCGAACCAACAACTGCGCCTTGGCAGGATCGAAGCGGCTCGGCTGCGTCGCCATTGTGCCCGTCGCGCCCCGGCCTCCACCATGCTCGGATACCTGCTCGGCCCGAGCTACCAGTGGCTCCAATTGCCGCTGGTCGCCATTGGCGGCGCTGGCGCGCTTTGGCTGGCGCTGCGATATGCACTGCCGCCGGGCGCGATTTCAAAGAATCTCTCCTTCATGATCACCTGCTGGTCGGTCGGACTGTCGATGCTGGCGCCCTTGACGCATTTGTTCTTCCTCGATACAAGCTTCCAGACGAAACGCAACGAACAAATCCTGCTGCGGCTCGCGCCGGCCATTCCGCAAGGATCTGGTCTGAACCGCGCCTTCGCCAACACCTTGATGCGCCGCTTTCTTGCGAGCTGGACGGTTGCACTGCTGTCCGCAACCGTGGTGCTGACCCTGCACGAAGCGAGTCTCGATGGCTTGGCCGTGATCGTGTCGGGCGCCGTGCTGCTGCTGCCGCTGGCCGCCCTGCCGCTCCAAAATTACGCCGATGCGCGGGCCGCCAAACCGTCGTCGCGCCTTGCGCTGTCGATCATCGCCATTGTTGCGCTGGCCTGCGTGATGGGCGTGCTCACGCAAAAGTACGAGGCGCCGTGGCTGTTGCTCATCGGCGTGTACGGCGCCGCGTCCGTGCTTCTCATCCACCGGCGTTGGCTGGCCATGGTGGCGGCCCCGGTCGCCTTCCCGGTCGGCCGCATGACGCAACGGCGCGCGCGCGGAACCGGCACGGTTTCAAAGTAGTTGAGCGCCCTGCCGTCGTCCGGCAACTCAAGCTCGCTGGCGACAAGACCCGATCGGCGGCATTCAAATTATCGAAACAGAAACACAACGGGGAATTAGCGTTGCGAAATTGCGAATCGGACCGGCGCGCGAAGCAATTCGCCGATATGCAGTTGATTTGTCTTTTCACTCATGCGACCATTCGGCGCGTCCCCCCCGAATTACGCCATTCCCAATACCAGAAAGTCGTCATGTTAGCCCTGCAAGAATATCTAAAACGCCTCAATTACATATCATTGACCGCGGGCGGGGCCGCGACCACTTTGTGCCTGGCCGCCGCCTGCATCGCAATGCATGCGCCCGCCAGCGCCCAGCAATTCAAAACCGGCGCCTACGTGCCCGCCTACACCCGCATCGGCCCCGGCGACCCGCATTGCAAGAAGCCGGAGTATCCCAAAGCGTCGATGCGCGACGAGGAGCAAGGGACCGTCACGCTTGAATTTCTGATCGACGTCGACGGCTCGCTGCTGGGCGACAGAATCGTCAAGTCGAGCGGCCACACCGCGCTCGATGTCGCCGCGATGGTCGCGTTGCGGCAGTGCGCATTCAAAGTGGTGGAAACGAACGGCGCGCGCCGCAAGGCCTGGTTGCGCATGTCCTACGTCTGGTCGATCAAAGACTAGTACAACATCCCTTAAATACA
>NZ_PXWF02000110.1 GCF_003011895.2 Massilia glaciei | reverse complement strand
GCAAGGCCAGGGCCAGGGCGGCCAGGGCCGTCCGCAGGGGCAGGGCGCCGGACCGCAGGGCCAGGGACGCGGCCGTCCCGGCCCCGGCGGCCAGGGTGGCCAGGGCGGGCAGGGCGGCCGTCCGCGCCAGCCCGATCCGCTGCAAACGACCTTCGGTTTCGGCAACGCCGGCGCCGGACGCCGTCCACAGGGCGGCCAGCAGGCCCCGCGCGGCGCCGACAGCGGCATGCCGCGCCGTCCGCGCGGCCGCGGC
>NZ_PXWF02000011.1 GCF_003011895.2 Massilia glaciei | reverse complement strand
CGGCAACATCCTGCTGCAGGCAAGCACGGGCGCCTTGACCCTCAACAGCGCGATCGCCAGTGGCACGGGCGCGATCAGCCTGGTCGCCCAGTTGGCGCTGAGCCAAAAGGCCGGCATCTCGACCGGCGGCAGCGGCAGCATCGACGTCAATTCGGTAACCGCCAGCATCAGCATGGACGACGGCAGCATGACCACCGCCGTCAATGGCAACATCCGCTACGCGGCATTGGGCGGCTTGACGCTGGGCGCGCTGAGCACCGGCGGCAACGTCAGCCTTGGCGCTTCAAGCATCAGCGATTCGGGCAGCCTCGATGTCGATGTCAGCGCCAACGCGCTGCGCATTGCCACCACGGGAATGGGTGCCGGCGACGGCGCCGGGACGGCAACGTCGCACCTGCAAATCGCGGTCGGCACCCTGGCGGCCAATGTGGCCGGCCTGGGCGGCCTGTACCTCGACGAGACGGACGCCATCGTCGTCGACGCGCTCGCCAGCATCGGCGTGGCGCGTGTCAACGCCGACGGCACCACCGCGCTTGTGAGCGACGCCTCGATGTCCGACCTCGTGTCGGGCGGCAACCTCGTGCTCGTCACGGGCGCCGGCAACATCACCCTCAACGACGGCCTCGTCAACGGTGCGAGCGTGACTGCGGCGGGCAATCTGCTGCTGCAAGCGGGCGGCGCGGCGTCGGACCTGATGGTCAATGCGTCGCTGCTGAGTTCGGGCGGCAATATCAGCCTCGACGCCGGACGCGACATCGTGCAAAACGCCGCGATCGGCGCAGCCATGGCTGCCAAATCGGTCGACCTGCTCGCCGGCGGCAACATCACCATGGCCAACGGCACCAGCCTTGCGGCCAATGGTGGCAACATTCTGCTGCAGGCGGGCGGCAACGTGACGGTCGAGCTGATCACGGCCGGCGGCGGCAGCGTCGGCATCACCGCCACGCTTGGCGGCATCATCGACGGGGACGCGGCGCCAGCCGAGACCGAAATCGACATCGTCGCCTCAAGCCTGCAACTGAGCGCGGCCATCGGCATCGGCAGCGGCGCCAACGCGCTCGAAACCACGGTTGGCACGCTCAGCGCGCAAACGGGCGCGGGCGGCTTGTTCCTCATCGAAAGTGACGGACTGACGGTCGGCGCGGTCACGGTGCAGGCGAACCGGGTCGGCGCCGATGGCGCCGCCACGGCAACGCTGAACGCGGCCCAGGCCAACTTCTCCAGCCTGGCCGGCGGCTCGCTCGTGTTGGTCACCAACACCGGCGACCTGCTTGTCAATAACATCGTCAGCGCGAATGGCGGCGGCAACATCCTGCTGCGGGCAAGCACGGGCGCACTGGCGCTCAACACGGCCATCAGCAGCGGCACCGGCTCGATCAGCCTGGTCGCGCAAACGGCGATCGGCCAGAAGGCCGCCATCACGACGGCGGGCGGCGGCAGCATCGACGTCCACGCCACGGCAGGCGGCATCGCCATGGACGACGGCACGGTGACCACGGCCGTTGGCGGCAACATCCGCTACGTGGCGGCGAGCACGCTGACCTTGGGCGCGCTGAGCACGGGCGGCAGCGTCAGCCTGGGCGCCTCGAGCATCAGCGATTCGGGCACCACGGACCTCGATGTCGGCGCCAGTTCGCTGCGCATCGTCACCACCGGAACCGGCGCCGGCGACGGCGCCGGCACGGCAACGGCGCACCTGCAAATCGCGGTCGGCAGCCTGGCGGCGAACGTGGCCGGCATGGGCGGCCTGTACCTCGCCGAAACCGACGCCATCGTCGTCGACGCGCTCGCCAGCATCGGCGTGGCGCGGGTGAACGCCGACGGCTCGACCGCGCTTGTGAGCGACGCCTCGATGTCCGACCTCGTGTCGGGCGGCAACCTGGTGCTCGTCACGGGCGCCGGCGGCATCACCCTCAACGACGGGATCGTCAACGGCACCAGCGTGAGCGCGGCGGGCAACCTGTTGCTGCAAGCGGGCGGCGCGACCTCCGACATCGCCGTCAACGCGGCGCTGCTGAGCACAGGCGGCAACATCAGCCTCAACGCCGGGCGCGACCTGCTGATTGGCAGCAGCGT
>NZ_PXWF02000109.1 GCF_003011895.2 Massilia glaciei | reverse complement strand
CCGCGCGGCGCCGACAGCGGCATGCCGCGCCGTCCGCGCGGCCGCGGCTAAGCCGCGGTTAAGCCGCGGTTAAGCCGCGGTTAAGCCGCGGTTAAGCCGTAACCGGCAGCGGTAACCGGCGGCGGTAACCGGCGCGGCTTGAGCCGGTAGATCGCGCCAGCCGCGCCGGTTGCCGCCGGTAGATTGTTGTTTGCGCATCGTTTGCGCATCGTTTGCGCAACGTCCGGACACCGTTTTGGCGCCGAAGCGCGATCGCCCGATTGCGGCGCAAGCCGGAACAGGTTATAATCTCCAACCTAATAAAAGTTTGCTCTACCTTTAACGGGGTTCGGACACTTTCATCTGGTCGGAATATGTAAGATGGGCAGATGCCCATTTTTTTTTTGGTAAAACGTTTTTAGCGGCCCGCGCGGCGGGTTCGTGATTTGGAGAATCGGTTTGCAGCAGTTTGATCTAATCGCCAAGACAGTCAATGGCCTGGGCTACGACCTCGTCGATGTTGAGCGGGGCGAGCGCGGGATTTTGCGCGTGTACATCGATTTCACTGCCGCCGACGCGGAAGAAAAAGGCCCGATCACGGTCGAGGATTGCGCCACGGTGAGCCACCAGTTGTCGCACGTCCTCACGGTTGAAAACGTCGCTTACGAGCGGCTCGAGATTTCGTCGCCGGGGCTGGACCGCCCGGTGCGCACGATGGCCGACTTCGAACGTTTTACGGGCTGCGAATGCAGTGTCAAGCTGAAGCTGGCGATGCCAAACAGCCAGAACCGTAAAACCTTCACGGGCATTTTGCAGGCGCCGCAAGGCGACAAAGTAGGTTTGGAATTTGAAAGCAAGGATGGACCGGCGCTGCTCGAGTTTACGCTCGCCGATCTGGATAAGGCACGTCTGGTGCCGCAGGTGGATTTTAAGGGACGCAAAGCATGAGTCGCGAAGTGTTGTTATTGGTTGATGCGCTGGCGCGCGAAAAAAATGTCGATAAAGATGTCGTCTTCGGGGCGCTCGAATTCGCGCTGGCGCAAGCGACGAAGAAACGTTACGAGGGCGAAGTCGACATTCGCGTGTCCATCGACCGCGACTCGGGCGTGTTCGAGTCCTTCCGCCGGTGGCACGTCGTGCCAGACGAGGCGGGCCTGCAGCTGCCCGACCAGGAGATCCTCCACTTCGAAGCCAAGGAAACGATTCCCGACATCGAAGTCGACGAATACATCGAAGAGCCGATCGAATCGCTCGAGTTCGGCCGCCGTTTCGCCCAAGACACCAAACAGGTCGTCCTGCAGCGCGTGCGTGACGCCGAGCGCGAGCAGATCCTGGTCGACTTCCTCGAGCGCGGCGACTCGCTCGTGACCGGCACCATCAAGCGCATGGAGCGCGGCGACGCGATCGTCGAGTCCGGCAAGATCGAAGCACGCCTGCCGCGCGACCAGATGATCCCCAAAGAGAATCTGCGCATCGGCGACCGCGTGCGCGCATTCATCCTGCGCATCGACCGCAACATGCGCGGCCCGCAAGTGATCCTGTCGCGCACCGCGCCCGACTTCATCATGAAACTGTTCGAACTCGAAGTGCCTGAAATCGAGCAGGGCCTGCTGGAAATCAAATCGGCTGCCCGCGACGCAGGCGTGCGCGCCAAAATCGCTGTCTATACTGCCGACAAGCGCATCGACCCGATCGGCACCTGCGTCGGCATGCGCGGTTCGCGCGTGCAGGCGGTCACCGGCGAACTCGGCGGCGAGCGTGTCGACATCGTGTTGTGGTCCGACGACCCCGCCCAATTCGTGATCGGCGCGCTGGCCCCGGCCAATGTGTCCTCGATCATGGTCGACGAAGAAAAACACGCCATGGACGTCGTGGTCGACGAAGAAAACCTGGCCATCGCGATCGGCCGTTCCGGCCAGAACGTGCGCCTGGCCGCCGAACTGACTGGCTGGAAGATCAACATCATGACGGCGGCCGAATCGGCCGACAAGTCGGCTGTCGAAACCGCCGCGGTGCGCGCCCTGTTCATGGAAAAACTCGACGTCGACCAAGAAGTCGCCGACATCCTGGTCGAAGAGGGATTCGCCAGCCTGGAGGAAATCGCCTACGTGCCGATCTCCGAGATGCTCGACATCGAATCGTTCGACGAGGACACCGTCAACGAACTGCGCACCCGTGCCCGCGACGCGCTCGTGACCGAAGCGATCGCTTCCGAGGAAGGCCTCGAAGGCATGGAAGAAGCGCTGGTCAACCTCGAAGGCATGGACCGCAACGTGGCCGGCAAGCTTGGCCTGGCCGGCATCAAAACGGTGGAAGCTTTCACCGCGCTTGCATACGACGAATTCGGCGCCATCCTGGCCCTCAACTCGGACCGTGCACGCGAACTGATCAAGAACGAATTTAATGATGTGACCGACGACGAGATGAAGCTGGTCGACTCAAAATACGACGACCGTGCCAAGGCGCTTCAAGCCAAGGTATGGAGCCTTGCCGAAACCGCCAAGGCGTAATTTGAGTATCTTTATCATCTCCGCGACACATAGAAAAGAGGACTGAATGGCGAGTAACAACGTAGCCCAATTTGCCACCGAACTGAAGATGCCTGCAGATTTGCTGCTGACGCAGCTGCGTTCTGCCGGCGTCGAAAAAAGTTCGACGTCAGATCCATTGTCGAAAGATGATAAGGATAAGTTGCTCGATCACCTGCGCCGCACCCACGGCACGGTGAACGACACCGAGAAAAAGAAGATCACGCTGACGCGCAAAGAAACAACCGAGATCAAGCAGGCCGACGCCACTGGCAAGTCGCGCACGATCCAGGTCGAAGTGCGTAAAAAGCGCACCTTCGTGCAGCGTGACGACCCGGTCGCGCCGCCCCCGGCGCCCGTCGCGCCAGCCGCTCCCGTGATCGATGCGGCCGAAGTTGCCCGCCGCGAGGACGAGGCGCGCCGCCAGGTCGAACTGATGGCCCGCCAAGAGGCCGACCTGCGCGAAAAGCAAGAACGCCTGGCCAAGCTCGACGCCGAGAAGGACGCCCAGCAAAAGCAGGCTGAAATCGACGCCAAGAAAGAAGCCGACGCCGAAGCCAAGCGCGCCGCCGCCGCAGCGGCAGCCGCCGCCGCGAGCGCCGGTGAAGCCGCCGGCGAAGAAACGCGCAAGGCCGCCGCCGAGGAAGCCAAGAAAAAGGCCGCCGCCGCCGCCAAAGAGGCCGCCGACCGCGCCGAAGCGAACGACAAGGCGCGCAAGGCCGTCGCCGACGAGGTCGCACAGATCAAGGCCATGATGAACGCGCCGCGGCGCGCCATCAAGGCCCCCGAGCCTGTCGCGCCGCCGGTTGCCGCGCTCAAGCCGAAGGCGCCCGAAGGCACGCTGCACAAGCCGGCCGACAAAAAGCCCGGCGAAAAAGCGGCCGACAAAAAGCCGCTCACGGCCGACAAGAAGTCGATCAAATCGGCGAACGTCTCCTCGACCTGGTCCGACGACGCGAAAAAACGCGGCGCGCCGGGTTCGATCAAGCCGCGCGGCAACACCGGTTCGCCGAGTGGACGCGATGGCTGGCGCGGTGGCGCCAAGGGCGGACGTCGCCAGTCGCACCACGACGACCGCGAAACCAATTTCCAGGCGCCCACCGAGGCGGTCATCAAGGACGTCCACGTCCCCGAGACCATCACGGTCGCCGAGCTGGCGCACAAGATGTCCGTCAAGGCCTCCGAGGTCATCAAGCAACTGATGAAATTGGGCCAGATGTGCACCATCAACCAGGTGCTGGACCAGGAAACGGCCATGATTCTGGTCGAAGAAATGGGCCACAAGGCGTTTGCGGCCGAGCAAGACGATCCGGAGGCGCTGCTGGCCGACCAGGGCGAGCACGCCCACTACGAGTCGGTCTCGCGCGCACCGGTGGTCACCGTCATGGGTCACGTCGACCATGGTAAGACCTCGCTGCTCGACTACATCCGCCGCGCCAAGGTCGCGTCGGGCGAAGCCGGTGGCATCACGCAGCATATCGGCGCATACCACGTCGACACGCCGCGCGGCATGATCACCTTCCTCGACACC
The DNA here is from genome assembly GCF_003011895.2 of Massilia glaciei. GTDB lineage: Bacteria > Pseudomonadota > Gammaproteobacteria > Burkholderiales > Burkholderiaceae_D > Telluria_A > Telluria_A glaciei. Next base: position 3,329 of record NZ_PXWF02000109.1, on the reverse strand, counting down.
CCGGGCCACGAAGCGTTCACCGCGATGCGTGCCCGCGGCGCCAAGGCGACCGACATCGTCATCCTGGTCGTCGCGGCCGACGACGGCGTGATGCCGCAAACGAAGGAAGCGATCGCCCACGCGAAAGCGGCCGGCGTGCCGCTGGTGGTGGCGATCAACAAGATCGACAAGCCGGGCGCCAACCTCGACCGCGTCACCCAGGAACTGGTGACCGAGCAGGTGCTGCCTGAAGAATACGGTGGCGAGTCGCCCTTCGTGCCGGTGTCGGCAAAAACCGGCGAGGGCATCGATGCGCTGCTCGAGCAGGTGCTGCTGCAGGCCGAGGTGCTGGAACTGAAAGCGCCGATCGATGCGCCGGCCCGCGGCCTGGTCGTCGAAGGCCGTCTCGACAAGGGCAAGGGCCCGGTCGCGACCATCCTGGTGCAGTCCGGCACCTTGCGTCGCGGCGACGTCATCCTGGCCGGTTCCTCGTTCGGCCGCGTGCGCGCCATGCTCGACGAAAACGGCAAGCCGATCACCGAAGCGGGTCCATCGATTCCGGTCGAGATCCAGGGCCTGACCGAAGTGCCGGTCGCCGGCGAGGAAGTCATGGTCATGGCGGACGAGCGCAAAGCGCGCGAAATCGGCCTGTTCCGTCAAGGTAAGTTCCGCGACGTCAAGCTGGCGCGCCAGCAGGCGGCCAAGCTCGAGAACATGTTCGAGAACATGGGCGAAGGCGAAGTCAAGAACCTGCCGGTCATCGTCAAGACCGACGTCCAAGGTTCGCAGGAGGCGCTGGTCGGTTCCCTGCAGAAGCTGTCCACGTCCGAAGTGCGGGTGCAGGTTGTGCACGCGGCGGTCGGTGGCATCACTGAGTCGGACGTCAACCTTGCGGTCGCATCGAAAGCGGTCATCATCGGCTTCAACGCCCGTGCCGACGCCCAGGCGCGCAAGCTGGCCGAATCGAACGGCGTCGACATCCGCTACTACAACATCATTTACGATGCGATCGACGAGATCAAGGCGGCGTTGTCGGGCATGCTGGCGCCGGAGAAGCGCGAAACCATCACCGGTGCGGTCGAGATCCGCCAGGTCATCCTGGTCTCGAAGGTCGGCGCGGTCGCCGGTTGCCTGGTCACCGATGGTGTCGTCAAGCGTTCGTCGTCGGTTCGCCTGCTGCGCAACAATATCGTGGTGTGGACCGGCGAGATCGACTCGCTCAAGCGCTTCAAGGACGATGCGAAAGAAGTGCGCGCCGGTCTCGAGTGCGGTCTGTCGCTCAGGAACTACAACGATATCGAAGTCGGCGACGTCCTCGAGGTGTTCGAAGTCCAGGAAATCGCCCGTACCTTGTAAGGGGAGGCCTGCCTTGCAAGGCAGGCCCGTTGCGCAGGGGCGCGGCGTGCCGCGCCAATTCCCTGCTCCACCTTTGTAAGGGGGGCGTTGCGCAGGGGCGCGGCATGCCGCGCCAATTCCCTGCTCCACCTTTGCAAGGCAACCGGCGCATCCAAATTGGGGTCAGAGTTTTTTTTCGCGATGCTTTTTTCGCGAAAATTACTCTGACCCCAATTTCTCGTTAAAGCCCGCAAAACATTAGCAGTTAGAAAGTAAAGCAGTCTCATATCATGGCAAAACACAGTAAAAACATTCCCGCCCGCGGTTTGCGCGTGGCCGACCAGATCCAGCGCGATCTGTCCGAAATCGTCGCCTACGGCCTCAAAGACCCGCGCGTCGGCATGGTCACGATCACCGAAGTCCAGATCACGCCCGACTATGCGCACGCGAAGGTGTTCTTCACGCTGCTTAACGACAACAAGGACGTGATCAAGAACACGGTCGACGGCTTGGCCGCCGCGTCGGGCTTCATCCGCAACCAGTTGGGCAAGCGCCTGCACATCCACACGCTGCCGATGCTGCACTTCGTGCACGACACCTCGACCTCGCGCGGCATGGAACTGTCGCTGCTGATCGACCAGGCCAATTCGGTGCGCGCGGCCGACGCCGAGCCCGATCCGGTGCCGGAAGCCGACGTGGCTGACGATAGCGACGACAACAAGGATGACTGAAGAAGTCGTCAAGCCTGCTGGCAAGATCAAGAAGCAGGCGCATATCAAGCGTGTGCGCGACCTGGTCGACGGCGTGCTCCTGCTCGACAAGCCGGTTGGCCTGTCGAGCAACGACGCGCTGATCAAGGCCAAGCGCGTGCTCAACGCGAAAAAGGCCGGCCACACAGGCACCCTCGATCCGTTCGCTACCGGTTTGCTGCCGCTGTGTTTTGGCGAGGCGACCAAGTTCTCGCAGGATTTGCTCGAGGCCGACAAGACCTACGACACCACGGTTCACCTGGGTATCAACACCAATACGGGCGACACCGAGGGCGAGGTGGTCCTGACGCGCGACGTCGATGTAACGCAGGAGCAGATCGAAGCGGCGCTGGTGCAATTCCGCGGTCCGATTTTGCAGGTGCCGCCGATGTATTCGGCGCTCAAGCGTGACGGCAAGGCGTATTACGAGTATGCGCGCGAGGGCATCGTGCTCGAGCGCGAAGCGCGGCCGGTGACGATCCACAAGCTCGAGTTTGTATCGTACGAGGCGCCGTTCTTGAAGTTGTCGGTCACTTGCAGCAAGGGCACGTATATCCGCGTGCTGGGCGAGGACATCGGCAACGCGCTCGGCTGCGGCGCCCATCTGAATGCGCTGCGGCGCACGCAGGTCGGGGCGCTTACGGTCGAGGGTATGGTCACGCTCGAGACCTTGCAGGCCAATGCCGCGCCGCTCGCGATGCTCGCGCCGGTCGATGCCTTGCTGTCGTCATTTCCAGCGATCGAATTGACGGAGGAGCTGGCCAAGCGGTTTTTGCAAGGCCAGCGCCTGGCGCTGGGCAAGGAAGATGTGGTCGTGCCGGCCGAGCAGGGCAGGGCGCGCATTTACCACGATGGCCGCTTGCTTGGGACGGGAATTTTGCAGGAGTATGCGATCCTTGCGCCCGAACGGCTGATCACGGCCAGACACTGACACGTCCGCGATTTTCACCTTTCCATCGTCATTTCTGCCATTGGCAGGAATGACGTTGGTGGTGGGGGGGCGAGCCGACGGGTGCTGCTAGCACTAGCCATACCCCGAAGAACGTCATTTCCACCATTGGCGGAAATGACTTCCCGCGAAAGCGGGAACCCACGCTGCGCCAAGCGACGTGCTGACCCTCACGATTCCCATCGTTACATCGAATGCAACAAACGCCCCATCCCGGTGCGCGATTGTGGCGCGCGCGCAGCAAGTAGTTGAAATTGCAGGCCTTTCCCCCCGCTGCAAGCCCCTTATTGCTCCAGGGCGATTGCATGAAGCCAAAC
>NZ_PXWF02000108.1 GCF_003011895.2 Massilia glaciei | reverse complement strand
CGCCACCGGCGCCGCGCCTACCCGGCGGCGGCCGCCGCCGGCGCCCGGCCGTGCTGGCCCAGCCAGTCGAGCGCGCCCTGCCACAAGGGGTGGCAATCGGCCTTGAAGTAACCCATATGCCCGATCGGGCCCATGCCGGCCGCGCGCGGGTCGATGTCGGTGGCCTGCCAGGCGGCGTTGCGGTAGCCGGCCATGAAGGCGTCGCGCGAGCGCGGGCGCGCCCACAGGTCGTCGAGCGCGTTGCAGGCCATGATCGGGCTGCGCACCGCGTCGAAGCCGGCCGCCAGATGCGCCATGCGCGGGTCGTCGAAAAAATAGCGCGGGTAGCGGCACCAGCGCTTCCACTGGTGGTAGACGTCGAGCGGCAGGTCCTCGCCCATGCCCAGCCAGTTCCACGCCATGTAGCCCTTGGCGCGCACGATCAGCGGGCCGACCACGCGCCACAGCAGCAGCACGCGCAGCCGCTCGGCCGGCGGCATCCAGCCGTGCCAGCCGGCGCCGGTGGCGAAGGTGTACAGGGCGGCCACCTTGTGGTGGTTCGGCAGCAGCCCGAACGCGTGCCCGCCGTACGAATGGCCGACCACGTACAGCGGCACGCCGGGCGCGCTCATGGCCTCGACCGCGGCGGCCAGGTCCTGCCGGCCCCAGTCGAGGTAGTCCATGCGGAAGCCCTTGAGCGTGGCCGGTTTGGACAGGCCGATGCCGCGGTAGTCGAGCGTCATGACGGCGTAGCCCTGGGCGGCGGCGAAGTCGGCGAAGCGGCGGTAAAAGCCCTGCGGCACGCCGGTGGCGCCGGCCACCACGATGTGGCCGCGCGGCGCGCCGGCGGGGGCGTAGCGCAGCGCGGCGATCGGGTAGCCGTCGGCGGCGGTCAGGGCCACGGCTACGGGCCGGTTCGGCTGGTTCAGCGGGTTCATTTTGTTGCTCCTTTGAGGGCGCCGCTGTTGAGGACGCAGAGAAGGGCGTCGCGCACCAGCGACATCGGTTCGGGGTTGCCGGCCACGCGCGCCTGCAGCAGGCCGCCCTCGTAGGCGGCCACCAGCAGGGCGGCCATGGCCCGCGCGCCGGCCTCGGCGTAGCCGGCGCGCACCAGGGCGGCGGCGATGCGCGCGCGCAGCGTGGCGAAGCCGTCCGCCAGCGCCGCCCGGATCGCCGTGTCGGCGGCGGTGGTCTCGAGCGCGATGGTCGCCAGCGGGCAGCCGCGCTCGTAATTGCTGGCGTCGAGCTTTTGCTGGGCGCCGCCGACCCAGGCCATGAGCGCCGCGCCCGGGTCCTTGGCGTCGCCGGGGGCGGCGTCGAGGGCCTGGTCGAGGCTGTGGCACAGGCGCGCCACGGTCGCCCCGATGGCGGTCACGGCCAGTTCGGTTTTGCCGCCGGGGAAGTGGTGGTACATCACGCCCTTGGGCGCGCCGGCCGCCGCCAGCAGCTCGGTCAGGCCGCTGCCGTGCAGCCCGCGCCGTTGCAGGGCGTCGACCATGGCGCCGACCAGGCGCGTTCTCGCATCGGTGGTTTTCATGGTTCCCATGTTATAGACCGATCGGTCTAGCGGCAAGTGGGCGGCGCGCGATTAGATGTGGCGCTCTAAACCGGGGGCGGGGCGGTATCATGTGCGCTGCCCCGCACAACATCTACTGGAATTTCATGCTGATCATCACCATCAAACAGGGCAAGGAAAAAAGCCTGCTCGCCGGCGAACCCTGGATCTACGCCTCGGCCATCGAGCGCGTCGACGGCAAGCCGAACGAGAAAATGAAGGCCGGCGGCACCGCCGTGGTGCAGTCGTCCTCGACCAGATTCCTGGCGCGCGCGGCCTACAACGCGAAGTCGCAGATCCGGGCCCGGGTCTGGACCTTCGACGAGGCCGAGCCGATCGACCATGCGCTGATCAAGCGGCGCGTCCAGGCGGCGCTGGCCAGGAGCGCGCAAAAGGCGGGCAGCGCGCGGCGCGACCAATTGGTGCGGCTGGTCGACGCCGAGGCCGACGGCCTGCCGGGCCTGCTCGTCGACGGCTTCGGCGGCAGGGACGGCTACCTGGTGTGCGAATTCAACGCCGCCGGGGTCGACGCCTGGAAGGTGGCGATCGTGCAGGCGCTGTTGGCCGGCACCGGCTGCAAGAACGTCTACGAGCGCGCCGACGACCTGGTGCGCAAGGGCGAGGGCCTGCCGGTGGTGTTCGGCGCGCTGGCCGGCGAGGAGCCGCCCGACGAGGTGGTGCTGAGCGAGAACGGCGTGCGCGTCGCGCTCGACCTCAAAACGAACGAAAGGTTCCCGTTGCGCTGAGAGGCGCGCTGTTGCGCGGCGCGTTTTTATTTCAGCCATGCAATTAATCCGGCGGCGATGGTCTTATAATTGGCGGCACGTTTTGAGCCACCGATCAACCGAGAACGCCGCCAGATGGAAAACCACGAGTCCTCCCAAATCCGCACCCTGAGCTACATCGAGAACGAGGACCACCCGGTCTTCGGCACGCTGGTCGAACAGATCCTGCACCTGCTCAACTCGCGCCTGATCTTCAGCGACATCATCATCCACCAGAACAGCCCGTTGATGCTGCGCCAGCCCAGGGGCCTGGTCGCGGTGTCGGACTCGCCCATCACCAAGGAGGAGCTCGAGGAGTTCTTCGAGGTCATCGAACCGAACTGGGCCGACCGGATCGCCGAGCGCGCCTTCGACCGCTCGATCGACCTGCACACGGCGCGCATCCGCGCCAACTGTTTCACCTTCCAGGGCAAGAAGCGGCTCGGCTGCGTGATCCGCCGCTTCCCGAGGGAGCCGCTGGCGCTGGCCGGCCTGGGCCTGCACCAGGACGAGTTCGAGTTCCCCAATTTCACGAGCGGCCTGGTGCTCATCATCGGCGACACCTGCCAGGGCAAGTCGACCACGATCGCCTCGATGATCGACCAGATCAACAAGCAGCGCTCGGGCCACATCATCACCATCGAGGACCCGGTCGAGACCCTGATCCCGCAGCGCAAATGCATCATCACGCAGCGCGAGGTGGGCTTCGACGGCGACGTCGACAGCTACTACCTGGGCGCGCTCGACGCCCTGCGCGAGCGCCCCGACGTGATCGTCATCGGCGAGATCCGCGACGCCCAGACCGCGCTCGAGGCGCTGGCGCTGGCCGAATCGGGCCCGCTCGTGTTCGCCTCGCTGCACGCGCGCTCGACCGAGCTGGGCCTGCAAAAGCTGCTGCGCCTGCTGGGCAACAGCGGGGCCCAGTCGCAGGCGCTGGCGCACGCGCTGCGCGGGGTGCTGTGCCAGGCGCTGCTGCCTTCGCTCGAGGGCGACCGCTACCACCTCGCGACCGAGTGCCTGACCAACGGGCCGGCCGCGGTGCGCATGCTCGAGGCCGGCGACGTGGGCGGGATCCGCGCGCACATGAACGCGTCGGGCGAGCCCGGCTGCCACACGATGAACGCGTCGCTCCAGCAACTGCTGGCCGACGACAAGATCGGCATCGAGGACGCGCGCAACGCCACCACCGACCGGCTCGGCTTCGCCGACATGGTGCTCGGCGGCGCGGTCGACCGGCGCGGCCTGATCAACCGCTCGCAGCGGCGCGCGCAGGGCTGATCTTGCCGATCAGTCGAGCGGCACCGCGCGGTGGCGGTTGACCTCCTCGGCGCCGACCGGGGCGCCGTCGTTGCCCCAGCTGTTGCGCAGGTAGCTGACCACGGCGGCGACCTGCTCGTCGCCCAGCACGTGCGCGTACGGCGGCATGCCGTAGGGGCGCGGGTTGCCGGCGGTCGAAGGCGCGAAGCCGCCGTTGAGCACGATGCGCACCGCGTTGACCGGTGAATCCATGGTCAGCGCGCGGTTGCCCGCCAGCGGCGGGTAGTGCGGCGGCAGGCCCTTGCCGTCGGCCCCGTGGCAATCGATGCAATGGGTTTGGTATAGTTTGGCGCCGCGCGCCAGCAAACGCTCGACACGGGGGCCGCGCGGCGCCGCGCGCCCGGGCGCCGGTGCCGGCGAGGGCGTGGCCGGCAATGCCTTCAGGTACACCGCCATCGCCTCGGCGTCGGGCCCGGACAGGTGTTGCAGGCTGCGCTGCACGACCTCGGCCATCGGCCCGAACACGGTCGCGCGCGGCGACACGCCGGTGCGCAGCAGGCTCACGATCTCGGGCACGGTCCAGCCGCCCAGGCCGGCCTCGGCGTCCGAGGTCAGCGAGGGCGCGTACCAGCCGAGCACAGGAATGAGGCCGCCCGAGAGGCCGCCGTCGCTCGCGCCGAGCTGGTTGCGGCTGCTGTGGCAGGCGCTGCAATGGCCCAGGCCCTCGACCAGGTAGGCACCGCGGTTCCACTGCGCGCTCTGGTTCGCGCTGGCCTCGAACACGGCCGGCTTGAAGTACAGCAGGCGCCAGCCGGCGAGCATGAATTGCTGGTTGTACGGAAAGCGCAGCGCGTGCGGCACGTTGGCAATGGGCTGGGCAGGCACGCTGCGCATGAAGGCGAACAGGGCGTCGGTGTCGTCGCGCGTGACCTTGGTGTAGTGGGTGTACGGAAAGGCGGGGTAGAGCAGGCGGCCGTCGCGCGATTTGCCGTTGTGCAGCGCGTTCCAGAAGTCGTCCGCGCTCCAGTTGCCGATGCCGTGGGTCGGATCGGGCGTGATGTTGGGCGCGGCCACCTGGCCGAACGGGGTGGCCAGCATGCGCCCGCCCGCGTACGGGGCGCCGCCGCGCACCGTGTGGCAGGCCATGCAGTCGCCGGCCTTGGCCAGGTAGTCGCCGCGCGCGATGTTGGCGGCGCTTGGCGCGAAGGCGGCGGCCGAGGAGGACGGGACGAAATGCGCGCGCGGCCACATCGCGATGCAGGCGAGCACGATCAGCGCGGCCAGGGCCGCCAGCGCGGTGAGAATTTTTTTCTTCATGGCCATCAGTCGGGGGAGCTGCCGCAGGCGCTCGGCAAGGGCCGCGCGATGGCGGTGGCGGGGTGGGTGTCGGCCGGTGGCGTTTGCACCGCGAGCCAGCGCGAGACGGCGTCGATGTCGGCCGCGCTCATGCGCGCGGCGATGTCGGCCATGCAATCGGGCGCGTGCGCGCGGCGCGTCTTGTTGCGCCAGGCGCCGAGCTGGGCGTTGACGTAGTCGCGCGGCAGGCCGAGCAGTCCGGGGATCGCGGGCGCGACGCCGGTCAGTTTTTCGCCGTGGCAGGCGATGCAGGCGGGCACCTTGAGCGCGGCGTCGCCCCGGGTGGCGAGCACGCGGCCGCGTTCGAATACGGCCGGCGCGCTATCGGCGTGCTGGGGCGCCGGCGGCGCGATGTGCTGCTGCGAAAAATGCAAGGCGATCTCGCGCAGGTAGTCGTCCGACAGGTGCTGGACCATATAGCTCATGAGTGGATACTGGCGCCGGCCCTCGCGGAAATTGACAAGTTGATTGTAGAGGTAGTCGGCCGGCTTGCCCGCGATGCGCGGAAAGAAGGCGTCGTCGCCCTTGGGCTTGGGCGCGTGGCAGGCGGTGCAGGCGAGCACGCGCTGCGCCATGGTGTCGGGCAGGACGGCGGGGCGCTGGGCTTGCGCGTGCGGGGCGCCCAGCGCGCAGGCGAGCGCGAGCGCGGCCAGGCGGACGGCGCTTGCCATGTTGGAGGTGAGGGACATGGATAAATTTCGCTTCTATTTTTGAACACGGAGCAAAGCATAGCGCGTTCGGAAAAATATTTCATACAGTCAACGCGAGGGAGCCGTATCCGGTCGATTGCTTGTCAGCAGCCCGCAGAAGCAAAGGTTCTGCCTCGGTTCGTCCGTTACCACCCCTAGGATATGTGTGCCTAAAAAGCGGAGCCATCAATGCCCCTCAAAAATCCCTATCACGTCATCGGATAAGGGCGCATCGAAGTCGCCGCTCAATCGAATTTTGCCCTTTAACTCACCAAAACGCGGCGTGATTTTTCGCTTTCCGATCGGATCCCAAACGCGCGGCCGGCTTGCCTGCCTTGGCAATAATGATTTCTTCGCCACTTGCAGCGGCGTCGACCAATTTCGAAAAATTGGTTTTCGCCTCATGAATATTTACCGTTCTCATGGCCGCTCCTGATCGACTTGGTCCATCGTAGTCCGCCACGGTGCCAAGATCAAGACGACGCCAGGAAAGGGCGCCGGCGGACGGTGCGCATCGCGCTCGGTAGGAATACGTGCTGGCGAAGTCGAACCAGAAATCGATCTCCATTTCATTTCCCCATGGCAGGCGCGGCGGCAGCGGCATTCCTTTGGCGCAGCGCGAGCAATACTTTGACAAGCAACTGGACGACCAGTGCGCACGCGAGCGCCACCGAGAACGCGAACGCGATCGACTGGCGTTGCAGCAGCAGCGAGACGAGCACGCAAAACGTGGCGAACGCGAAATAGCCGTAGATCATGCCTCGCAGCAGCGCCACGGCGAACGCGCGTCCCGAGCGGTGGTGCGAGAAACCGACCAGCACCGTGCTCATCACGGGAAACATCGCGAGGAAACCGCTCAGGCGCGCGCCGAGGCGGCTCGCCGAATAGGTCACGAACAACACCAGCATGGCGGCGGCGAGCATGCGCCAGGGCAGATCGCCCGGACCCGCCTTCGCCGGCGCGGCCGCGGCGACGGGGGGCGCGAACAGTAGCGGCGTGAGCAGCAGGGCGGCGATCACGAGGGCGAAGCAGGCGAGGATGTCGAGTTCCACGGCCTGCAGCGCGGCAAGGGCCACGCCATACACGGCCAGCGCGCAGGCCATCGACCCGGGCACTTGGAACCGGGCCGACGCCCAGACATAACCCAGGGTAAAGACCATGATGGCGAGCACGGCGAGCAGGGTGCCGTGGGCGGCGTGCGCGGCGAACTGCGCGCCTTGCTCGAGCGCGAGCGTCAACAGAATCGGGCCGGCCACGATCGGGAAGGCCGACAGCCAACCCGCCACCGCCGGGCCCCAGCGGCGTCCGGCCAATGTGACGCCGAGAATGAGCAAGGGGACCAGGAACAGTTTGAGGAGGAGGACCGCGCTCATGCCGGGTTTTTTCCTTCAGTCGTGGCCGCTTGAAGTTTGAGCACGGTGGCCCAGTTGCGCGTTGTGATGGCGGCCCCCGCCGCGCGCGTGAACGCCTGCGCGAGCGCCGACGCCAGGATGCCCCCGGCGCACCAGAGGTAGGCGGTTTTGTCACCGAAGGCGAGCGCGTCGGGTGTCCAGGATTGCGCCAGCAGTTCTCGCGCCTTGACCAGCGGCGCCTCGGCCGCGGCGAACGCGACGAGGTACTGGGACGGCGTGGCCGCCGCCTCCGGGAACGGGTTTTCGGCGATGGCGGTGTGCAGTTCCCGGGCGGTGATGACGATGACCGGGACCGGGAACTTGAAGTGGCTTTCGATGGCTTTCTCGATCGCGGCGGCCGCCTCGGCGCTGTTGGTGCGCGCGGCGTTGAACACGACGTTGCCGCTGTTGAGGACGGTTGAGACCGCGGTGTGGCCGAGTTCTTCCATGAGTGCGCGCAGTTCAAGCATGGCGACGCGTTTTGCCTTGCCGACGTTGATGCCGCGAAGAAGTGCGATGTACTGGGTCATGTGCGCAGACGGTAATGCCAATCAAGTTTGCTACTTTAGCAGTAATTGGCTGATTGGCAAGACCGGCTGGTGTTTGGCGGCGGCAGGAATCGTGATGAACAACTAGGTAGTGCCTGAACGGAAACCCCCTG
>NZ_PXWF02000107.1 GCF_003011895.2 Massilia glaciei | reverse complement strand
CGCTTAAGTCCGGTGGATTGGGGTCGCCCCCCATGTCCGACAATCCGAGCCATCTCAAGTATTCTTTAAATTCTGGGCGGGACTTGCTAATTAGCCTGTTCGAAAACAGTGGGAAAAGTTTAGGCGACTCGTAGATAGAGTCGACTTGTTGCAGCCCGCTAAAAAGGCGAAAATCCCTTGCTCGGAAAATACCCTGAGTGTATGAAAAAGTATAAGCCCCCTTATTGAATTCCAGTTTTGCGACAGGAATCTTATTGGTGGGCCTCCCGTGAGTCGAACACGGCACCAACGGATTATGAGTTTGCCGTTGAAACCGTGCACATAGGGAAATCGACGTAAAGTAAGCGTAGGGTGATGAGGCCTTAGTATACAACGAATCAATGAGTTAGCGAAATCTACGCAAGTCAACAGATCGGTACGAGTGTACCGCCACTGTACCGCACCAACCACCTTATTTACCCATAATATGTGGCTCAGAACTGCTCCTCCCTCGGCGTACCCGCCCCAATCTTTTGCCAGTATTTAGACGAGCGGAGCTTGGCTGATGGTCTGCATGACCTTGGCGGATAGGTGTGCTCCAGGCACATCCTCGTAGCGAGCGGGAATGCGTTCTTTAAGCCGGAAGAGTCGCTGATGGGCCGTAAGCGTCCAGCCCATCCACCTATGAATGCGGTTTAGGTCTGGCTAGACTGTGCGAACGGTAGCAAGGAGTCGATCTTGCTGTTCGGGCAGGTGGGCAGCTTTTCGAGTGTATCGCTGAGCCAGCGTAATGGTTCGAGTCCGTTGAGCTTGGCGGTGGCGAGCAGGGTCTGGATCGCGGCGGCGCGGCGGCGCGCCGCCCGGCCCGTTCAGAGCCAGCGAACAGCCAGTTCTTTTTCCCGACGGCGATAGGACGGATGGTGTTTTCGACCGGATTGTTATCGATTGGCAGCGTGCCCGAATCGGCATAGCGCAGCAGCGCCGGCCAGCGCTTGAGGGCATGCTCGATTGCCTTGGCGGTGCCGCTGCCGACGGCCACGGTCTTGTGTGCGGCGAGGAGCCAGGCGTGCCAATCGGCCATCAGCGGCTTGGCTTGGCCCTGGCGCAGCTGGAAACGCTCTGTCGGCGCCAGTTCGCGCCCTTGCTGCTCGACGGCGTATAACTGGCCGATATGGCGCAGTGCCTGCGCGGCAATCGGACTGCCACTGGCAGCATGCAGGTCGAAGAACTTGCGGCGTACGTGGGCCATGCACGCCAGCTCGGTGATGCCGGCAGCGAACATGGCTTTGTAGCCTGCGTAATCGTCAACTATCAGCTGGCCTCGCCAGCCCAACAGGAAGGCGCGCGCATGCGCGCCGGCACGGCCGGTTTAATAGTCCCTGAATCCGTGTTCCGCCTCATCCAATAGTTGATCAAGTCATTGATTGCAAAGTAAAATATTGCATTTTCTGCTTTCACCCGACCGATCATGCCACGCTTTGAAGTCAAACAATCGAGCAACCTGGAATTAACCTCACACGCCGGTCTTGGCCTGATTGGCCAATGCTTCGAGGCCGCCCAAGTCGAGGCGGTTCTCGATTCCAGGTTTCCGGTATCGCAGGGCATGAAGACCTCCGACATCGCCAAGAGCATGACCGCGTTGCTGTGCTTGGGCAAGAGCGATTTCGAAGCCATCGAGCCGTTTCGCAATGACCGCTTCTTCAAGAAGGCACTCAATCTGTCCAAGGTCCCCGGCAGCGTGTGGCTGCGCCAGCGTCTCGATGCCATCGCCGGGGGTGTTCGCGAGTACACCGACGAGCTCAGCCTGCGGCTGCTGGAGCGGACCGGCGCGCCGATCACAGCCGACGGCGCCTACGTGTGCCTCGACATCGACACCTTCGTCATGGACAACAGCGGCACCAAGAAAGAGGAAGTGAGCCGCACCTACCAGGGCGTCGACGGCTACACGCCGATCGCGGCCTACTTGGGCAACGAGGGCTGGAACATCGGCTTGGAACTGCGTCCTGGAAAACAGCACAGCGCAGCGGAGACGCATTTCTTCATGGAGCGGGTCTACGGCAAGCTCGAGCGCCTGCTCGCTGCCGACCGACATGTCCTTTTGCGTAAGGATAGTGGCTTCGACAGCGCCAAATTGTTGTTCCAATGCGAGGACGAGCGCGAGCGGCTGACGCCGCTTGGGCGGCGACTGGACTTCGTCATCAAGTGGAATCCCCGCAAGCAAGACAAGGCCGCCTGGGTGGCGCGTGCCGAGCAAGCCGATGCGTTCAAAGTGGCGCGGCCCGGCAAACGCTGCGCGTTGCTGTCGCAGCAGCTTGAGCGCGCCCATGGCAAGGAGCGCCGGACCTTGCGCCTGGTCGTGTCGGTCACCGAGCGCAGCATCGACAAGAAGGGGCAGCACCTGATCGAGCCGGAGGTTGAAATCGAAGGCTGGTGGACCAGCCTGGATGCAGCGCCCGAGGAAATCATCCGGCTGTATCGCCGCCACGGCACACATGAACAATTCCACTCCGAAATCAAGACCGACCTCGACATGGAACGTCTGCCGTCGGGCAAGTTCGACAGCAACGACGCGATCATGCATCTGGCGATGTTCGCCTATAACTGCCTGCGCCTGCTCGGCCAACTTGGTTTGACAGGTGAAATCTCGCCGGTCAGGCATCCGGCGAAACGTCGCCGTTTGAGAACGGTGCTGCAGGAGATCATGAACCGGGCGGCCAAATACGTCGAACATGCGCGCCGACTGGTGCTCGACTTCGGCCGCACGGCCAAGATGCACGCCGACATCTTCTGTGCCCTGCAAGCGCGCCTGTCGCGTCTGGGGGCAGCGTGATCGACAGGCCGAAGCAGACGAAACGATTGACTGGGCAACTTCACGATTCCGGCGAGCCGGAAGGAGCGCGCATGGGCTGACGCCACCAAACTGGCCGGGAATCATGCTAGGCACGTTCATAGCCGGCCGATTAAAACCCGATTAAGTCGCAATAGTCGTGGACAACGGCACGGTCGGGGCGTGAAATTCGCAAAAATTGACGACTTTGCGAACAGGAGAGTGATGGTCAAAGTTGGAACACGGAATCAGGTAGTCGAACACGACGATGCGCGGCCCCTCGTCCAGGTCATTGGATCGGTAGGCCCATAAATAGGCATGGCGGGTTTTTCCTTCGCCGGGGTCCAGTTGCCGCACCGGCGTTTCGTCGGCATGCAGACACGGTCGCTCCTTGAGTAGTTCGGCCAGCCGTTCGCCCAGGGGTTGCAGCGCGACGCCGATCTTGCCGATCCACTCGGCCAGCGTGGAGCGCGCCAGTGGCACGCCTTGCCGTGCGCCGATCTGCTCGATCCGATACAGCGGCAGGTGATCGGTGTATTTGCTCACCGCCACCCAGGCCAACAGGCCCGGTGCTGCCATGCCGCCGTCAATGGTCGCCGGCGGCACCGCTGCTGCGATGACCGTCTCGCAGGCGCGGCAAGCGTATTGCGGACGAATGTGGCGATGTACGAAGAAGCGCGCCGGCTCCACGTCGAGCTGTTCGCTGATGTCTTCACCGATCATAACCAGGCCTTGGCCGCATGCCGCGCATTGGCATGACTCCGGCTCATGGCGGTGCTCGACGCGCGGCAGGTCGGCCGGCAGCGGCTGGCGCCCGGCACGGCTGCGTTTGCGCTTGCCGGCTTCGCCTTCACCGGTATCAGCAGGTGGCACCAACTCGGCCTCGGTCGCGGCCAGGTCGGTGTTGACCGTTTCGTCAAACAGCTCACGCTGCTCACCGCTGAAGGACTCGCTTTTCTGGCCGAACTTGATGCGACGGTAGTACGCTAATTCAAGCGTCAACGCAGCAATCTTAAAGTCCTTCTCCGCCAGCGCCGCACTGTTTTTCGCCAGCATCTGTTCTGCTCTGACGCTTTGCTCCATCAGCGCGCGCACCTTCGCGATCACGGCGGGATCGTGGTTGGCGCGGGTAAGTTCATTGAGCAAATCCATTCCCGTAGTTTACCGGGCACGGCCGCTGTTTACAAGCACAACAGTTCACATGCGCGGCGCTACAGCTGCCATTGCGCCGGGGCCGGCGCGGCCAAGCGCTGCCAGTCGACGCCGGCGATCAGCCATTGCCATTGCTCGTCGGTTAACTGCCAGCTTGTTTCGTGTGCCTGCGGCCAAACGAACTGACCGCGGTGCAGACGGCGCAGACACATCCAAACGCCATTGCCATCCCAGCAGACCAGCTTCAAGCGGGTCCTTCGACGGTTGCTGAACACGTATGCCGTACCGTCGCAGGGTGCGCGGCCCAAGGCCTCCTGCACATCCTGCGAAAGCCCATCGATGCCAGTGCGCATGTCCACAGCCTGGGTGGCCAGCCAGAACGACGCTGCCAGCAGCTTCATGCCAGGGCACACAGCAGTTCGGCGACCCAGTTCGTCGGCAAGGCTGTCGGCAACGTCACGGTCCAGCCGCTGGGACTACGCAAATTGATCGCTGGCGCAACGGTCGCGGCAGATTGAATCGACAGCGGCAGAAATGCCGGCGCCACGTCGACCGCGGCCAATCGTCGCGCCCAATAATTGAGCTGACGCTGGGCATAGCCCTGATTCACTGCAAACGCACGCTGCGACTGACCGCTAACACGCCATTGTGCGACGCGCTCTTTCCACAGCGCTTCGCGTTCGATATTTGCCATCCATATCTCCTTTTCAAAACTGGAGTATGGCTAGCGAAAATTGGCAATGGAAGGTGGATGGACTGGACGCTTACGATGGGCCGACCTTGTAAGCTGGCCGTACGTGGTTGCCATACACCTGCGTTCGCGAGTTCGTGCGCGCTGGCGGCATCGAACGCATCGTTATGCTGCGGGCTCCGAACAAACTGCGTTCCGAAAGTCGGTAATGGGCAAACCTTGCGCCAAGTGGTAGAAATGCTACAGCAGCTCGCTAAATTTCACCTGTAATGTCTTGGGCGTCTAGAATAGTCATTTCGGATTTGAAGGGCGGGCCACCGGAATGGCGCATTTGCACTATTTATCGGATCGGTGCGAGTTGGGATACTGAGCGCGGAGGCATTTCTTAGCGATTGGCAATGACACCTAACTTACTCACACCCGACTTACCCGTTCGCAAAGACAGTTTTTTCCGACGGCGGTCTTCGGCACTTCTAATGGAAGGTACTGTGTTGCCGGGGATCGTGGCGCTCACTGCGACCACTTTCTTCGCTGCGCCCTTGACCATCCTTGCGCCGGGTGCGGCGCTGCATCGCCGTGAATAAATCAACAGACCAACCACTTTTGCATACCCCATTCGGCGTCCCGTCCAAAATTGCTGCAGGGCCCCTACGATAATTAGTAACAAACTATTGGCTTACGCCGGACGACCATCATGAATTCAATCTCAAAAATTGCCATTGCGCTTTTTGTCTTCTACGGCGCTTCGATCGCTGCAGCCCACGACCTTTACTTCACCGTCGATTACAAGGCTTATGCCGTGAAGGGCGAGAACGGCAATCAAAACACCGATACCGTCTTCGAGAAGAACCTGTTCTTCATCAAGGCCAACGACACCGACGCGGTGAACGCCGAGAGCCTGAAGCTCATGAAGAGCTACGTCACCTATGTCCGGGAGAAAAAGCCGGCTTATGTCGAGCGCATCATGAAATCGGCAGAAAAAGACAAGATCGACGAAGCCATCATGAGTGGCATCCACGTGTCGTATTTCTTTGCGACCGACAAAGCCAATCAGGAAATTGCCGCAAAAATGGCGCATGCCAAGAAGCTGGGATTCAACGTCATCACCTCCGACGGGTTCTCCTACAAGCCGTAGCCCACGCATGAGCGTGAAGGCGTTGCGTGCCACCTTTGGCGGCAACAATCGTGTAATTCAGTCGAGGGTTCTGACATGCGCGCTTTCTTTGCTCCTACTTGCCGCAGCCGCCACTACGGCTTTCGCCGGCGCGCGTTTATTAGACCTGACCCTCGCCGTGCTCCTAAAACTACGATCGCAACACCCGAGAGCGCCCTCATTTATATTATCAACCAGCGTATTGCAAGGACCCATGCGAGCCTTTTTTCTCTTCCAATCCCTGACCCTGGCGGCTTTCTTTTCGGTGGCAGCACAAGCTGCCGATCCGGTGAACGCGGCCTCACCAGGCGGCAAAGGTAGCTTACGCCCCATGGGCTTGCAGGAGACCTGCTTCAAGAGCGGTTCCAGGGCAGTGCCTGTGGTGTGCGGCCGGGTCCAGGTCAACTGGAAGCTGTGGACGCTGATGGGCGAACCGATAGGCGACTATGTACTCGGCTGGAGCCCCACGAAAGTGCGGGTGGCCGACGCCGAGGGCGGCGGGTCCCAGTCTTACACGGTGGAGAATCTCCCCAAGGCGGTGGGCAAGGCCGTGCAGCGCATGGAACTCTACGTGGAAGCGGTCGCCTTTGTTGAGAAAGCGCCGACGAGCCGGAATGACACTGCAGTCGTCCTGGCGTTCAATACGGGCGTGGCAGCTAAACCGGGCGAGACGTCGATGAACGTGCCCGAGGGCTACAACTGGGAGAAATTCCTGCACGGTGGGATGTCGAACAAAGGCATCGGACTGGGCCTGGCGGGCTGGTGTGTGGCTGAGGGACGGCAGCAGCTCAACGCCAAGGATGCGAAGGCGGTGATGCGCGCGGGCGTAAAGCTCGACGGTCTGCAGGTCTGCCCAAGCTCGACGGTGGACGTGGCGCCGGTAGAGAATGCGCTCGCCAAATTGTGCGAATCGAACACCGGCGCCACGCCGCACTATTGCTCCAGGAAGAAAGAAGCGAAGGAAATCGATGCGATCGACGCTGCGTTCGCCAAGCTGGAAGACCGGCGGCCTGGCGGCACCACGGGCGCGGGAAAGAAGGCCGGCTCGAGCGATCCGATGGAAGCAGCATTCGAGGCAGCGGAGACAGAACGCAAGGCGCGCGAGGACGCCCGGCTGAAGGCCGCAGCGGAACTGCGGGAGCGACTGGCCGCAGCCGAGCGCCTGGCACTGGTGAGAAAAAGTGCTCTGGACTTTTGCAACGCAGCCAAGGCCACAGAAGACAGCTGCGCGGCGCGCACCTGTGGCAGCAAGCCCAGCGCCAAGATCTGTACGGATTCGCGCGAGGACCCGACGCCGCCTTGCGGCGGCGGCCCGAACACGAGCTGCATCGCTTTCCCCAAATATACCTGTTACGCCAACGCCCCCAACCCGAAGCGCCCGGAATGGGAAAGCTGCGCTGCCACGGCTGCCCAGGCCTGCGCCACGTCGGGCAAACCGATCGTCAGTGTCGACCAGTGCGTCGCGGATCGCACCCGGTGACCGATAACGATATTTTTACAACCAAGGGACTATTTTTATGATGAAAACTATAGCAAGCCTGATCGTTCTATTGTGCTGTGCAAGCGCGGCAAACTCAGCAGACGAGTTGATCCCTGGAGACATGGATCTCGACGACATACCAAAAGATACCTGGGTTGTCTTCAAAAAGTCATTTTCCATGAGGATGGATGAAAACTTCATCTATGAACGCGGTGAATTTATTAATAGGGAAAGTCAGGGCGCTATGAAATACCAAAAAGGGGATGTGTGTAAGATAGGCAGCCCCTTGGTAACACCTAACCATGTAAGACAATATTTCATCTGTGAGCGCGGATCTTTGTCCGTTGTTCTCAAGCGATCAGACAACACGGCAGGCGAATTTCGCAGTTTATTTGGTCACTATTTCGAGCTCGTTTCTAGCGACCCAAGCCTCGATCCGTATGCGGGCATGGACCGCAGTATTGTGCTGGAATTGCTGATGACGAAGATCACGAACGCCATAAAGGAGAACAAGCACGAGGAAGCCTTGCCCCATTTCGTGCGGCTGGAAAAACTGGGTACTCCCTTGCCGGAGAGTTTTTACTACTACTACATCCAAGCCTTGGCCGGGGCGAACCAAAAGCTGGACGCAAAGACCCGGGCGACGAATTACCTGACAACGTATGGAAAAAAGGGCAAATACTACGCCAAAGTGATTGAATTGCTGGCACAGCTATAGCCATATCGTTACACACAACTTTGGC
>NZ_PXWF02000106.1 GCF_003011895.2 Massilia glaciei | reverse complement strand
CCGCGCGGGCCGCGGCCGTTGCGCTCGCCGCGCTCGGTGGCGGCGGCCGGCTTGGCCGGCGCCGCTGCCGGCGCCACGATGGCCGCGGTTTCCTTCTTGAAGAAGAAGCCCATGATGCGGCTCATGAAGCTCTCGGGCTCGGGCTCGGGGGCGACCAGCACCGGCAGCGGCGCCGGCTTGGCCGGCTCGCTGCGGTCGACCATCGGCGCCGGCTGGGCCGGGGTGATGGTCTTGACCACCGCCTCCTGGCGCGGCTTGACGTCCTCCTTCTGGCGCTTGCTGTAGGCCATGTCGGTGTCGGCCTGCTCGGCCAGCGAGTAGCTCGCGGCGCTGTCCTCGAGGCGCGGATCGTCGTGCTTGATGCGCTCGAGCTTGTAGTGCGGGGTGTCGAGGTGCTTGTTTGGGATCAGGATCACGCCGATGCGGTGGCGGTTCTCGATCTTGAGCACCTCGCCGCGCTTCTCGTTGAGCAGGAAGGCGGCCACGTCGACCGGCACCTGGACGTGGATGGTGGCCGAATTCTCCTTCATGGCCTCCTCCTGGATGATGCGCAGCACCTGCAGCGCGGACGACTCGGTGTCGCGGATGTGGCCGGTGCCGGAGCAGCGCGGGCACGTCACGTGGCTGCCCTCTGACAGCGAGGGGCGCAGCCGCTGGCGCGACAATTCCATCAGGCCGAAGCGCGAGATCTTGCCCATCTGGACGCGCGCGCGGTCGTGGTGCAGCGCGTCCTTGAGGCGGGTCTCGACCTCGCGCTGGTTCTTGGCCACCTCCATGTCGATGAAGTCGATCACGATCAGGCCGCCGAGGTCGCGCAGGCGCAGCTGGCGCGCGACCTCCTCGGCCGCCTCGCAGTTGGTGTTGAAGGCGGTGGTCTCGATGTCGGAGCCGCGCGTGGCGCGCGCCGAGTTGACGTCGACCGAGACCAGCGCCTCGGTGTGGTCGATCACGATCGCCCCGCCCGAGGGCAGCGGCACCGTGCGCGAGTAGGCGGTCTCGATCTGGTGCTCGATCTGGAAGCGCGAGAACAGCGGCACGTCGTCGCTGTAGCGCTTGACGCGGTGCACCATGTCGGGCATCACGTGGCTCATGAACTGGTGCGCCTGCTCGTAGATGTCGTCGGTGTCGATCAGGATCTCGCCGATGTCGGGCTGGAAGTAGTCGCGGATCGCGCGGATCACGAGCGACGACTCCTGGTAGATCAGGAACGCGCCACTGCCCTGCTTGCCGGCGCCCTCGATCGCGCGCCACAGCTGCATCAGGTAGTTCAGGTCCCACTGCAGCTCCTCGACG
>NZ_PXWF02000105.1 GCF_003011895.2 Massilia glaciei | reverse complement strand
TAGTTCAGGTCCCACTGCAGCTCCTCGACGTTGCGCCCGATGCCGGCGGTGCGCGCGATCACCGACATGCCCTGCGGCAGGTCGAGCTTGTCCATGGTCTCGCGCAGCTCCTGGCGCTCCTCGCCCTCGACCCGGCGCGAGACGCCCCCGCCGCGCGGGTTGTTGGGCATCAGCACCAGGTAGCGCCCGGCCAGCGAGACGAACGAGGTCAGGGCCGCGCCCTTGTTGCCGCGCTCCTCCTTCTCGACCTGGACCATGATCTCCTGGCCCTCGCGCAAGGCCTCCTTGACCGAGGCGGTGCGCACGTCGACGCCCTCGCGGAAATAGGTGCGCGCGACCTCCTTGAACGGCAGGAAGCCGTGGCGGTCCTCGCCGTAGCTGACGAAACAGGCCTCGAGCGAGGGCTCGATGCGCGTGATGACGCCCTTGTAGATGTTCGACTTGCGCTGTTCGCGCCCGGCGGTCTCGATGTCGATATCGATCAGTTTCTGACCGTCGACGATCGCCACGCGCAGTTCTTCCTGCTGGGTGGCATTAAACAACATGCGTTTCATTTTTATAAACTCCGCGGCCCGGGGGCCGTTCCAGTGCCGCCCGTCGGGGGGCGGCGAAAAGTACAGGGGATGTACGCCAGAAGGGGAGTGCCGGAGGTGGGTATGCCCCTTGTCGTGCGGCGCAGGACGCCAAAGCGTCGTGGCCGCAACAGGGCGCGGTGGGGTCGATCGACATGCCGAGTGCACGCATCACCCGCAAGCCGCCGCCCGGTGCTGCGTGGGGGCGGGTGCTCCGGGCGGTGAGCAATTTTAGTGAGCCAGACCGTAGCCGGCCAACATACTAAGACTTCGATACCAGGCGTGGGCTTTCAGCCTTTACTCTCAAGCCTTCAGGATGAGGCTTACATCGGGTCGGGCGAAAACGACAGGCGTTATCGACTCCAACATCCTGCGAGCCGTCCTTGCGGCGCGGCTCGCCGGTACTTATCCTTATGATTCCAAGCAATCCAATTCAGCATCCCTGCGCGCTATCCGATGACAACAACGGTGCGACCTTGACGCGCGCGAAGGATGTGCGTACACGTTTTTCCATCGAATTTGCAGTCTGGCGAGGCCGGTGGGGGCCCATGTGTAAAATATCTTTTTAATTCTTACACCAGCGGAGGTTAGACCGCTGCCGGTCGATTATATATTCAAAATGAAGGACTTAGCGGGAATTTCTGGGAGGACAGATCAAATCGCGGGGGGGGCGCCGCGCGATCCCGGCGGCGCCGGCGCGCGCGGGGGCGGCCAAAAAGCAACAGCTTGGCAACCGCCGCGCGGGCGGGCGGGCCCGCCTAGCCGGCGTAGCCGTCCGGATTGGCGCTTTGCCAACGCCACAGATCGGCGCACATCGCGTGCAGGTCGCGCTGCGCGCGCCAGCCGAGCAGCTTGTGGGCCGCCCCGGCCGCCGCGTAGCAGGCGGCGACGTCGCCCGGGCGGCGCGCCGCGATCCGGTACGGGACCGGGCGTCCGCTGGCGCGCTCGAACGCGCGCACCACCTCGAGCACGCTGTGGCCGCGGCCGGTGCCCAGGTTGAGCGTGAACGAGCCCGGGCGCGCGAACAGCCGCGCCAGCGCCGCCGTGTGCCCGCGCGCGAGGTCGGCCACATGGATGTAGTCGCGCACGCCGGTGCCGTCAGCGGTCGGGTAGTCGCCGCCGTGCACTGTCAGCCGCTCGCGCCGGCCCGCGGCGACCTGGGCGATGAACGGCAGCAGGTTGGCCGGCACCCCGCGCGGATCCTCCCCGATCAGGCCGCTCGCGTGGGCGCCGACCGGATTGAAATAACGCAGCACCCCGGCGCGCCAGCCGGGGGTGGAGCCGACCAAGTCGCCGATGATCTGCTCGACCATCAGTTTCGAGCGTCCGTAGGGATTGGTCGCGCCCAGCGGCGCGGCCTCCCCGACCGGGACCGCGGCCGGGTCGCCGTAGACCGTCGCCGACGAGCTGAACAAAAGGCGCTTGACGCCGGCCGCGGCCATCGCCTCGAGCAGGGCGACGCTGCCGGCCACGTTGTCCTGGTAGTAGCGCAGCGGCTGCGCAAGCGACTCGGCGACCGCCTTGAGCCCGGCGAAATGGATGACCGCCTCGACCGGGTGGGCGGCGAGCACGGCGTCGAGCGCGGCGCGGTCGCGCACGTCGGCCTCGACGAACGGGACGGCGCGCCCGCCAAGGCGCTCAACGCGCCGCAGCGCCTCGCGCGAGCCGTTCGACAGGTTGTCGAGCGCGACCAGGCGGTAGCCCGCGGCGAGCAGCTCGACGCAGGTGTGCGCGCCGATGTAGCCGCACGCGCCCGTCACCAGAATTGTTTGCGGCATAGGTTTGTCCGCGCAATGCGCGCCCCGTTCGATGGCCGGCCCAGATCGCCGGGCGCCGGCGCCGCCCCGCGCGGCGCCGGCGTGCCTGCCAGTATCTGCCGGCCCGCCATCGGGCGGCCTGATCCGCCGCAGACGCGGAGCGCGCGGGGCCGCCGGCGCGCCTTTTTCGTTCGATTTCGCAATTTGGCCGGGCCGCGGCCGGCGCCCGTGTGTAAAATATCGTTTTAAACTGACACCCGCAGAGGTTTGACCGCCGCCTGTCGAACACGAAAGCACAATGAAGGACTCCGGCAGAATTTCTGGGAAGACAGACCATACCGGGCAGCGCGGCGCGCACGCCCCCGCCGCCGGCCCCGCCGCGGCGCGGCCGGAGCACGCGCAGGAGCAGCCCGCCGCCCAGTTCGTCACGATCAGCGAGGAGGAGGCGGGACAGCGCATCGACAACTACCTGTTGCGCGTTTGTAAAGGTGTGCCGAAAAGCCACATCTACCGGATCCTGCGCTCGGGCGAGGTGCGCGTCAACAAGGGCCGCATCGACCAGCTCTACCGGCTCGCCGAGGGCGACCTGGTGCGCATCCCGCCCGTGCGCGTGGCCGAGAAGTCGGGCGCGGCGGTGCCCGGCGCCGAATTCCCGGTCCTGTTCGAGGACGCCCACCTGCTCATCATCGACAAGCCCTGCGGCACCGCCGTGCACGGCGGCTCGGGCGTCTCGTTCGGCGTCATCGAGCAGTTGCGCGCGGCGCGCCCGGACGCCAAGTTCCTCGAACTGGTGCACCGGCTCGACCGCGAGACCTCTGGCCTGCTGATGCTTGCCAAGAAACGCTCGGCGCTGACCAATCTGCACGAGCAGATGCGCGAGGGCACGACCGACAAGCGCTACCTGACCGTGGTCCACGGCGACTGGAGGAACGCGCGCCAGCACGTCAAGCTGCCGCTGCACAAGTTCACCACGGCCGAGGGCGAGCGCCGGGTCTGCGTGCAGGCCGGCGGCATGGAGTCGCACACGGTGTTCAGCCTGCAGCGCAAGTGGGAGCAATTCGCCCTGCTCGAGGCCGAGCTCAAGACCGGGCGCACCCACCAGATCCGGGTCCATCTCGCTTCGTCGGGCTTTCCGATCGCCGGCGACGACAAATACGGCGATTTCGCGCTCAACCGCGTGCTGCTCAAGGCCGCCGCCACGCGCGGCGCGCTCAGGCGCATGTTCCTGCACGCCCACCAGATCACGTTCACCCATCCCGAAACGGGCAAGCCGACCACGGTGCGCGCACCGCTGCCCGGCGAATGCGCGCGTTTCTTGTTAAGCTTGGGCAAACCGCTCGGCGATGCCGAGACGCCCAAGCGCTGAAACGCCGGCACGCACGATTATTGATATCCCTGGAAGGAGCCGGCCGCCACAAGCGGCCGGAAGACATGGCAAGAAAGCAATTTGATCTGATCGTCTTCGATTGGGACGGCACCCTGATGGACAGCACCTCGGCCATCGTGAAATGCATACAGGCGGCCGCGCGCGACCTCGGGCTGCCGGTGCCGCACGACGACGACGCCTCGCACGTGATCGGGCTCGGCCTGCACGAGGCGATGCAGGTGGCGATGCCGAACATCGACCCGGCGCTGCTGCCCAGGGTGCTCGAGCGCTACCGCGTCCACTACCTGTCGAAGCACCACGAACTGGTGTTGTTCGACGGCGTGCGCGAAATGCTCGCCGAGCTGTCCCAGGATGGCTACTTCCTGGCAGTGGCCACCGGCAAGAGCCGGGTCGGGCTCAACCGGGCGCTCAACGCGGTCGGCCTGCTGTCGCTGTTCGACGCCACCCGTTGCGCCGACGAGACCTTCTCCAAGCCGCACCCGGCCATGCTGCAGGAGCTCACGCGCGAGCTCGGCCAGGACCTGCGGCGCACCGTGATGGTCGGCGACACCACGCACGACCTGCTGATGGCGAGCAACGCGGGCGCGTCCGGCGTCGCCGTCCAGTACGGCGCCCACCCGGCCGATCAGCTAAGCGCGTGCGCGCCGATGTACAGCGCGGCCAGCGTGGGCCAGCTGCACCGGTGGCTCAGCGAGCACGCCTGATGGCCGCCGACAGCCAGGGCGGCGCGCCCGCCGAACCCGCCGAGCCCGCCGCCCCGGGCCTGCCCGTGTGCGCGGCCGACGCCGTGCTTGAAGGCGGCAGGGGGGTGCGCTTTCCCGTGACCGCGTTCGGCGCGCCGGCGACCGGCTTCGTGGTGCGCTTCGAGGGCCGGGCCTACGCCTATCTGAACCGCTGCGCCCACGTGCCGATCGAGCTCGACTGGGCTGAGGGCGAGTTCTTCGAGTCGAGCGGCCTGTATCTGATGTGCGCCACCCACGGCGCCGTGTACCTGCCCGAGACCGGCCACTGCGCCGGCGGGCCGTGCAAGGGCGGGCGCCTGCGCCCGATCGCGCTGCGCGAGGAGGGCGGCGTGATCTACTGGCAGCCGGACCAGTTCGTCAAGGCGCCGGCCGCGCACGCGGCGCCCGGCGCTTAATTAGTACCGCAAATCACCGCAATTTCCCACCATCCGATTCCGGCAACAGAACGAGCAAGAGAGCAGGCAAGCCATGAGCGAGAACACGATCATCGACACCCCCGGCGCGGGCGCGCCCGCCGCCCCCGGCGTGGCCAACTGGGAGCGCGAGACGCTCGAGAAACTGGTGTTCGCCACCATCCGCGAAAAGCGCGCGGCGCGGCGCTGGAGCATCTTCTTCCGGCTGCTCCTGATCGGCGTGGTGCTGTTCGGCCTGTGGGTGTTCTCCGACCACGAGCTGTTCGGCCCCGACGCCGAGGCGCTCGGGCGCCACACGGCCCTGATCGAGATCAACGGCGAGATCGAGGCCGAGGGCGGCGGCTCGGCCGACATCGTCATCCCCTCGCTGGGCAAGGCGTTCGCCGACGCCGGCTCGGTCGCGGTGGTGCTGCGCATCAACAGCCCGGGCGGCAGCCCGGTGCAGGCCGGCATGATCGTCGACGAGATCGCGCGCCTGCGCGGGCTCTATCCGCTCAAGCCGCTGTACGTCGTGGTCGACGAGATCTGCGCCTCGGGCGGGTATTACATCGCCGCCGCCGCCGACCAGATCTTCGTCAACAAGGCCAGCATCGTCGGCTCGGTCGGGGTGCTCATGGACGGCTTCGGCTTCACCGGCGCGATGGACAAGCTCGGGGTCGAGCGGCGCCTCCTGACGGCCGGCGCGAACAAGGGCTTCCTCGACCCGTTCAGCCCGCAGTCGGACAAGCACAAGGCGCACGCCCAGGCCATGCTCGACGAGATCCACGGGCAGTTCATCGCGGTGGTGCGCGAGGGGCGCGGCAAGCGCCTCAAGGAGACCCCCGAGACCTTCTCGGGCCTGTTCTGGAGCGGCGCGAAGGCCGTCGAGATGGGCCTGGCCGACGGCTTCGGCAGCGTCGACAGCGTCGCGCGCGAGGTCGTCAAGGTCGAGGACGTGGTCGACTACACGCCGCACGAGGGCCTGCCCGAGCGCGTGCTCAAGAAATTCGGCGCCGCCGCCGGCGAGGGCGCGGTGCGGCTGGTGTCGCCGGCGCCGCGCCCGCGCCTGCGCTAGGAGCCTGCCGGGCTTGGGGAGTCGAAGCGAAAATCGCGCTGGGCCAGGACAGAGCTTTGACGATTCCGCAGCGCCAATAGCGCGCTATTGGCCGAGAAAGCGGCGAAATATGGACCGTCCAGCGCTTTTTGCAGCCGACGATCCCAAATCCGACCGGCTCCTCGGCCACCAGATTTTCCTTGAAAGATTGCGCCGGTGTCCTATAGTGGTCTTGTAGTTCTTCAGAGGGGGGTCATATAAAAAGTTCAGATCGTTGGCAGAATCTTATTTGAAACGAACTACCAACCGCATCATCGATGCGGCATTGAGAGAATTGATATTCCTCGCAAGGCATCCCTTCACAGGGTGTTGGGAACGGCGGCGCAAGCCGCCGTTTTCATGTGCGCCCAGTTCCGAGCCCAGTTTCGCGCCTAGCCCAAGATTGTCATATGGCACAACAAACATGAATTAAATCAAGTGCTTGGTATTTATCCGCAGGCGTTATGGCACAACACATGAGCATTTCCGATGCGTAGGGGCGACGAGCGCGAGACAGGTCAAACGACTACGCGCTGTGTCCCACCGGGATTGGATGGCAAGTAACGGATGTCGAGTATTTTTTTCTGACGCGGTTCGGGCCGGGTCGCCTTCCTGACATGTACGGCTCGGCCGTCGCGGCGTTGCAAGGTGGTGTGATGCGATTTTGTCCGGCCAGGGTTTCGCGCCCGTTGTCCCACGCGTCGTTGAACCCTTCGGCCGTCAGTTGCAGGCGCAGGGTGTGGACGAAATGGTAGGCCAGCACGCTAATGAACAGATGGCCTTCCACCCGCCGCTCGACCTGGTGGTAAACCGGCCGCAGTCCCAGATCCGTTTTCAGACTGCGAAACACCGATTCCAGATCGGTCAATGCGTATTTCGGACGAACGTGACCA
>NZ_PXWF02000104.1 GCF_003011895.2 Massilia glaciei | reverse complement strand
ACGCCATTAGGGTCAGACCCCGGTTTAGCAGTAGTGCACTCCGCCGAAAATTCCTAAACCGGGGTCTGACCCCGGTTTTGCAGTAGCGCACCAATCCCACGGAACTATGCCAACGCTTGCGGGAGCTTGCGCTGACGCCACAGGCCCTCAGCCGCGTACAACGCCAGCGCGCTCCAGATCACGATGAAGCCTTGCAGCCGTTCGGGGCTGAATGTTTCCTTGAAGACCCAGATGCCGAGCAGGAAGACCATGCTCGGGGCGATGTATTGGAGCAGACCCAGCACCGACAGCGGCAGCTTGCGCGCGCCCGAGGCGAACAACAGCAGGGGGATCGCCGTCACCGGGCCCGACGCGATCAGCAACCAGCGCGTGCTGTCGGAACCGGTGTTCAAGAACATGTTTTGACCGTGCATGCTCAGCCAGAGCAGGTAGGCCAGCGCCACCGGCAGCAGCAGCAGCGTCTCGAACGAGAGGCCCTCCAGCGCGCCCAGCGCCGCCGTCTTGCGCATCAGGCCGTACAAGCCGAACGAGACGGCCAGCAGCAGCGCGATCCAGGGCATCTGCCCGGCCTGCCACGTCAGCCACGCCACGCCGCACGCGGCCAGCGCCACGGCCAGCCATTGCACCGGCCGCATGCGCTCCTGGAGCAGCACGTAGCCGAACATGATGTTGACCAAGGGGTTGATGAAGTAGCCCAGGCTGGCGTCGATGACGTGGCCGTTGTTGACCGCCCAGATGTACATCAGCCAGTTGGCCGCGAGCAGGATCGAACTGCAGATGAAGCTGCCGACCACGCGCGGCTTGCGCAGCACCTCGACCAGCCACTTCCATTGGCGGCGCGCGAGCAGCACCGCGGTCAGGAACAGGAAGCACCACAGCATGCGGTGCGCCAGGATCTGCATCGCCGGCACTTCTTTGAGCGTGTGGAAATACAGCGGAAACAGGCCCCAGCACAGGAAGGCAAGGGTGGCGGACAGGATGCCGGTACGCATGGAAGGCAGTCAGTGAATCATCAAGAGCATATTATCCTTGAATTGCGGCAACTTTGCCGGGCGCGTCCGAAAGTGCCGGCGCCCGTTCGTGGCGATGCCGGGCAAGGCGCGGCGGCGCTGCCGATTGCTGCCGGACCGCGCCGCCGCGGCGCATCGAATTGCGCGCGCAAGTGGAAATTTGATACAAATCTGCGACAAAAAACAAGCGCCGGAACAATGCTGGAATGCACGGTCCGACACTTCTGCTGCTAAACTTCGGAACACTTTTTTATTACCGCCCAAGGACAACATGAAACTCAAGCTTCCCCTGATCGCCGCATTCGTCGCCATGCTGAGCCTGACCGCCTGCGGCGGTGGCAGCGAAAACACCCAGCCGGCGGTCGTCGTGGCCAGCCCGGCCACCCTCATCGTCACCGACATCGGCGCCCCCGGCACCGGCGCCGTCGCCTCCGGCACCAAACTGGTGCAGGTGCACTACACAGTCTGGCTCTACAGCGCCACCGCGGCCGACAACAAGGGCACCCTGATCGAAAGCTCGGTCAATTCGGCCCCGCTGGAATTCCGCCTCGGCGCCAACAAGGTCATCCCCGGCTTCGAGACCGGCGTGACCGGCATGCTCGTCGGCGGCAAGCGCAATGTGAAGATCCCTAGCAACCTGGCCTACGGCGCCGCCGGCTCCGGCCCGATCCCGCCGAACGCCGGCCTGGTGTTCGAGATCTCGCTGCTTTCGGCGATCAACTAAAACGCTACGCGGGCGCGCGCAGCGTCTGGAAGTGGTAGGTCGCCCCGCCCAGCTGCGGCGGCGACTCGTAGCGTTCCACCGCCACCCGTTCGAAGCCGATCGGGTGGCCGAAGGCCGGCCCGTCGTACACGAAGGTGTGGAACTCGCCGTTCTCGCCGCAAGCGTCGACCCCCTCGGGCAGCTCCGCCAAAAAATCGGCGTCGAATTCGCGGCCGCACCACTCCGGCCCCAGATAATTCCCGTTAACGCACACCACCACCGCCTTGAAGCCGGCGGCGATGAATTCGTCGACCAGTTTGCGGCGCGGCTCGAGCCACAGCGGCAGGCGGGCCTCGAGGCCGGCCGCCGCGCACACCTTTTCTTCCCATTCGCGGTGCGCGAGCAGGTCGATGTCGCCGAAGATGGCCTCGCTGATGCCGTTGGCGCGGGCCGCCGCCAGCACCCCGATGAATTTCTCCTCGTAGCTGGTCCAACTGGTGTCGTAGAAGGTGAGCGGGGCGCCGATCGCGCGAGCCTGCGCCGCCAGCAGGGCCGGCGGGATGCCGTGCGAGCGCGATTTTTGGCCCGCCTCGTCCATCGCGGTGATCAACAGCGCGATCTCGGTGCCGCCCGCGCGCGCGCGCCACAGCGCCAGGCACGAGTCTTTGCCGCCGCTCCAGGACACCAGCGCCTTTGGCGCGCCGGCGCTCATTTGCGGCGCCCGGTCATGCGCGCGAGCAGATTGTCGCGGTCGATGAACTGGTGTTTGAGCATCCCCAGCACATGCAGGCCGGCCAGGTACATCAGCGCGGTCGAGGCGTACTCGTGGATTTCTTCGAGCGGCTCGTGCCAATCCTTGAACAGGGGGAAGGGGCTGGGGATCTGCACAAACTCGAAAATGCCGATCGGGCGGCCCACCGACCACACCGACAGCGGTCCGGTCACAACCAGCACCACGATCGCCACCAGCAGCAGCACGTGGACCGTTTTGGAGAGCAGTTGCAGCGGGCGCGCCTGCGGCGCCGCCGACGGGAAGCCGGAGCGCACGCGCCAGAACACGCGGAACAGCAGGAACAGGATGGCGATGGCGCCGATCGCCACGTGCAGGCCCTTCCAGAAGGTTTTTTCGGGGCCGCGCGCCATGTCGCCGAAATACAGGCCGATGCCAAGCAGAAGCAGCACGAACAGCGCGCCGATCCAGTGGTTCAGGCGCGAAATGCTGCCGTAGGTGGTGCCGTGGTCGCGCGTCGTCATGGTTCGCTCAGGTGGGTAAAGGTCGATTATCGACGATGCGCGCGCCAAGCTCAATCGAAACCTCGCGGCCTCAGCCTCTCAGAGGCTGAGAGTTTTTTGGGCGTGCCCGAGCGGCCCGCCAGAAAGCGGCAGATCAAGGCGCAAAGCACAGCCATAGCGGGCTATGGCGAGCATTTGCAACGACGAACCGGCGCTTTCTGGCGTGATGAGCGGGCATGATCGAAAGACTCTCAGCCTCTCAGCCTCTCAGTCGCGCAGCGCCGCCGCCGGCGACAGCCGCATCGCCGCCAGCGTGTGGCGCGCGGTCGCGGCCAGCGCGAGCGCCCCGGCCAGCGGCCACAGGCCCATCGGCGCGCGCTCGGCGAAGCCGGACAGGTAGCGTTCGGTCGCGAGCGCGGCCAGCGGCAGGCCGACGGCCGCGTCCAGGCCGGCCAGCATGCCGAACTCGCGCCCCACCAAGCCCGCGATGGCGGCGCGGCCGGCGCCGTGCAGCTTGCGCAGCACGATCTCGCGCCCGCGGCGCTGCACGTTGAAGGCCGCCAGCACGTAGATGCCGAAGGCGGCGATCGCGATCGCGATGACGCTGGCAGCGCCCAGCAAACGGGTGAGGCGCAGGTCGTCGGCGTAGTTCTCGGCGTAGTAGCTGCGCGCGCTGCGCAGCTCGAGCGGATGGTCCGGGAACTGGCGCGCCCAGAGCGGCTCGACCAGCGCGTGCAGCTCGGGCTGCGCCAGCGCGCTGCGCACGGTGAGCGCGAACAGGCCCTCGTCGACCCGGTACAGGGTCGGCTGGATCGGCTCGCGCAGGCTCTGGTCGCGCACGTCGGGGGCGACCCCGATGATGGTCCAGTAGCCGCCGTCGATGCGCTTGCCGATGGCCTCCTGTGCCGAGGCGAAACCGAGCGCGCGCACCGCCGCCATGTTGGCGACGGTGACCCGCGTCGATTCCGGCGGCGCCGTGTCGATGGCCGGATCGAACAGGCGCCCGGCCAGCGGCGCCACCTTGAACACCGTGAAAAAATTCGCGCTGACCTCCTGCAGCTTGACGACGAACGAGGCCCCGCCCGCGGTCTTGACGCCGGTGCTGCCCTTCATGATGCCGGGCGCGCCGATCGGCTTGCCGCTGACCGCCACCGCGGCCACCCCGGGCAGGCGTTCGATCTGCGCGCGCCGGCGCGGCCGAGTCGCGCGGCAGCTTGAGCGCCGACAGCGGGGCGCTGTCGAAGCCGGGGTCGGCGCGGCCGGCGAAGCCGGTCTGCCAGCCGATCGCCAGCGTGGCGCCGGCCAGCGCGGTGGCGACCGCGAACTGCAGCACGCTCAGGCCGCGCCGCAGCCACAGGCCGCGCAGGTTGTCGCCGCCGCCGCGCGTGGCGAGGGTCTCGGCCGGGCGCATGCGCAGCGCGACGGCGGCCGGGTACAGGCTGCTGGCGGCGCCGACGAACAGTGCCAGCAGCAGCGCGGCGCCGATGCGCGGCGGCGTGATCAGACCGTGCAGCGGGCGGTCGACCAACTGCGCGAACAGCGGCAGCAGCAGCCAGGCCAGCAGCAGGCCAAGCAGGCCGGCCACCAGCGCGACCAGCACCGACTCGGCCGCGAACAGGCCGACCAGGCTGGCGTGGCTGGCGCCGAGCAGCTTGCGCACGCCGATCTCGCGCTCGCGGCGCAGGGTGCGCACGGTGGCCAGGTTGACGTAGTTGGTCGCCGCCAGCGCCAGGATCAGCGCGGCGATCAGGCCGAGCGCGATCACGGCGGTGCGGTTGCCGCGCACCCCGCCGCGGAAGCCGCCGGCGACCTCGCTGTCGAAATAAGCCTCGGACAGGGTGCGCAGGCGCACCTCGGCCACATGCCCGATGCGCGCCAGTTCCTCCGGCGCTACCATCTGTGACCATGGCGAATGGTCGAGCGCCGCCTGCAGCGCCGCGCTCAAGGCCGCCGCGCTCGCGCCCGGGTCCAGGCGCAGGTAGACCTTGCCGCCAAGGCCCATCCACTGGGTCGGCGCGGCGCCGCGCTGGTCCGCCGGCCACAGCGCGCTGGCGCTGCCCGCCAGGACGCGGTACGGCATGCTGGTGTTGGCGGGCGCGTCGTCGAGCAGCGCCATCACAAGGTAGGCGCGGCCGTCGATGCCCACGCGCCGGCCGAGCGCGGCGGCGTCGCCTAACAGGGCGCGCGCGGTGTGCCGGGTCAGCGCCAGGCCGTCGGGGCGCGCCAGCGCGGCGCGCAGGTCGCCATCGACCGCCTCGATGCCGAACATGGCCGGGAACACCGGGTCGACGATGGTGACCTCTTCGCGCAGCTTGCGTCCCTCCGTCTCGAACACCGCCATGACCGGGATGGCGGCGCTGACCTGGCTGGCCATGCCGGTCTCGAGCGCCGCCTGGCGCAATGCCAGCGGCATGAATTCGATCCAGGTCGGGGTCGGAATCACGTTGACCTTGTGCTGCATGACGAACACGCGCGCGTTGTCCGGCACCGCGCTGTCGTAGCTGAAGCTGTAGCGCACGAAGCCGAGCAGCAGGAAGCAGGCCGCGAAGCCGACCGCCAGCCCGGCGACGACCACCGCCGTGTAGGCGGGCTCCTTGGCCAGCAGGCGCCAGCCGATGCGGAAATCGCGCGGCCGCATGGCTAGGCCGCCTGCAGGGCGTCGACCACGATGCGCCCGTCGAGCAGGTGCAGGGTGCGCGAGGCCTGCGCGGCGTGCGCCGGCGAGTGCGTGACCATGACCACGGTGGTGCCCTCGGCGTTGATGGTGCGCAGCAGGCGCATGACGTCGTCCCCGTGCGCGGTGTCGAGGTTGCCGGTCGGCTCGTCCGCCAGCAGCATGGCCGGCCCGGCCACCAGAGCGGCGCGATCGCCACGCGCTGCTGCTGGCCGCCCGACAGCTGCGACGGCCGGTGCCGGGCGCGGTGGCCGATGTCGAGCCGCGCCAGCATGGCGCCAACCCGTTCGCGCCGCTCGCGCGCCGGGGTGCCGGTGTACTCGAGCGCCAGTTCGACGTTCTCGAACACCGACAGCTCCTCGATCAGGTTGAAGCTCTGGAAGATGAAGCCGACGCGCCCGCGCCGCAGCTGGTTCAGGCGCGCCTCGCTCCAGCCGGCCACGTTCTGGCCGTCGAACCAGTATTCGCCCTCGCTCGGCACGTCGAGCAGGCCGAGCAGGCCGAGCAGGGTCGACTTGCCGCAGCCGGACGGGCCGGTGATGGCCAGGTACTCGCCGGCGCCGATCTCGAGGTTGATGCGGTCGAGGGCGGTGGTCTGGATTTCCCCGGTCAGGTGCAGTTTGCTGACGTTGACAAGCTTGAGCATCGGTTTTCCTCGGTGTCGATTCGGCTGGCGGTTGAGTGGCCCGGTTGCCGGCATCCGGCATTGCTTGACGCTCTCGTGGAGCACTTGCCGCCAATTATGCAAGGTACGTGCCATGCCAAGGATCGCCAAACCCAAAAAATGTCGTCCTCGGAAAAGAGGGGATCCATGCCGGGCGTGTCCATGCGCTCTGTGGGCAGTGGCCGCGATGCCGCGTGCCCGGTATGGGTCCTGCGCATCCGCGAGGACGATGTGGCCGGGTTTTTCCGGGTGGCCGCGGCCCGGTGTCCGGTTCCGAACACTTGCCGCCGCGCCGCCACCCGTGGCTGCTAGAATACGCGACGACACCACCCCGAGACCACCCCGGGACCACCCCTTTCCGAGCCGCCGCGCATGGCCGTCCCACACACCAGCATCCTGATTTTGGACGACGACCCCGACGTGGCGTGCGCCGCGCAATTGCTGCTGCGCCGGCGCCATGGCGGCGTCGCCACCTTGAACGATCCGGCGCTGCTGCCGGCGCTGCTGGCGCGCGCGGTGCCCGACCTGGTCCTGCTCGACCTCAATTTCACACCCGGCCGCATCGACGGCGCCGAGGGACTGGCGGTGCTGGCGCTGCTGCTCGCGCTGCCGCGCCCGCCCGCCGTCATCGCGCTCACCGCCTATGCCGACGTGCCGCTCGCGGTCGAGGCGCTCAAGCGCGGCGCCAGCGATTTTCTGACCAAGCCCTGGGACAACGCCAACCTTGTGGCCGCGGTCGACAACGCGCTCGCGCGCCGCGGCCCCGCGCCGAAGGCGTCCGCCGGCTCGGCGCTGATGGGCGAATCGGACGCCATGCGCGAGGTCAAGGCGATGATCGCCGGGGTCGGCCCGACCGAGGCCAACGTCATGATCCTCGGCGAGAACGGGGTCGGCAAGGAGCTCGTCGCGCGCGCGATCCACCAGGCCTCGCGCCGCGCCGGCGCCAGCTTTCTGGCGGTCGACATGGGCGCGCTGCCCGAGTCGACCTTCGAGAGCGAGTTGTTCGGCCACCGCAAGGGCGCCTTCACCGACGCCAAGGGCGGGCGCGCGGGGCGCTTCCAGGCCGCGCGCGGCGGCTCGCTGTTCCTCGACGAGATCGGCAACACGCCGCTGGCGGCGCAGGCCAAGCTGCTCACCGCGCTCGAACGGCGCGAAGTGACGCCGCTCGGCGCCGACCGCCCCGAGGCGATCGATGTGCGCATCATCAGCGCCACCAACCGCGACGAGGTGCGCCTGTTCGACCCGGCCGTGTTCCGGCCCGATCTGCTGTTCCGCCTCAATACCATCGTGATCCGCGTGCCGCCGCTGCGCGAGCGGCGCGCCGACATCGCGCCGCTGCTGCGCCACTACCTCGACCTGTACCAGCGGCAGTACGCGCGCCCGGCGCGCCAGCCCGGCGCCGGCGCGCTCGAGCTCCTGCACGCGCACGCCTGGCCCGGCAATGTGCGCGCCCTGCGCCACGCCTGCGAGCGCGCCGTCATCTTCGGGGCCGGAGACGAATACCGCTTCGCCGATTTCGGCCTCGGCGCGGCGATGGCCGCGGCGGTCGGCGCGCCGCCGGCTCCCCCGCCGCAGGCGGCCGACCCCAAGGATTTCAAACTCGGCGCGCTCGAACGCGACACCGTCGCCGCCGCCCTCGAACAAGCCAAGGGCAACATCAGCCACGCCGCCAAGCTGCTCGGCGTGAGCCGCGCGGCGCTGTACCGCAAGCTTGGCAAGCATGGGATCTGAGGCCCGCCTCAAGGGCGCGCTGCTGCTCGCGTTCGGCGCCATGCTGGGGCTGGCCATGTGCGCCGGCGCCGTGCCGGACTCGCCGCGCCTGCTGGTGCTGTGCGCGCTGGCGGCGCTGGCGCCGGCCGGCCTGGCGTGGTTTTGCCTCAACCGGCTGGGCGCGCGCGCGCCGGCCGCGGCCGAACGCGGGGCGGGC
>NZ_PXWF02000103.1 GCF_003011895.2 Massilia glaciei | reverse complement strand
TGCACTTGGTTCTTGAGAACGCCCCCCGGCGGGGCGATGTTGCTTAGGCGTTGTTGACGACCAGGCGCAGCTCGCCGCCGAAGCGGGCGCGGATCGACGCCGCGATGCCCTTGGCGTCGAGGCCGACGCCCGCCAGCAGCGCGGCCGGGTCGCCGTGGTCGATGAACACGTCGGGCAGGCCGAGCATCAGCAGCGGCTTGACGATGCCTTCGGCGGCCAGCGCCTCGGCCACGGCAGAACCAGCGCCACCCATGATCGAGCCCTCCTCCACCGTCACCAGCACGTCGTGCTCCTGCGCGAGTTTGCGCACCAGCTCGACGTCGAGCGGTTTGACGAAGCGCATGTTGGCCACCGTCGCGTCCAGCGCTTCGCCGGCCGCCAGGCTTGGCGTGACCATCGAGCCAAACGCCAGGATCGCCACGCTCTTGCCGCTGCGTTTGATCTGGCCCTTGCCGATCTCGATCGAGGTCAGTTCTTTTTCCATCGGCGCGCCGATGCCGGCGCCGCGCGGGTAACGCACCGCCGCCGGGCCTTCGTAGTGGAAGCCCGTGGTGAGCATTTGGCGGCATTCGTTCTCGTCCGACGCGGCCATGATGACCATGTTGGGAATGCAGCGCAGGTAGGACATATCGTAATTGCCCGCGTGGGTCGCGCCGTCTGCGCCAACCAGGCCCGCGCGGTCGAGCGCGAACACGACGTCGAGGTTTTGCAGCGCCACGTCGTGGATCAACTGGTCGTAGGCGCGCTGCAAAAAGGTCGAGTAGATCGCCACCACCGGCTTGAGGCCTTCGGTGGCCAGGC
>NZ_PXWF02000102.1 GCF_003011895.2 Massilia glaciei | reverse complement strand
CGCCACCACCGGCTTGAGGCCTTCGGTGGCCAGGCCGCCGGCAAAAGTCACCGAGTGCTGCTCGGCGATGCCGACGTCGAAATAACGCTCCGGGTACTGCTGCTCGAAGCGCACCATGCCCGAGCCCTCGCGCATGGCCGGCGTGATGCCGACCAGGCGCTTGTCGGCCGCGGCCATGTCGCACAGCCAGTTGCCAAACACCTCGGTGTAGGTCATCTTGCCGGCCTTGGTCGGCGCGAGGATGCCTTCGGTCGGGTTGAACTTGCCGGTGCCGTGGTACAGGATCGGCTCGGCCTCGGCCAGCTTGTAGCCCTGGCCTTTTTTGGTCACCACGTGCAGGAACTGCGGGCCCTTGAGCTTTTTGATGTTCTCGAGCGTCGGGATCAGCGATTCGAGGTCGTGGCCGTCGATCGGGCCGATGTAGTTGAAGCCGAATTCTTCGAACATCGTGGCCGGCACGACCATGCCTTTGGCATGCTCTTCGAGCCGTTTGGCGAGCTCGCGCACGGGGCCCGGCAGCACGGTCTTGCCGACGTTTTTGGCGGCGGCGTAGAACTGGCCCGACATCAGGCGCGCCAGATAGCGGTTGAGCGCGCCGACCGGTGGCGAGATCGACATGTCGTTGTCGTTGAGGACCACGAGCAGGTTGATGTCTTCTTGCACGCCGGCGTTGTTGAGCGCTTCGAAGGCCATGCCGGCCGTCATGGAGCCGTCGCCGATGACGGCGATCGCGTGCCGCGCCTCGCCCTTGATCTTGGCCGCCTGCGCCATGCCCAGCGCGGCCGAGATCGAGGTCGACGAGTGCGCGGTGCCGAAGGTGTCGTACTCGCTCTCCACGCGGCGCGGGAAGCCCGAGATGCCGTTGAACTGGCGCAGCGTGTGGAACTGCTCGCGCCGGCCCGTGAGGATCTTGTGCGAATAGGTCTGGTGGCCCACGTCCCAGACGATGCGGTCGTACGGCGTGTTGAACACGTAGTGCAGCGCGATGGTCAACTCGACCGTGCCTAGGTTGGACGACAAATGCCCGCCCGTCTTGGAGACCGAGTCGAGCAGGAAGTTGCGCAGCTCGTGCGCCAACGGCGTCAGTTGGGAGCGCGACAGTTTGCGCAGCTCGGCCGGTTCGTTGATGTTCTCTAGCAGGTTCATTTAGGCCTTCCGCTGCACGATCAGGTCCGCCAATTGGCGCAACCTGCATGCCTTGTCACCAAATGGTGCGAGCGCCTCATGCGCGTCGCACCGCAGTTTTTCCGCCAGCGCGCGGGACTGTTCCAGTCCCAGGATCGACACATACGTCGGTTTGTTGGCCGCCGCGTCCTTGCCCGCGGTCTTGCCCAACGTGGCCGAATCGGCGGTCGCGTCGAGCACGTCGTCGACCACCTGGAACGCCAGCCCGACCGCCTTCGAATAGGTGTCGAGCGCCTTGATCTGCTCGGCCGACAAATCGGCCCCGGCCAGCGCGCCAAGCACCACCGCGGCGCGCAGCAAGGCGCCCGTTTTGAGCTGGTGCATCTGCTCGAGCTGCTCGAGCGTGAGCATCAGGCCCACGCTGTCGAGGTCGATCGCCTGGCCGCCGCACATGCCGCCCGAGCCGGCTGCGTGCGCGAGCAGGCGCAGCATGCCCACCAGGCGCGCGGGCGCGACGGCGTCGGCCTCGGCCAGCACCATGAACGCCTGCGCCTGCAGCGCGTCGCCGACCAGCAGCGCGGTCGCCTCGTCGTAGGCCACATGCACGGTCGGCTTGCCGCGGCGCAGGGCGTCGTCGTCCATGCAGGGCATGTCGTCGTGCACCAGCGAGTACACATGTATCATTTCGAGCGCGCAGGCGGCGCGCGCGAGGGTGCCGGCGTCGGCGCCGAACAAGTCGCCAGCCGCGTACAACAGCAGCGGGCGCACGCGCTTGCCGCCGCCGAGCGCGGTATAGCGCATGGCGTCGTGCAGCTTGAGTGGCACCGCATTTGCGGCAGGCAGGTAGCCGCCGAGCGCCTCCTCGACCGTCGCCTGCACCGACTTCATCCATTGCTCGAACGGGACCGTCATTGGATGCCCTCGCCCGCCGCGTCGGCGGCGAACGGCTTGAGCATGTCGCCCTCGAGCACCTTGACCTGCGACTCGACTTTTTCGAGCTGGGCCGCGCAATATTTGACGAGCTCGGAGCCGCGCGCATAGGCGGCGACCGACGCTTCGAGCGGCAAGGCGCCGCCTTCCATCTGGGTCACCAGCTCGGCCAGTTCGGCCATGGCCTGCTCGAACGACTCGGGCGCCGCTGCGTTTTCCGCGATTGATTTTTTTGACATGGTTACTTTGTGTGGGACGCTAGCACGCAACTTG
The DNA here is from genome assembly GCF_003011895.2 of Massilia glaciei. Taxonomy (GTDB): domain Bacteria; phylum Pseudomonadota; class Gammaproteobacteria; order Burkholderiales; family Burkholderiaceae_D; genus Telluria_A; species Telluria_A glaciei. The sequence goes on along the minus strand of NZ_PXWF02000102.1, from coordinate 70,937 downwards.
TGCAAAGCGCGCCAGTCTAAACGCTTATTTTAGAACAATCCATCCTACTGGTGACGAAGGTCCGCCGCATTGGCAGATTTTATCGCAATTGGGGCCCCGCCCATGAAACCAATGCCATTCCACCAATACTTTCGGCTGTTGATGCCACATTCGCGCGCCGGTCCACGACTGTAGAGCCCGTTCCACGGTATAATCTCCGGTTCTGTCCGAAATACCGTATTCCGCAATCAAAATACTGGTCTTTGGATTCTTTCTCTTCTTTGGCTTGATGCCTGAATTTAAGGGGGGGTTGGGATGTCCGATCTGGCTACCCACGCCAAGCTTGCGCGCAGCTGCGCGCAGCTTCCGGTAGATGTCTACTTTGACGAAGCGCTGCTGCAGCGCGAAATGGAGCAACTGTTCCGTGCCGGCCCACGTTATGTCGGGCACGAACTGATGGTGCCCGAAGTGGGCGATTTTGCCACCCTCGTCGCCGAGAACGAGGGCCGCATGCTGGTGCGCAACGCCAACGGCGTTGAGGTGCTGTCGAACGTGTGCCGTCACCGGCAGGCGCTGATGTTCAATGGCCGCGGCAATTCGAACAACATTGTTTGCCCGCTGCACCGCTGGACCTACGACCTCAAGGGCGAGCTGATCGGCGCGCCGCACTTCCCCGAGACGCCCTGCCTGCACCTGTCCAAAACCCCCATGCTGAGCTGGAACGGCCTGCTGTTCGAGCAGAACGGCTACGACGTGCTCGGCAAACTGGCGGAACTGTCGGTGGCCAAGGATTTCGACTTTGGCGGCTACATGTTCGACCACGCCGAGGTGCACCACTGCGACTACAACTGGAAGACCTTCATCGAGGTCTACCTCGAGGACTACCACGTAGAGCCGTTCCACCCGGGCCTGGGCGGCTTTGTCAGCTGCGACGACCTGCGCTGGGAATTCGGGCGCGACTACAGCGTCCAGACCGTGGGCGTGAACCGCGGCCTGCAAAAATCGGGCTCGCCCGTGTACCAGAAGTGGCAGGAGCAGGTGCTCAAGTTCCGCGGCGGCGAGCCGCCCAAGTACGGCGCGATCTGGTTCACGCTGTACCCGAACATCATGGTCGAGTGGTATCCGCACGTGCTGATCGTCTCGACGCTGTGGCCGGACGGCCCGCAAAAGACGCGCAACGTGGTCGAGTTCTACTACCCCGAAGAGATCGTGCTGTTCGAGCGCGAGTTCATCGAGGCCGAACGGGCCGCCTACATGGAGACCTGCGTCGAGGACGACGAGATCGCACAGCGCATGGACGCCGGCCGGCGCATCCTGATGCAGCGCGGCGTCAACGAGGTCGGCCCCTACCAGTCGCCGATGGAGGACGGGATGCAGCATTTCCACGAGTGGTACCGCAGTAATATCGACATCTGATGCACGCGGCGCTGTGGATGCTGTTCGCCAGCTTTGGCTTTGCCGCGATGGGTGCGGCGGTCAAGCTGGCGTCCCAGCTCTACTCGACCTCCGAAATCGTCATGTACCGCGGCCTGATCGGCACCATCGTGCTGCTGCTGGTCGTGCGCCATCGCGGCGGCACCCTGCGCACGCCGTTCGTGGGCGCCCACCTGTGGCGCAGCCTGGTCGGGGTGGCGTCGCTGTGGATGTGGTTCTACGCGGTCTCCAAACTGCCGCTTGCCACCGCCGTCACCCTCAACTACATGTCGCCCATCTGGATGGCGGTTTTTCTGCTTTGCCTGGGTTGGTGGAGCCGCAAAAACCATGTCGAATGGCCGCTGCTGGTCGCCATCGGCATGAGCTTCGTCGGCGTGACGCTGGTGCTACAGCCGGCCATCGCCTCCCAGCAGTGGCTGGGCGGACTGGTCGCCCTGGTCTCGAGCGTGCTCGCAGCGCTGGCGTACCTCGAGGTGCGCCGGCTCGGCCAGATGGGCGAGCCCGAATACCGCGTGGTCTTCTATTTCTCGCTTGCGACGGCGGTGGTCGGCCTGCTCGGCGCGCTGCTCCCGGATAGCTCCGGCCATATCGGCTTCAGCGCGCACGGCTGGTACGGCGCCGGCCTGCTGCTGTTCATCGGGGTCAGCGCGCTGTGCGCCCAGATGGCCATGACGCGCGCCTACCGCGTGGGCAAGGTGCTGGTGGTGGCCAACCTGCAGTACACGGGCATTGTGTTCTCGAGCATCTGGGGCATGCTGCTCTGGGGCGACCGCTTCGACTGGCATGTGTGGCTCGGGATGGCGATCATTCTCGCTTCGGGCCTGGCCGCCACGTTTTACAATACGCGTAACACGGCGCGCGGCGCGGCCGTGAGCAAGACCGATCCCATCGCAAGCGAACTTTGAGGACTTCATGCACACAACACTGATTACGGCCACCGAACTCGCATCCCATCTGGTCGACCCGAAGTGGGTCCTGGTCGACTGCCGGCACGACCTGGCGAACCTTAACGCCGGGCGCGAGGGCTACGCCATCGGCCACCTGCCGAACGCCCGCTTCGCCGACACGGAGACCGCGCTGTCGGGCGCCAAGCGGGGTGCCGACGGCCGCTTCCGCGGGCGACATCCGCTGCCAGAACGCGCCGACCTGCTCGCGACCCTGCGCGGCTGGGGCATCGACGACGACAGCCAGGTGGTGGCCTATGACGCGCACGGCGGCATGTTTGCCGCGCGCTTGTGGTGGCTGCTGCGCTGGATGGGGCATCCGGCGGTTGCGGTGCTCGACGGCGGCATGGCGGCCTGGCAGGCGGACGGACATCCGTTGACGCCCGAGCTACCCGTGGCGCGGGCCGGCGCCATCAGCGAGCGCGCGCCGCTGGTGCAGACGGTGTCGGTCGACGAGGTGCTGGCCAACATCGGCAGCGGCGAGCGCGTCGTGGTCGACGCCCGTTCGGCGGACCGCTTCCGCGGCGAGAACGAGACCATGGATCCGGTCGGCGGGCATATCCCCTGTGCGAAGAACCGGTTTTTCAAGGACAACCTGCAGCCTGATGGCACCTTCAAGAGCGGCGAGCAACTCAGGGCCGATTTCGCGCCGCTGCTTGCCGATCCGAAGGCTGCGGTCATGCAGTGCGGTTCCGGCGTCACCGCTTGCCACAACCTGCTCGCGCTCGACGTGGCGGGCTTGCCCGGCGCGGCGTTGTATCCGGGATCGTGGAGCGAGTGGTGCGCCGATCCGATGCGGCCGGTGGCGATGGGTCCGGCTTAACGCAGGCCTTTTGCAGTCAGTTTTCTCCTGCGCGAAACAGCGCAACGACGGGCGTCGGTTCTGGCGGCAAAAAAGGCGCTTGGTGAGCGCCCTTTTTATCGCGGCATTTCCGCAAACGGCATACAAGGAGGACCACTCCAATCGCCATTTTCAATCTCCCTTTGATTGAATCTCTGAAATGCTCGCACCAGTGCAGCATTTGGTTTAGAGGGGTTATCGAGCAAATTTATTATCATGGCAGCGTCATTGCTCGAGAAAAGAATGGTTTTTTCCCGGCGGGTGATTTTTTCAGCCTTCTCAAGGGATGCCTGAATCATGAATTGATTCAATGTCGTTCCTGTTAATTCCGCTGCCTTTTGCAGCTTTTGTGCTGTGGATTGAGGGACGCAATTGGTGACCCAGACGCTGTTTTCCCTTGCTTTCATGATGAATTCACCTTTCGTGGACTCATGCCACATTTGGTCATTTTCAGTTCTCAGTTTTGGTTTCTGACTGTTGTCGGTTTGATTTCCAGTTCAGTTTTTGGCTGATTTTTCACCATGTCAGCGTACGCCAATCGGCGTTAAGGTGACGCAGCGTGCGCACTTTGAGGCACCACGGCCAACATCCGGCCTATTGGGTGGCAGGCGCGCGATGAAATCTTTGATCAGATCAGTGGGCACTCGACGCGCTCATGTGGGGACAGTGGCCGACATTGTCGACCAGCGCCAGCTCGCCATTCGTAGGCGCAGCTCGGAGAAATGGACCTTGTTGCGGCGCCCGATACCAGGCATCCCAAGTCCTAGGAGCCTGTCGGACTTAGGATCGTCCGCTGCAAAAAGTGCTGGACGGTCCATATTTCGCCGCTTTCTCGGCCAATAGCTCGCTATTGGCACTGCGAAATCGTCAAAATCTGTCCTCGCCCAGCACTTTTTTCGCTTCGACTCCCTAAGTCCGACAGGCTCCTAGTGTGACCCGTTCGTCAGCAGCAGCACGATCGCCACGCCAAGCCCGATCAGCAAGACCTGCGGCACCGACTCGCGCACGGTCGCGCGGCGCTGCATTTGCGGCATCAAATCGCTCACCGCGATGTAGATGAAGCCCGACGACGCGAACACGAGCACGTACGGGATCATGCCGCTGGCGCGGTCGAGCGTGTAGTAGCCAAGCAAGCCGCCGGCCACGGCCATCAGGCTGCACAACAGGTTGAACAGATAGGCGCGCTTGCGCGTGAAGCCGGCGTTGAGGAGCACGATGAAGTCGCCGATCTCCTGCGGGATTTCGTGGGCGATGATGGCCAGGCCGGTCACGATGCCAAGCCCCGGGTCGGCCAAAAAGGCGGCGGCGATCAGGATGCCGTCGGTGAAATTGTGCATGCCGTCGCCGACCAGGATCATCCAGCCGGCCTTGCCGGCCTCGCGCTTGTCGTGGCCGTGCGCGTGTTGGTGGCCGTCGCCCTCGTGGTGGTGCGAGTGGCGCAAAATGGCGAATTTCTCGAGCATGAAGAAGGCCAGCAGGCCTCCCAGCAGCGTGGCGAACAGGCTGCGCGGATCGGCCTGCGATTCGAACGCTTCGGGCAAGGCGTGCAGCAAGGACGTCGACAGCATGATGCCGACCGACAGGCTGACCATGCGCTCGACCATCTTCGACAGGAGCGCGAACGAAAACACCGCCGCGGCGGTGATGCTTATCACGCCGGCGAGGGTGGTCGCCAGCAGGATGGAAAGGAGGATTGGATCGATTTTGACGCCTCTTGATCGGGCCTTGCGATAACCGCAAGCCGTGCATTGTACCGCCCAGCATGGCACTACGCACTACATCGCGGCCCGCCGAGGGCGATCTTTGCCCTGAATCGCTTACCAGGGGTCAAAAAAAACGCCGCCCGATGTTGGGGGCGGCATTTTTGTCACTGCGGCGGCGCCGGCACGGGAGCCCGGCATCCGCCTAAGCCTTGGTTTAAGGCACCAGTGCGAAGTTCACGTTGACGGCGGACGTCACGTTAAGGTCGACCAGCGGCGTCGATTTGGTCGTGTAGCCGGCGGCCGACGCTTCGACCTTGTACATGCCCGTCGCCGGCGTGGTGGTCAGGTGCGGCGCGAATACCAGCGGGCGCGCGGTGCTGTAGACCGTGTATTGCGGCGCGGCGATCGGCAGGTTGCTGATCGTGTATGCACCACTGACCAGATCGGCCCCCTTGTACTTGACCACAACGGTCGGGCCGCTGAAGAAGCTCTGCTTGGCCGACACATATGCCGCTTCGGTCGCGCTCGCCGGGCTCAGCGTCACGGTGCCGCTGATCGAGCGCTGCGCGCTCGCGACCATGCTCAACGGTACGGCGGCGGTGCTCAGCGAGGTGGTGCTGGTGGTGGTGGAAACCGGCACGGCGCCGATCACGCTCGCCGCCATGTTGTCGGCGGTGATCACGACATCGTAGTTGCCCGGCGCCACGCGCGCCAGGAAGAATTCGCCGGTGGTCGCGTTCGGCACCGTCGAGCTCACGATCACGCCGTTTTGCTGGGCGCTGACCATCACGTTGCTGGTGAGCAGGGCCGGGCTCACGAAACCGGAGATGCCGTTGATCAGCGTCGGGATGACCTTGACGACGGGTTTCAGCGCATATTTGCCGTTGCCCTTGGTCAACACCGATTTGCAGGCGTCGAAGTCGAGCACGAGGTCGACGCGCTGGTCGGCCAGCACGTCGAACGAGCTGACGAGCTTGATGCCGCTCTGGACCGCGCTTGGCGTGTCCAGGCTCACCTCGTTGCTGGTGCCGGTGACGATGACGGAGTTGTTGAGCGCGTTGCCGTTGTTGGCGTCGAGCACCAGGCGCAGCTGGGTGTAGCGGCCGACCGCGAGCGGGGTTTGGCCCAGCTCTTCGAGCGCGCCATTGGTCAGGTTCAGCAGGTTGATTTTTTTGGCCGGGCTTAGCGTGATGTCGGTCCAGCCCGCGTCGGTGTCGGCGGCGGACGAACTCTGGTGCACGCGCACTTTGTTGACGGTGACGTTGACCGCGTCGTAGCCGCAGGCCGGGGCATCGGTCATCGCGACCTTGAGTGAGCCGAACTGGGGAGCCGGGGTCGTGTCGCCGCCCCCACCGCCGCCGCAGGCGGCCAATGCCGCCGCCGCGATGGCGCTGCTGGTAATCAAGCTGAAACGGGTTATATGTTTTTTCATTTGGACACCTCGAGTTGTGGTCGGAATTCTGCGTTGGCAGCGCTGGCGTGCTCTGCCGAACCGCAACAATACCGTTCTCCAAAGCAATCCCGTGTGCGCGAGCACACATTGAAACGATTGCTTACAACTTCACAGAGTCTTTACAGCACCATTAAAAAACAACTTATGTTTATCACTGGAAAAGTGAGCTGCATCAATTGCAACTCCCACGATTGGCCGCTGCGACTCAAGGCACCAAGGCGAAATTCACATTCACCGCAGCCGCTTTGTTGAGGTTGACCGCCGCCGTCGACTTCGCCGCATAGCCCTCGGCCGATGCCTCGACCTTGACCATGCCCGTCGCCGGCGTGGTATTGAGGTGCGATGCAAACACCAGCGGCCGCGCGACGCTGTAGAGCGTGTATTGCGGCGCGGCGATCGGCAAATTGCCGATGGTGTAGGCGCCATTGACCAGATCGGCGCCCTTGTACTTAACGACCACCGTCGGGCCGTTGAAAAAGCTCTGCTTGGCATGGACATACGCGGCCTCGCCCGCGCTGGCAGGGCTGAGCGTGACCGTGCCGCTGACCGAACGCTGCGTGCTGGCCGCCATGCCCAGCGGCGCGACGGCCGTGCTCAGCGAGGTGGTGCTGGTGCTGGTCGCGACGGGCACGGCCGCGACCACGCTGGCCGCGCGGTTGTCGGCCGTTACCACCACGTCGTAATTGCCCGGGGCCAGGCGCGCCAAGAGGAATTCGCCGCTCGTCGCGTTCGGCACCGTCGAACTGACGATGGCGCCGTTCTGCTGCGCGGTGACCATCACATTACTGCCGAGCAAAGCCGTGCTGATGAAACCGGAAATGCCGTTGAGCGCGGCCGGAACCACCTTGACGACCGGCTTCAACGCGTACTTGCCGCTGCCTTTGGTCAGGATCGATTTGCAGGCGTCGAAGTCGAGGACCAGGTCCACGCGCTGGTTGGCCACCACGTCGAACTGGCTGCCAAGTTTGATGCCGCTCTGGAGCGCGCTCGGCGTGTCAAGGCTCAGCTCGGCCGTGGTGCCCGCCAGCACCACCGAATTGCGTGTCGCATTGCCAGTGTTGGCGTCGAGCACAAGGCGCAACTGGGTGTAGCGCCCCGGATCGAGCTCGGCCTGGCCGAGCGCCTCGAGCGTGCCGTTGGTCAGCTTGAGCAGGTCGATTTTTTTCGCCGGGCTCAGGGTGATATCGGTCCAGCCGGCGTCGGTGTCGACCGCCGTCGGATTGAGGTGCACCCGCACCTTGGTGACCGTGACGTTGACGGCGGCATAGCCGCAGGCGGGCGCATCGGTCATCGACACCCGGAGCGTACCGAGCAACGATGGTGTCTTCTCGGGGGCGGGGCCGCCGGGACCGCAGGCGGCCAGCGCCAAGGTAACAATGGCGCCGCTGGCGATCAGGCTGGTGCGGGACACGGACTTTTTCATTTTGAGGCCTCGGAAGTATGCGGAGCGCGACGACATGGCGCTGATATGGTTGAGCACAATATCACATTGCCATAAAAGCATCCGTCGGAACAGCATGCCCGGCCGCCGCCACTAACCAACAGCGCGCGCCATTCAAAATTGAATGGTGCGCGCTTCGTCTATACAAATTTGCATGGCCTGCCCGGGAGCCCGGTCAGTGCGCCTCGTCCCAGTTCTTGCCGATGCCCACCTCCGCCAGCAAGGGCACCTTGAGGTCGGCGACGCCGGCCATCAGTTCCGGCAGCCTGACCTTGACCAGTTCAAGCTCGGCCTCGGGCACCTCGAGCACCAGCTCGTCGTGCACCTGCATGATCATGCGCGTGGCCAGGCCGTCGCGCTCGAGCCAGCCCTGCACGGCGATCATGGCCAGCTTGATCAGGTCGGCCGCGGTGCCCTGCATCGGCGCGTTGATCGCGGCCCGTTCGGCGCCCTGGCGGCGCGGACCGTTGGGCGAATTGATCTCGGGCAGCCACAGGCGGCGGCCGAACACGGTCTCGACGTAACCGCGCTCCTTGGCCTGCAGCCGCGTGTCGTCCATGTACTGCTTGACGCCCGAAAAGCGCGCGAAGTATTTGTCGATGTAACTTTGCGCGGCGGCCCGCTCGACCCCGAGGTTGCCGGCCAGCCCGAACGCGCTCATGCCGTAGATGAGGCCAAAGTTGATGACCTTGGCGTAGCGGCGCTGCTCGCCCTGCACCTCGGCCGTGGCCACGCCGAAGATCTCGGCGGCGGTGGCGCGGTGGATGTCCTCGCCCTCGGCGAAGGCGCGCAGCATGGCCTCGTCGCCCGAGATGTGCGCCATGATGCGCAGCTCGATTTGCGAGTAGTCGGCCGAGACGATCACGCTGCCGGGCGGCGCGATGAAGGCTTCGCGGATGCGCCGTCCCTCGGCCGTGCGGATCGGGATGTTCTGCAAATTGGGCTCGTTCGACGACAGCCGCCCCGTCACCGCGACCGCCTGCGAATAGTTGGTGTGCACGCGCCCGGTGTCGCGGTTGATCATTTTTGGCAGCTTGTCGGTGTAGGTCGACTTGAGCTTGGACATGCCGCGGTATTCGAGCAGGATTTTTGGCAGCGGGAAGTCCTCGGCCAGCTTTTGCAGCACCTCCTCGTCGGTCGAGGGCGCGCCACCCGGGGTCTTTTTAATCACGGGCAGCTGCAGCTTGCCGAAGAAGATTTCGCCGATCTGCTTGGGCGAGCCGAGGTTGAACGGGCCGCCGGCGAGCTCGTAGGCCTTTTGTTCGAGTTCGACGATGCGCGCGCCCAGCTCGCGCGACTGCACGCCGAGCAGTTCGGCGTCGATCAGCACGCCGTTGCGCTCGATTTTTTGCAGCACCACCGAGGTCGGCAGTTCAATATTGCGGTAGATGTACGCGAGCTTGGGGTCGCCCTCGACATGGCCCTTCATGGCCTGGTGCAGGCGCAGGGTGATGTCGGAATCTTCGCCCGCGTATTCGGTCGCGCGGCCCAGCTCGACCTGGTCGAAGCAGATCTGCCCGACGCCCTTGCCGCACACCTCGCTGAAGGCGATGGTGGTGTAGTTGAGGTGGCGCAGCGCCAGGCTGTCCATGTCGTGCGACTTGTGCGACTCGAACACGTACGACTGCAGCAGCGTGTCGTGCACCACGCCGCGCAGCGTCACGCCGTGGTTGGCGAAAATGTGGCTGTCGTACTTGAGGTTTTGGCCGACTTTCGGCTTGTCGGGGTTCTCGAGCCAATCCTTGAGCTTTGCCAGCACCAGTTCGCGCGGCAGTTGTTCGGGCACGCCCGCGTAGCGGTGCGCCACCGGGATGTAGGCGCCCTTGCCCGCCTCGACGCTGAGCGAGATGCCGACCATTTGCGCGGTCATCGGGTCGAGCGAGGTGGTTTCGGTATCGACCGAGGTGAGCGCGGCGGCGTCGATCAGCGCCAGCCAGGCGTCGAGCTGCGACTCGAGCACGATGGTCTCGTACGCGCCGCGCGGCAGCTGCGCGGGCGCGGCCTCGCCAAGCGGGTCGCCCTCGGGCGAATTGAGCGCGGGGGCGCCGTCGGCGGTGCCGGCGTCGGCCGCGATCTCGCGCAGCAGCGTCTTGAAGCCGAAGCGCTGGAAAAACTCGCGCAGCGCGGCCTTGTCTTCGGGCCGGCCGACCAGGCTCTGGTTGATCGACACCATATGCCCGGCCAGGTCGCAATCGGTCTTGACGGTGATGAGCACGCGCCCCTGCGGCAGCCATTCGAGCGCCTGGCGCAGGTTCTCGCCGACCGCGCCGCCGATGCTGGCCGCGTTTTGCATGACGCCTTCGAGGCTGTCGTGCAGGGCCAGCCACTTGAGCGCCGTCTTGGGGCCGCACTTGTTCACGCCGGGGATGTTGTCGACGCTGTCGCCGATCAGGGTCAGGTAGTCGATGATGCGGTTGGGCGGCACGCCGAACTTGGCCAGCACGCCGGCCTCGTCGAGCTTCTCGTTGCTCATCGTGTTGATCAGCATGACCTTGTCGTTGACCAGCTGCGCGAGGTCCTTGTCGCCGGTCGAGACCACGGTGTTCATGCCCAGCGCCGCGGCCTGCACGCACAGGGTGCCGATGACGTCGTCGGCCTCGACGCCCTCGACCATCAGGATCGGCCAGCCCATGTGGCGCACCGCCTCGTGGATAGGTTCGATCTGCAGGCGCAGGTCGTCGGGCATCGAGGCGCGGGTGGCCTTGTACTCGGCGTACAGGTCGTCGCGGAAGGTCTTGCCCTTGGCGTCGAAGACGCAGGCGATGAACGCGGCCGGGTAGTCCTGGCGCAGCCGGCGCAGCATGTTGACCATGCCGTGCATGGCGCCGGTGGGGTGCCCGTCGGGGCTGCGCAAGTCGGGCAGCGCGTGGAACGCGCGGTACAGGTAGCTGGAACCGTCAACCAACAGCAGGGTATTGTGCATAGCGCCAAATCAGTAAAAAGGGGTCGGAAGCGTGGGCCGCAAGGCGGCACCGGGTCTGTCATTATCGCAGAATCCGGGCCGTGCAAAGCGCCTGCGAAAAGGGCGGGCGGCCCGCCCCGGGCGCGCGGCGTCCCCCTGGGCGCCCCCCTGGGCGTACCCTTTAAACCGCGATCGGGGTCTTTTGTTACAATGATGAATACGACTTGTATACGAATTAAAGGCGGACCCATCATGATGCGCTCATCGCTGTTCAAATTTGCCTCGCTGTGCTTGCTGGCCGGCGCCGGCCAGGTGTTCGCACAGGCGCCGCAAAGCGCGCCGACGCCCTCGCCCAAACTCGAGCGCGTGCCCGAATCCGAAGCGCCGCTGTCGGTCGCGCCAGCGCGCGAGGGCGGCACGCAAATCACCGAAAAACGCGAAGGCGGCAAGGTCACCGAGGTCCAGGTCAAGAGCGGCAAGAGCCGCTACACCATGAAGCCGCACCTCGAGGCCGGCAACGCCCAGCGCGGCGACGCGCAAAGCGGCGACATCCGCGCGCCCCAATGGACGGTGCTCGAATTCGACCTCGGCAAAAAGAAGCCAAAAACCGAGGCCGAAGCGGCCAAGGCCGGCGCGGTCGAGCCTCCGCCGCCGCCGCGCCCGCCCGGCAAAAAATAAGGCGGCCGACGCAGCACGCGCCACACGTGGCGTGTCCGGGCTTCGCGGCCCGCCACGCCGGTCCCAACCGATTCTCTTTCCTCTCGCTTGCACATGGCAGTTTTTACCGCGGTCTCCCTGGACGACGTCTCCGAGTGGATCAAGCAATTCCCCCTTGGCAAGGCCCTGGCAGTGCGCGGGATCGCCTCCGGCATCGAGAACAGCAATTTTTTCATCACGACCGAGAGCGGCGAACATGTGCTCACGATCTTTGAAAACCTCAGCTTCGAGCAACTGCCCTTCTACCTGAACCTGATGCGCCACCTGGCCGAGCGCGGCGTGCTCGTGCCCGCGCCCGTTGCCAACGACAAGGGCGAGCTGATCGTGCCGCTGCACGGCAAGCCGGCCGCCATCGTCAGCAAGCTCGAGGGCAGCTCGCAGATGGCGCCGCAACCGGCGCACTGCGCCGCCGTCGGCGCCATGCTCGCGCGCATGCACCTGGCCGCGCGGGACTTCCCGCTCACGCAGCCCAATTTGCGCGGGCTCGACTGGTGGAACGCGGTCACGCCGACCGTGCTGCCATTTCTGTCGGACAGCAACGCCCACCTGCTGCGCGCGGAGATGCACTTCCAGGAGTCGTACGCGACCTGCGAGCACTACAAGCGACTGGCGCGCGGACCGGTGCACGCCGACCTGTTCCGCAACAACGTCATGTTCGTCGGCGAGCGCCTCGCTGGGTTTTTCGACTTTTACTTCGCCGGCTGCGACACCTGGCTGTTCGACGTCGCCGTCACCGTCAACGACTGGTGCATCGACCTCGACACCGGCGTGCTCGACGAGGCGCGCGTGCGCGCCATGCTCGACGCCTACCACGCGGTGCGCCCGTTCACGGCGCACGAGCAAGCCTCGTGGCAGCCCATGCTGCGCGCGGCGGCGCTGCGCTTCTGGCTCTCGCGCCTGTTTGACTTCTACCAGCCGCGCGCGGCCGAAATGCTGACCCCGCACGACCCGACCCATTTCGAGCGCATCCTGCGCGAACGCATCGCCACACCGGCGCCAAGACTGTTCTGATGAGTAATAAGATCCCCGCAATAACCGGCTGGCTTTGGTTCAAACAAGGCTTCGCCCTGTACCGCAAACAGCCCGGCCTCCTGTCGATGCTGCTGTTCCTCCAGGTCCTGTGCTTCATGTTGTTGAACGGGGTACCGCTGCTGGGCCAGTTCATCGCCTTGTTGCTGATTCCGTCGTTCAGCATGGCGCGCATGCAGGCGTGCTACCTGATCGAGACGGGCCAGCCGGTCCCGCCGTCGGTGCTGGTCACCGGATTCCGCAAGGACGCCTTGGTCCCCCTGTGCAAGCTTGGCGTGGTGTATCTGGTGGCTGTGATGGTTCTGCTGGGAATCACGATGATTGCCTTGAGCCCCGATTTCTGGGAGCAGGCGAAGCTCATGGGCGATTCCAAGAAACCGCCAACGTTCGCCCAGGCCGACGTCTGGAAGGCCTTGCTGCTCGCCTTGGCCTTCAACACCGTCATGCTGTTGCTGAGCTTTGCGCCGGCGCTCACCTACTGGAAGCAGATGCCGCCCATGAAGGCGACGTTCTACAGCGTGTTCGCGATACTAGGCTCGGTGCGCGCGTTCGCCGTGTTGATTCTCACCTCGTTCGGCATGTTCATCGGCATCCTGATGCTCACGTCGCTCATTTTCGGGCCCAGCAAGATCGCGCAGTCCCTGGCGCTGTTCGCCATGTTCCTGTTCGCCCTGCTGCGCCGGCTCGCGATCTACGCGAGCTACCGCCAGTTGTTTCCCGACGACGCGCCGGGCACGGCCAAGATCGTCCCGGACGAGACCGGGGCGCTGGGCTAGGTCGGATCGATCGCATACTGGCACCGCGAGCGAAACCGGGGTCAGAATTTTTTTTCGCGGGGTCATGCGAAAATTAGGCTCGCCGCCCGCTTCACCCCGCTTTCGCGGGCCGAAGTCAGCGGCGCTTCATGGTCCAAATTTCATGCCCCACAGCCTGCTAGCGCCCCACCCGGTCGAGCTTGGCGACCGACAGGTCGAGCACCTTGACCCCCGCGCGCCCAAAATTGATCTGGGCGCGCGCGTTGCTGCCGCTGCCCTCCAGATTGACGATCACGCCCTCGCCGAACTTGGCGTGCGCCACCGACTCGCCGATGCGCCAGCCGGGACCGCTGCTGGCCTTTTGCGCGATCTGATGGGCGATCTTGTTGTCCGATCCTCCCGCGAAGACGGGCTCGTCCCAGGCCGACTTCTTGTTGCCTGACCAATGCGACTGCACCCGCGGCGACAGCCACTTGAGCGCCTCCTCGGGAAGCTCGTCGAAAAAGCGCGACTTCATGTTGTAGCGGGTCTGGCCGTGCAGCATGCGGGTCTGCGTGAAGCTCATGTACAGGCGCTTTTTGGCGCGCGTGATGGCCACGTACATCAGGCGCCGCTCCTCGTCGACCCCGTCCATTTCGCGCGCGCTGCTCTCGTGCGGGAACAAGCCCTCCTCGAGGCCGGTGATGAACACGGCGTCGAACTCGAGCCCCTTGGCCGAGTGCACCGTCATCAGCTGCAGCGCGTCCTGCCCGGCCTGCGCCTGGGCGTCGCCGGCCTCGAGCGAGGCGTGCGACAAAAAGGCCGACAGCGGCGACATCACGGTCGGCAGCGGCGCGTCGGCGTCGAAGATCTCGATGCCGTCCTCGCTCACGATCGGCGCGCCCGACTGCGCCTGCGCGCGCGGGCCCAGGTGGGCGGGGGCGTTTTGGCCGAAGCCCTCCTCCTGCACGAAATGGGTCGCGGCGCTGACCATTTGCTCGACGTTTTCGACCCGGTCGGTGCCGTCTTTTTCGCCCTGGTAGTGGGCCAGCAGGCCGCTCGCCTCGAGCACCACGCGCACCATCTCGGGCAGCGGGAGCTGGGTCGTCTCGAAGCGCGCGCCCTCGATCAGGCGCACGAAATTGGCCAGCGACGAGCCGGCCTTGCCCGCCACATGCGGCACCGCCGCGTACAGCGAGATGCCCTGCTGCCCGGCCGCCGCCTGCAACTGCTCGATCGAGCGCGAGCCGATCCCGCGCGTGGGGAAGTTGACGACCCGCAGGAAGGCCGAATCGTTGTGCGGATTGTCCATCAGTTGCAGATAGGCGATCACATGTTTGACCTCGGCGCGCTGGAAGTAGCGCTGGCCGCCGTAGACGATGTACGGCAGGCCCGCCGCGAACAGCTTTTGCTCGATCACGCGCGACTGCGCGTTGGAGCGGTATAGGATCGCGATGTCGCGCCGGGCGCTGCCCTCGGCCATGAGCGACTTGGCCTCTTCGATGATCCACTGCGCCTCCTCGAGGTCGGACGAGGCCTCGTAGATGCGCACCGGCTCGCCGTGGCCGGCGTCGGTGCGCAGGTTCTTGCCCAGGCGCTTGCTGTTGTTTGAAATCAGCATGTTGGCGCTGTCGAGGATGTGGCCGTGCGAGCGGTAGTTCTGCTCGAGCTTGATCAAATTCTGGACCCGGAACTCGCGCTCGAAGGCGGCCATGTTGCCGACATTGGCGCCGCGGAAGGCGTAGATGCTCTGGTCGTCGTCGCCGACGGCGAACAGGGCCCCGCCGCCTACCACGTTGTGGCCCGCGAGCAGCTTGAGCCAGTTGTACTGCAGGTCGTTGGTGTCCTGGAACTCGTCGACGAGGATGTGGCGGAAGCGCTGCTGGTAGTGCTCGCGCAGCGGCTGGTTGCGCGCGAGCAGCTCGTACGAGCGCAGCAGCAACTCGGCGAAGTCGACCACGCCCTCGCGCTGGCATTGCAGGTCGTAGATCTCGTAGAGCTCGACGAGCTTGCGCTCGATCGGATCGTGCGCCTCGACCTGGTGGGCGCGCAGGCCCTGGTCCTTGGCGTTATTGATGAAATACATCAGCGTCTTCGGCGGATATTTCTCATCGTCGATGTTGTTGGCCTTGAGCAGGCGCTTGATGACCGACAACTGATCCTGCGAATCGAGGATCTGGAACGTCTGCGGCAGGGCCGCGTCGCGGTAATGGGTGCGCAGCAGCCGGTTGCACAGGCCGTGGAAGGTGCCGACCCACATCCCGCGCGTACTCATCGGCAACATCGCCGACAGGCGCGCGAGCATCTCCTTGGCAGCCTTGTTGGTGAAGGTGACGGCCATGATGCCCGCCGGCGACACCTGCTGGGTCTGGATCAGCCAGGCGATCCGGGTGGTCAGCACGCGCGTCTTGCCCGATCCGGCGCCGGCCAAAATGAGGGCGCTTTGGGCTGGGAGCGTGACGGCGGCGAGTTGTTCGGGATTGAGGTTGTGGAGGAGATTCTGCATGGCGCCATTATACCGGCGCGGCCCCCCGCGCGATGAATCGCGGAATCGGGTTCAGCGCGCTCCAACCCCGATTCCGCGGCAAAACAGCTTATCTGTTCTCGTGGGACTGGACCTTTCCATCACGTAACACAAGCGGGGTGCTGCCGCCCAGTTGGGAGACCTTCATCTTCATCTTGAATGCCTGGTTCGAGTCCTTGTCGCTCACGCCCATCCCCGCCTCGTCGCCAAGGTTGATGAGCATGCGGGGCTTGGCGACGATCTTGTTTTCGCGCGTCAGCGTGGCCGTCATGTCGATCTGCCGGCTGGTCAGTGGACCGATCACGCCATCGAGCCGCCACCGCGCGCCGGCTTCGTCGACGGCCACGGCGAAAGCCTCGCCGGCGTGCACCTGCACCTTCGGTTCGGAGCGCTTGTCGCCCACCTCGAGTTGCATGGCAATCTCATACATCGGCGCTTTGGTGACCAGCACCAGCATGTCGAGCCTGGCCTTGGTTTTCGGGTCATGCCGGATCAGACGATAGGGATGGTTGAGTGCGCCAACGAGGGTGTGGATTCCAGGCCCGGGCGCGCCGGCCTGCACATTCGACTGCATATCGATGTTGCCGTCCTTTCCGGGCTTGATCCTCATCTCGCCCACCCATTTTGTGCCGGCCTCTTCCACCGCAATCTCGAACTGCTCATCCATACGCGCATACTTGCGCTGCGTGATATGTTTGCCGCCGACATCGATCTGCAACGCCACTTCATACACTTGGGCGCCGGAGGCAACGTCAGTCTTCGCGTGCGCGGCAAGGGCGCTGTAACCGCCCAGGCAGATCAGGGCGGCGAGCACGGCGCGGCCGGCGAACAAGCGTCCCGAACGGGGTTGGAGTCGGTCTAGATTCATGATGCGATCCTTTAATGGATGGTGGGACTGCCAATGACAACTGATTGAACTGCCGGCCCCTGCCAACTGGGCTTTCAACATGGCTTGGGCATAGCTGCGCCGCATCGCCGGCGTCTGTCGCATGACCGCGTCGTCGCAGGCGAGCTCCTGGTCGAAGCGGAAACAGCGCGCGCCGAGGTGGGCCAGCGGGTTGAACCAGAGCACGCACTGGACCAGCGCGCAGGCGAGATTGGCGGCCGTGTCGCGCCGCCGCGCATGCACGCGCTCATGGGCAAGAACGAGGTTTTGCTCATCAAGCGTGAAGCGCGAGGTGAAATCGGAAGGGACGACGATGCGCGGCCGCCACACGCCGACCAGGGCCGGGCCGGCATGCGTCGAATCCGAGTGGAAGACCCCGTCGCGTTCTACCGTGCCGCCCACTGACAGCACAAAGCGCTGGTGGGCGCGCGCCATCCAAATGCCCAGCGCAAGCGCGCCGCCGAGCCAGCCCAGCAACAGCCAGGGCGTCCAGTCGATGCCGCCCGCACCCACGACCGACATGGAGGTCGATGCCGCCTCCATTGCCGGCAACGATACAAGCATGACCGGCCTGGCGACGGGCGCCATCGGCAGCAGCGCCGCCGCGAGCGACGCGACGGTTGCGACCGGCACGATCAGCCAGGCCTGGTACGCGCCGGACAGGCGGCGCAGCGGTTTTCGGAGCAGCAGCACAAGCAGCACCGCGGCGCTCGCGGCCCAGCCCGCCTCCACCAGCGTGGAGATCAGATTATTTTCCATCGCTCATGCCCTCGCTCATGCCCTCGATCAGCTTCTTGATTTCTTCGGCTTCGGCTTTGCTTAGTTTCCGGTGTTGGCCGAAATGGGCGACCAGCGGCGCGAGGTTGCCGCCGAACAGGCGGTCGATCAGCCCGGTGCTCTCGCTCGCGACCCAGTCTTCGCGCAGCAGCACGGGCGAATACAGGAAGCGCCTGCCATCCTTTTGCGCGCTGATGGCGCCCTTCTTGAGCAGGCGGTTGAGCAAGGTCTTGACCGTCGCCTCCTGCCATTGCTGCTTGTCGGCGAGCGTGGCGATCACGTCTTCCGCCGCCATCCCGGGCCTGTGCCAGAGCGCCTCCATGACGAGCGACTCCGCTTCGCTGATGTGAATGTTCGATGCCATTGATACCCCCCGATTAATTACACGTGTAATAGATAGGTTGATGATTACACGCGTAATCGTTAGCATCAAGATTATTTTTTCCTGTTTTCGATGCGCGCTTTGAGCATGGGGAGCAACTCCTGCTCGAACCAGGGGTTGGCTTGGAACCATGGCGTGTTGCGCGGCGATGGATGGGGCAAGGGAATAAACGCCGGTGCGAACTCGCGCCAGGCGCGCACCGTGTCGGTCAATGTGGCTTTGCGGCGGCGCCCGAGAAAATGCCTTTGCGCATGCAGGCCGATCAGCAGCGTCAGTTCGATCGAGGGGATTTTGTCGAGCAACATGTCGAGCCACAAATCGGCGCACTCGCGGCGCGGCGGCAGGTCGCCACCCTTGCCGCGCCCCGGATAGCAATAGCCCATGGGAATGATCGCGAAGCGCTCTCCGTAAAACTCTGCCGCTTCGACGCCCAGCCACTGCCGTAGCCGGGCGCCGCTGGCGTCGTCCCACGGCACGCCGGACGCATGCACGCGCGCGCCCGGCGCCTGGCCGACGATCAGGATGCGCGCCCCTGCCGCGGCCTGGAGCACGGGCCGCGGCCCGAGCGGAAGGTGCGCCTCGCACACGCGGCAGTCGCGCACCTCGGCGAGCAGCGCGTTAAGGCTCGCGTCAGGGCTCGCGTCAGGGCTCGGGTAGCGTTTGTGGTTCAAGGTGCTTGCCGAACGTCGGCGGCCGGGCCCGGATACGTGATATGGGTGCCGTCAACATGCGCGAACGTGGTCAGCGTGTGGGGTTTGCGCGACTTGGGGCCGACGATGTGCTCGACCCGGAAACCGCGCAACAGCAGCGCATCGGTAACCAGCGATCGGTGGCAGCGCCATGGCACCGCTTCGGCGCACATCAGGGTGCAGCATTCATGCCGGGCGAGGTCGGCGAGCAAATCGACCGCCTGCGCGAACTCGGCCGTCTGCATGTAGTCGGCGTAGCCACGGAACGAGGTGTTGCGCCAGCCGGTGTTTTGGGAATCGCGCGCGGCGTGGCGCAAGCCGCCCAGGCCGGGCA
The DNA here is from genome assembly GCF_003011895.2 of Massilia glaciei. Taxonomy (GTDB): domain Bacteria; phylum Pseudomonadota; class Gammaproteobacteria; order Burkholderiales; family Burkholderiaceae_D; genus Telluria_A; species Telluria_A glaciei. Next base: position 52,168 of record NZ_PXWF02000102.1, on the reverse strand, counting down.
GATGGCTGTACGACAAGCCAACCGTTGCCAGGGTGGCCGGGAGTGCGCTTTGATCGAACTGGGGATTGTGGCGGGAGCGGGGAACCGTTCGTATGTCGACCACGCGTTGTATCTGGTTGATCTTGAGCAGGTCGAGAAATGCCTCCAACGGCCTGTCGGAATGACCTATCGTGCAAAGCACTGGCTGTGTGGGCGGCGTGACCATGCTTCGATGGTAGCACCGGGACGGCGCCGGCAGCGCGGGCTTGGCCGCTGGGAGCCTGTCGGACCCTGAGGGGCGCGCCCCGTGATTTCAGTCGCGAAGCTGCAATGATCGCTTAGGAGCAAGTCTGTCCCATCTGGAAGGAAGATGCATTTCCATTGGTAGCCACGCACTCCACCGCGCGATGGACTTGCCTTTTCGCGCGCTCTGGCGGTCCATTCGTCAATAGCGATGGCTGCGGCTTGCGCCGGGAGCAAGGGCGCGCGCGTTTCGGATAAATGTTTCGGATAAATGTTTCGAATAAATGTTTCGGATAAACGTTTCGACAGGGCGTCGATCGAGGTGGCAGGTACTGCGTGGGTGTGTGTGGCATTCATGCTCGTTTCCCGTTCTCGTTTTGTCTGGTTTTCTCGCTTTTCCTCTTTGTTCAACAGGGCAAAAACGGCACAGTTCAAACACGACAAAACGAGCACGAACGAGTGCGGCAAACGAGCACGAATGCCAGAGGGGCTTGGGCAGGCACACCCCGCCCCCCTCGCCGCAATCCCAATCGGAAACAACCCCGCATCAGCCCGCTTTTCACGCTATGGCCAGGGCGTAGGGTGGAAAAAGGGCGCGCCCTTCTCCAGCCGCGGCAGCAGCGGAAACGCGACCAGTTGGAGAGCTAGGAGCCTGTCGGACTTAGGATCGTCGGCTGCAAAAAGTGCTGGACGGACCATATTTCGCCGATTTCTCGGCCAATAGCTCGCTATTGGCACTGCGAAATCGTCAAAATCTGTCCTCGCCCAGCGTTTTTTCCCTCGACCGTTTCGCTTCGACTCCCTAAGTCCGACAGGCTCCTAGTCGATATGCTTGAGGGCCTCGCGCACCGTCAGGGGCGAAAACGACAGGTCCTTGCGGGTCACAAAATTTTTGACCGAAGCGGGTTCCCAGCGCGCGTAGTCGCGCAGGGCCCAGCCGATCGCCTTGCGGATGAAGAAGTCCGGTTCGTGCGCCAGTGTCGCGGCGTAGGAATACAGCCTCGCGCTGTCGGTTTTTTGCCGCCAGCCGAGCTGATGGATCATCGCGATGCGGCGCACCCAAAGTGATGGGTGCGCAAGCGAGGCGTCCATGATTTCCTGCGCGTTCGGGTCGCACGCGCGCTCCCGCAAAATGATGTCCGAGATCACGCCGGACAGGCCGTCGACGGTTTCCCACCATAAATCGATTTGCGCCAACCGCAGCAGGTGGTCGACGCTGCCCAATTCCACCCGTGCCACGTTCCTGGCCAGCAGGCCGGTGGCCACGTAGCGGTACTCGCGCTGCGGCAGGGCCCACAGCAAGTCGACGGTTTGCAGCAGCGGGCCCTGCTCGAACTTGCAAGCGCCGATGCCGGCGATGGCCGCGCGCCGCGCCGGGGCGGGCACGCCGAGGAAGTCGTGTTGGTCGCGCAGATAGGCGCGCATCTGCCGCGCCTTGCCGGCGTCGGCGAGCGGCGCCATGCGCCCGATCGCCGCGCGCACGAAATCCTCGGGCGACATCCCCGGTTCCAACGCCTAGTACAGCACGACCGAGCGGATCGACTCCCCGCTCTTCATCAGGTCGAAGCCCTCGTTGATGCGCTCGAGCGGCAGGCGGTGGGTGATCAGGTCGTCGATGTTGAGCTTGCCCTCCATGTACCAGTCGACGATCTTCGGCACGTCGGTGCGCCCGCGCGCGCCGCCGAAGGCCGAACCCTTCCACACGCGCCCCGTCACCAGCTGGAACGGCCGGGTGGAGATCTCCTGCCCCGCCGCCGCCACGCCGATGATGATCGACTGGCCCCAGCCCTTGTGGCAGCACTCGAGCGACTGGCGCATGGTCGTCACGTTGCCGATGCACTCGAAGCTGTAGTCGGCGCCGCCGTCGGTCAGTTGCACGATCGCGTCGACCACGTTCTCGGTCTCGCCCGGGTTGATGAAGTGCGTCATGCCGAACTTGCGCGCGATGGCCTGGCGCGCCGGGTTCAGGTCGACCCCGATGATCTTGTCGGCGCCGACCATCTTGGCGGCCTGGATCACGTTCAGGCCGATGCCGCCGAGCCCGAACACGACCACGTTGGCGCCGGCTTCGACCTTGGCGGTGAACAGCACCGCGCCCACGCCGGTGGTCACGCCGCAGCCGATGTAGCAGATCTTGTCGAACGGCGCGTCCGGGCGCACCTTGGCCAGCGCGATCTCGGGGACCACGATGTAGTTCGAGAACGTCGAGGTGCCCATGTAGTGGAAGATCGGCTTGCCGTCGATCGAGAAGCGGCTGGTGGCGTCGGGCATCAGGCCGCGGCCCTGGGTCGAGCGGATCGACTGGCACAGATTGGTTTTTTGCGACAGGCAGAACTTGCACTGGCGGCATTCGGGGGTGTACAGCGGGATGACGTGGTCGTCCTTGCGCAGGCTCTTGACGCCGGGCCCGACATCGACCACCACGCCGGCGCCCTCGTGGCCGAGGATCGACGGGAAGATGCCCTCGGGATCGGCGCCAGAGAGGGTGTAGTAGTCGGTGTGGCAGATCCCGGTGGCCTTGATCTCAACGAGCACCTCGCCCTCCTTCGGGCCCTCCAGATCGACTTCTTCGATCGTCAGCGGGGCGCCCGCTTTCCATGCAATCGCTGCCTTGGTTTTCATGTTGGTCCTGTGCCTGATGTGATGGTGGGGCGCCTGCGCGCGCGTGCGCCATCATATCAAGCCAACCACAAGCCCGCCAGCCAATTCCCGAGCAAGAAAGCGTCTCCGAATGTGGCGATTGACGCCGGAATCTGTTTGAGGCAAACTCCGAACAGATTATTGGAATCGTTTCCATTTTGCGGGCGCCCGCTGCGGGGCAGGCCCTTCTGCGCCCTGCGCCGACGGGGCGAGCGCGCTATTGGATACGGGGCCGATGGTCCCATCAAAACAATTAAAGGAGACGGAAATGTTTTATACAAAAAATTATGCGAAACGCATAAAAAGACCTTTGCTGGCGGCCGCACTGGCCCTGCTCGCATCCCCCTCGTTCGGACAGCAATGTCCGAGCCTGACGCCGGTCTTCGCCGACGAGTTCAACGGCACCGCGGTCGATTTGAACAAATGGGAGATGCAGATCGGCGACGGCTGCAGCTACGGCCTGTGTGGATGGGGCAACGGTGAATTGCAGTCCTACCAGGCGGCCAACGCCACCGTCGCCAACGGCCTGCTGACGATCACGGCCAAGAAGCAGCGCGTCGGCTCCAAGTCGTACACCTCGGCCCGCATGCGCACCCTGAACCGGCCGGGCGGCGGCCAGTGGAAACACGGCCGCTTCGAGGCGCGCATCAAGACCCCGAAAGGCAGCGGGATGTGGTCGGCGTTCTGGATGTTGCCGGCCAATACCACCGTCGGCTGGCCGGCAAGCGGCGAGATCGACATCCAGGAGGCGACCGGGCAAAAGAGCATGTTCCACCTCGGTAGCATCCACTACGGCTCGTCCAACACCAACCACCAGTTCCTGACCAGCCACATCTACAAGCAGCCCGACAGCTGGGCCGACGCCTTCCATGTGTACTCGGTGGTCTGGAGCCCCAACAAGATCAGCTGGTACATCGACGACGTGCTGTACGCCACCAAGACCCCGTCCGACATGGCCAACCCGGCCGACTGGACGTTTGAAAACTACCAGTACTACCTGATCCTGAACATGGCGGTCGGCGGCACCCTGGGCGGCACCGTCGACGCCACCGCCCTGCCGCAGACGCTGCAGGCCGACTACGTGCGCGTCTACGCCTATCCGCAACCTTCGCTCAGCGGGCCGCTGATCGTCGAGCCCAACACGAGCAGCACCTACCGCGTGGTCGACCAGGCCGGCACCGGCGCCACCTACGCCTGGAGCGGGCCGGGCGGGCAGTCCTCGAGCGCGAATACGTTCACGGTCAACTGGGGCACCACCGGCGGCACGGTGTCGCTGAGCACCACCGACGGCTGCGGCAGCTTCACCAAGAGCGCGGCGGTGACGGTGTCGCCGGTGCTGGCCAAAACGGTCACGCTCGACGACTTCGAGGCCATCCACAACATCAGCTACACCGCCACGACCGGGGTGCTGAACCAGTCGGTGCCCAACCCGGCGCCCAACACGGTGAACAACTCGGCCACCGTGGCCAAATATGTGCGCAACGCCGCCACGGCCTACGACCTGGTCAACGGCAGCACGACCCAGGTGCCGGACGCCTCGTTCTACCTCCGCGGCGACAAGGCGTTCTACCTCGACGTCTACACGGGCGCCGCGGTCGGCACGCCACTGCTGATCCAGCTTGAGAACAAAAACGTGGCAACGGCCAGCAACTTCCCGGTGGGGCGCCACTCGCGCTACCTGGCGCGCACCACCGTGCAGAACGGATGGCAACGGCTCAAGTTCCTGCTCGACGACCGGCTCGACACGAATACCGCCAACAGCGCCGTCAACCAGATGGTCTTGCTGATCAACCCGAACACGCTCAGCGGCGACACCTACTACCTCGACAATTACGCCATCCACGGGCACTGAGGGCTTGATCGGTTGATCGGTTGAAGAAAAAAAGCGCTGGGAAGGGCCAGGGTATGCGCAACACGGGCCCGAACCGGCACTTTTTGCCGCCGGCCGGCCACGCCGGGGCCTACCCGGCCGCGCCCGCCCGCCGCGGCTTGCGCGCGCGCTGCTCCCACAGGGAATTGAGCTGGTCGGTCAGGCGCAGCGGCACCAGCGGCTTGGCGATCACGCCGATGGCACCGGCGCCGAGGTAGCGTTCGACGTCCTCGGTGGTGGTGCGGCCGGTGACGAAGGCGGCAGGGGTGTCGGCCAGGTGGGGAATGCGGCGCAGCATCTGTAGCGTGGCCAGGCCGTCGAGGTCGGGCATCATGACGTCGAGCAAGATCAGGTCGGGATGGAAATCGTGCGCCGCCAGCAGCGCCTCGCGCCCGGAGCAGCATTCGCGCACCGTGAAGTTGCCGATCACTTCGAGCACCAGCTTGGCGGTCGTGCGCACATGGACGTCATCCTCCACGTATAAGATCGATTTGAGTGCTCGCATGGTGTTGTCTTTCCCGGGCGGCCGTCCGGCGCCGCGGCGGCGCAAACGGGTCAAGCTAAGCGATCGAAACTCCGGACGGCGCGAAAAACATGCGCGCACGTTCAGGCTGGACAATCGGCGGAGCTGGGCCGAGACAAGAAAAACCGGTCGCCAGGCAGCGGCGGCGGTGCGCGCGGGAGCGGGATTGGGATCGCCGCGGCGGTGAAGTGTTGCAATTTAGTGTTGCAATTGAGTGTTGCACTTTAGTGTTGCAACTGGCAAACTTCAGAGCAAGTATAGCGCGCAATTTGCGCCGAAAACACACGGACGGTATCCAAATTTCAGCCGGACGTGTGACAGCCGTAACTGTTGGTAGGCGCGCGGCCAGGGGCCGCGTTATTTGCCGCGCAAGCGGTTGATGAAGGCCGCGTGCAGTTTGTTGAGCACCTCCTCGGCGGCCAGCAACTGCTCGGCCACTTCGTTGATCTTGCGCCGGTTCGAGCGGGCGTGGTCGCGCAGCACGTCGAAGGCGGTGTCGCGGTCGGTCTGGAATTTGCCCATCAGCAGGCCGACGGCGAGGCTGGTCTCGCGCCCGGCGTTGAGCGCGGCATTGAGGTTGTGCTCGGTCAGGCGCAACTGGGCGATCTCGTCGGCGCGCGCCAGACCGGCCTCGAAGGCGGCCAGCAGGCGCCCGGCGTCGACCGGTTTGACGATGTAGCCGACGGCGCCGTAGGCGGCCGCCTGCTTGGCCGATTCGGTGTCCTCGACGGCCGACAGGAACATGAACGGCACCGTGCTGTTCTCGCGCAGGTGGGCGCCGAGCTCGAGCCCGCTCATGCCGGGCATGGTGATGTCGAGCAGGGCCAAGTCGGGCTCGCCAAGGGCGATCTGTTCGAGCGCCTCCTCGGCCGAGCAGGCCGCGACCGTGTCGTAGCCGGCGTGGCCGAGCACTTCGGCCAGGAACTGCAGCAGCACCGGCTCGTCGTCGACGATCAGGATGCGGCGCTTGCCGGGTTTGGCGGACTGCATGGCGGCGTGCATTGCGGCGTGCATCGTTGAAGGCCTCCTGGGCCGGGCGGGTTGGCGAATTGCTAAATTATACCCGCGCCCCCGATTCCCGCTTGGCGAGCGTGTGCGCGGCGAACAGGGCGTCGAAACCGGCCACCGCCGCGGCCACGCAGCTCGCCTGGTAGACGCTGCTGATGGCGGCCACCAGGTCGGCCCCGCGCGCCACCAGCGGCTGCGCGTTGGCCGGCGTCATGCCGCCGATCACCACCAGCGGCAGCGCGAGCGCGCGCTTGGCCTCGAGCACCAGGTCGGGCTCGGTGCGGAAGCTGTACTGCTTGACCTTGGACGGGTAGAAGCCGCCGAGGGCGACATAACTGGCGCCCGCGCGTTCGGCCTCGCGCGCCAGCGCCAGCTCGCCATAGCACGAGGCGCCGACGATCTTGCCGGGTCCGAGGGCGGCGCGCGCGTGCGCGAGCGCGCCGTCGGCGCCGCCCAGGTGCACGCCGTCCGCCCCGAGCGTCAGGCACAGCGACAAGTGGTCGTTGATGATCAAAGGGCGCCGGTAGCGCCGGCACAGCGACAGCAGCGCCGCGCCCTGCGCCACGCGCTGGGCCCAGCCGGCCGTCTTGTGTCGGTATTGCACCATGGCCGCGCCGGCGTCCAGTGCCTGTTCGGTGCTCTCGAGCAGCAGCTCGGTGTCGTCCCAGTCGGGGGTCACTATATATAAGCCGCGCATCATGGTTGCATCGCTCCTGTTGTTGGGTGGGGTGTTTCGAAGGGGATTGTTTCAAATGCTGGCTGGCGGCGCGGAATGCGCTGTCCGGGGCCGATCGCAAACGACTGCGCCAGCGCGGCGTGGCAATAAGCCTGGGCCCGCTCGAGCGCCTGTTCGACGCCGTCGCCGCGGGCGAGCCGCGCCGCGATCGCCGCCGCCAAGGTGCAGCCGCTGCCGTGGAACTGGCCGGCCAGGCGCGGCCAGCTCCAGCTGCGCGCCTCGCCACCGGCGCCGTGCCAGTCGTTGCGCACGGCGTCGCCGGCGCCATGGCCGCCCGTCACGAGCACGTGCGCGCCGGGCAGCGGGCCGATCCGCCCGGCCTCGGGCAGGTTGGGCACCAGCACCGTGGCCAGCGCCAGCAACGGCGCGAGCGCGTGCAGCGCGTCGCCGTGCCCGAGCAGGTCGCCATGGCCGCTCGCGAGCACCGGGTCGAGCACCACCGGCAGCGCCGGATCGCGCGCGCGCAGCAGCGCCAGCACGGCGGCGATGGCCTCGGCGTTGGCGCGGCTGCCCGGAATGCCGATCTTGACCGCCTTGACGGCGAAGCGTTCGACCAGCACGGCGGCCTGGCGCGCGAGCAGGGCGGTGTTGACCGGCACCACCTCGTGCACGCGGTTGTTGTCCTGCACGGTCAGGGCGGTGACCACCGGCAGCGCATGCGCGCCCTGGGCGGCGATGGCGCCGATGTCGGCCGCGATGCCGGCCCCGCCGCTCGGGTCGAGCCCCGCGAACACCAGCACGCAGGGCGTCGTCACGCGCCCTCCCCTCCAGCCCCGGCCGCGCCGAGCCGGCCCGCCAGCGGCGACGACGGCGAGGCGGCGAAGCGGCGCGGCATGCGCCCGGCCAGCCAGGCCTCGCGCCCGGCCATCACCGCCAGCCGCATCGCGCCGGCCATGCGCACCGGGTCGCGCGCGAGCGCGATGGCGCTGTTCATGAGCACGCCGTCGCAGCCCAACTCGAGCGCGATGGCCGCGTCCGAGGCGGTGCCGACGCCGGCGTCGACCAGCACCGGCACCGTGGCCTGTTCGATGATCAGCGACAGGTTCCAGGGGTTGACGATGCCCATGCCCGAGCCGATCAGCGAGGCCAGCGGCATGACGGCGACGCAGCCGATCTGTTCGAGCAGGCGCGCCTGGATCGGGTCGTCGCTGCAATAGACCATCACGTCGAAGCCGTCGCGCACCAGCGCCTCGGCCGCGACCAGCGTCTCGGGCATGTGCGGGAACAGCGTTTTGTCGTCGCCGAGCACCTCGAGCTTGACCAGTTTGTGGCCGCCGAGCAGCTCGCGCGCCATCTGCAGCGTGTAGACGGCGTCGCGCGCGGTGTAGCAGCCGGCCGTGTTGGGCAGGATCGTGTACTGCGACGGCGGCAGCACGTCGAGCAGGCTCGGCGCGTTCGGGTCCTGGCCGATGTTGACGCGCCGGATCGCCACCGTGACGATCTCGGCGCCGGCGGCGTCGGTCGCCTCGCGCGTCTGGGCCAGGTCGCGGTATTTGCCGCTGCCGACCAGCAGGCGCGAACGGTATTGCTTGCCGGCGATGGTGAGGAAATCTGTTTCGTTTGTCATATATTAGTCCTTGTAAAAACCGGCGGCGCCGAAGCCGCCCAGCCAAATTCATCTAAATCAAAAACCCACGCCGTCCTCGCGGAGGCGGTGGCGCATGCGCCACCCCCATGGAACGGTTACTCAGCGCCATCTTTCTATGGGTCCCCGCATGCGCGAGGACGATGTAGCTTTTCAGCCGCCGCCGATGGCGCGCACCAGGTCGACCCGGTCGCGCGCATTCAACACGCGCTGCGGCCATTGCGCCCTCGGCACCACCGCGCGGTTGACCGCGAGCGCCAGCGCCTGTTGTCCCAGCCCGAGCCCTTCGACCAGGCCGGACAGGGTGCACGCCGGCGCGACCGCGTGGGGCTCGCCGTTGAGTTCGATCTCGATCATGCTCATCCCTTGCTGTAGATTTCGGTCCCTTTTTTGACGAATTCGATCGCCTTGACCTCCATGCCCCGCTCGAGCGCGGCCGCGTCCGACACGCCCAGCGTGGCGGCGTAAGCGCGCACCTCCTGGGTGATCTTCATCGAGCAGAAATGGGGTCCGCACATGGAGCAGAAATGGGCCACCTTGGCCGACTCCTTGGGCAGCGTCTGGTCGTGGAACTGGCGCGCCCGGTCGGGGTCGAGCCCGAGGTTAAACTGGTCGTCCCAGCGGAACTCGAAGCGCGCCTTCGACAGCGCGTTGTCGCGGATCTGGGCGCCCGGGTGGCCCTTGGCCAGGTCGGCCGCGTGGGCCGCGATTTTATACGTGATGATGCCGTCCTTGACGTCGTCCTTGTCGGGCAGGCCGAGGTGCTCCTTGGGCGTGACGTAGCACAGCATCGCGGTGCCGTACCAGCCGATCAGGGCCGCGCCGATGCCCGAGGTGATGTGGTCGTAGCCGGGCGCGATGTCGGTCGTGAGCGGACCGAGCGTGTAGAACGGGGCCTCGCCGCATTGCTCGAGCTGCAGGTCCATGTTCTCCTTGATGAGCTGCATCGGCACGTGCCCCGGGCCCTCGACCATGACCTGCACGTCGTGCTTCCAAGCCAGCTCGGTGAGCTCGCCGAGCGTTTTGAGCTCGGCCAGCTGGGCCTCGTCGTTGGCGTCGTAGATCGAGCCCGGGCGCAGGCCGTCGCCGAGCGAAAAGGCGACGTCATAGGCCTTCATGATGGCGCAGATGTCCTCGAAATGGGTGTACAGGAACGATTCGCGGTGGTGCGCCAAGCACCACTTGGCCATGATCGAGCCGCCGCGCGAGACGATGCCTGTTAGCCGCTTGGCCGTCATCGGCACATAGCGCAACAGCACGCCGGCGTGGATCGTGAAGTAGTCGACGCCCTGCTCGGCCTGTTCGATGAGGGTGTCGCGAAAAATCTCCCAGGTCAGGTCCTCGGCCTTGCCGCCCACCTTTTCGAGCGCCTGGTAGAGCGGCACGGTGCCGATCGGGACCGGGCTGTTGCGGATGATCCATTCGCGCGTCTCGTGGATGTTCTTGCCGGTCGACAGGTCCATGACGTTGTCGGCGCCCCAGCGGATCGCCCAGGTCAGCTTGTCGACCTCCTCGCCGATCGACGAGGTCACGGCCGAGTTGCCGATGTTGGCGTTGATCTTGACGAGGAAATTGCGCCCGATGATCATCGGCTCGAGTTCCGGGTGGTTGATGTTGGCCGGGATGATGGCGCGCCCGCGGGCGATCTCCTGGCGCACGAACTCGCCCGTGATCTCGGCCGGGATGGCGGCGCCGAAGCTCTGGCCCGGGTGCTGGCGCGCCATCAGGGCGGCGTTGCGCTGCCCGGTTGGACCGGCCGCGCCCAGCGCCTCGAGGTACTGGCGGCGCTGCAGGTTCTCGCGGATCGCGACGAATTCCATCTCGGCGGTGACGATGCCGCGGCGCGCGTAGTGCTTCTGGGTCACGTTGGCGCCGCCCAGGGCGCGCCGCGGCGGGCGGCGCGCCGTGAAACGCAGGGCGTCGAGGCTGGCGTCGCCCTGGCGCGCGGCGCCGTAGCGCGAACTGGGACCGTCGAGCGACTCGGTGTCGGCGCGCGCGTCGATCCAGGCCTGGCGCGGCGTGGCCAGGCCGGCGCGGATGTCGATGCTGGCCTCGGGATCGGTGTACGGGCCCGAGGTGTCGTAGACATACACCGGCGCGTTGGGCTCGCCGCCGAAGTCGTCGCCGGTGGCGCCCTGTTCGATGACGCGCATCGGCACGCGCAGGTCGGGCCGGCTGCCTTGCACATACACTTTGCGCGAGTTGGGGAACGGGGCGATGGCGGCCAGGTCGACGGTGGCGCTGGCGGAATCGAATTTCAGTGGTGCGTTCATGTGGCTCCTTTGGGGGCAGGAGCCAGCAAAGGAGTCGGGGAACCGGGGCTTGCGGCGGGCGCGGGGCGCGCGGGAATGGCTCCCGCTCACGGTTCTTACTGGCTTCCCTTCGCTGGCATTATCCAGATCAGGTTCAGAGGGTGTTTCTCACCCGCGCGGCGCGATTGTTCGCGATTTGCAGGACCCCTAGCGTTTTGCTGCGTTGCGGCAGCGGATGGATTATACAACGTTTCTTTTGCGCGTTCCGGACCCGCGCGGCGCCTTTTGGTATGTGTCGCGCAACAACACTTGCTCAAATAATAAAGGACGCCGAAGCGTCCGTTTTTGCGTGATTTTTTCGCCCCATAGGGCATTGCCGCCCGGCAATGTACCTTGTTTCACGTGGCGGACCCATCAACGCGCAAAATAATAGCATCGAAATCGGAGATTACAAACAAATACAATTGCACACATAAACAATACAACACTTGCTGCATTCGCACATTTTCTTCGATTGATTGCACTAAAAAAAACCCCTACATTCGCTGCATTGCCTCACGAACAGGCAATTGTGTTTGGTACTACTTATAACAACCACTGCACCGGGGCCACAAGTCAACGGCGACAGTCTAAATATATCAATCGGAGAAATACACATGACGCAAAAACAATTCGCAGTATCCAAGCTCTCCCTGGCTGTCAAAGTACTGGTAGCCGGCGTCGCAGTAGGAGTTCTGGGTAGTGCTTCGGCCGCAGCCACTGACACGACACGCATGATCGTCGCGTTCAAACCGGGCAAAGCCGCTAACGTGAAGTCGGCCGTCGCAGCTGCGAAAGGTTCCGTCAAGCACGAAATCATGGGCATGAACGCCATGTCGATCGAAGTGTCGGCCAACGGCCTCAAAGGCCTGCAGAACAACCCAAACATTGAATACATCGAAGTCGACGAGAAGCGCGTGCCTTTCGCAGGCACCTCGCCTTCGACCGGCACCCCTTACGCACTCGGCCAATTGGTCCCTTACGGCATCAAGCAAGTCCAGGCCGACCAACTGTCCGACATCAACGCCGGCAACCGCAAGGTCTGCATTATCGACTCCGGCTACGACCGCGCCCACGAAGATCTGAGCAGCGGCACCAACATCACCGGTGAGTACGATGCGGGCACCGGCTGGTGGTACACCGACGAGAACAGCCACGGCACCCACGTCGCCGGCACCATCGCCGCCCTCAACAACAGCGGCACCGGCGTGGTCGGCGTCAATGCGAACAACAAGCTGAAACTGCACATCGTCAAGGTGTTCAGCGCCGCGGGCTGGGCATATTCGTCCTCCCTGGCCACCGCCGCCAACAAGTGCGGCGCGGCCGGCGCCAACGTGATCAGCATGTCGCTCGGCGGCGGCCGTTCGAACCGTACCGAGAAGAACGCTTTCGACAAGCTCGCCGCCGCCGGCGTCCTGAGCATCGCCGCTGCCGGCAACGACGGCAACACCGTGGTTTCCTACCCTGCCGGCTACACCAGCGTCATGATGGTCGGCGCTGTCGACGAAGCCAAAGCGTGGGCAACGTTCTCGCAGTACAACAGCTCGGTTGAAATCGCCGGTCCTGGCGTGAACGTGCTCTCGACGGTGCCAACCGGTTCCGGCAGCGCGCCGACCCTGGTCGTCGGCGGCGTGACGTACGCACCGGGCGGCATGGACGGTTCGCCAGTCAAGGTCGCCACGGGCGCTTTGGCCAACTTCGGCAACGGCGACGTCGTGACCGCCGGCTCGATGTCGGGCAAGGTTTGCCTGATCTCGCGCGGCGTGATCGACTTCGCCACCAAAGTGATGAACTGCCAGAACAGCGGCGGCGTCGGCGCGGCGATCTACAACAACGTCGCTGGCGGCTTCGGCGGCACCATGGGCACCGTCGTCAGCACCATCCCGTCGGTGACGGCGAGCGATGCTGAAGGCGCGGCCATGATGGGTCAACTCGGCCAATCGACAACGGTTGGCGTCGCTGCCAACAGCTACGCCTACTTCGACGGCACCTCGATGGCCACCCCGCACGTGTCGGCCGTCGCCGCGCTGGTGTGGAGCTACTTCCCAACTTGCACGGGCGCACAGATCCGCGCTTCGATGAACAAGTCGGCACTGGACCTCGGCCCGGTCGGCAAGGACAACAAGTACGGTAACGGCCTGGTGCAAGCCAAGACGATGCACACCCGTATCACGAACCTCGGTTGCGGCAACTAAGCAGCACGCGGCATCTAAAAAAGGACGCTCCGGCGTCCTTTTTTTTCGTCCTTACAAAAACCGCCCCCGGCCCGGCGCAGGCCGGCGCCGGTCAACTATAATGGGTGTTTTCGCCTATTTGAAGCCCTACACACCATGGAATTAGCCAAGTCTTTCGAGCCCGCCGACATTGAACAGTTCTGGCGCACAGAGTGGGAACAACGCGGCTACTTCGCCGCCACCATGGACGAGGGCAAGCCCGCGTTCAGCATCCAGCTGCCGCCGCCGAACGTGACGGGCACCTTGCACATGGGGCACGCGTTCAACCAGACCATCATGGACGGGCTGACCCGCTACTACCGCATGCGCGGCTTTAACACGGCGTGGATCCCGGGCACCGACCACGCGGGCATCGCGACCCAGATCGTGGTCGAGCGCCAGCTCGACGCGCAAAAGATCTCGCGCCACGACCTCGGGCGCGAGGCCTTCGTCGAGAAGGTCTGGGAGTGGAAGGAAAAATCGGGCAACATCATCACCGGGCAGATGCGCCGCATGGGCACCTCGCCCGACTGGCGGCGCGAGTACTTCACGATGGACGAGCCGCGCTCGAAGGTCGTCTCCGAGGTCTTCGTGCGCCTGTTCGAGCAGGGCCTGATCTACCGCGGCAAGCGGCTCGTCAACTGGGATCCGGTGCTCGGCACGGCGGTGTCCGACCTCGAGGTCGTGTCCGAGGAGGAAGACGGTTTCATGTGGTACATCCGCTACCCGCTGGCCGACGGCAGCGGCGAGCTCACGGTCGCGACCACGCGCCCCGAGACCATGCTCGGCGACGTCGCCGTGGCGGTCGACCCGACCGACGAGCGCTACCTGCCGCTGGTGGGCAAGATGCTCAAGCTGCCGCTGACCGACCGCGAAATCCCGGTCATCGCCGACAGCTATGTCGACAAGGAGTTCGGCACCGGCTGCGTCAAGATCACGCCCGCGCACGACTTCAACGACTATGCGGTCGGCCAGCGCCACAATCTGGAAAAAATCTGCATCCTCACGCTCGACGCCAAGATCACCGACGACGCCCCCGGCGCCTACGCCGGCATGGACCGCTTCGCCGCGCGCAAGCAGATCGTGGCCGACCTCGAGGCGCTCGGCCTGCTGGCCGAAACCAAGCCGCACAAGCTGATGGTGCCGCGGGGCGATCGCACCGGCGTGGTCATCGAGCCGATGCTCACCGACCAGTGGTTCGTGGCGATGAGCAAGCCGGCGCCGGAAGGCACCTTCTTCCCCGGCAAGTCGATCGCCGAGGTCGCGCTTGAAAAAGTGGCGCAGGGCGAGATCAAGTTCGTGCCTGAAAACTGGAGCACGACCTACAACCAGTGGCTCGAGAACATCCAGGACTGGTGCATCTCGCGCCAGCTGTGGTGGGGCCACCGGATTCCCGCCTGGTACGACGAGGCGGGCAATATTTTTGTGGCGCGTAGCGAGCAGGAGGCCCAGGCCAAGGCGGCGGCCGCCGGCTCGACCGGCGCGCTGCGGCGCGACGACGACGTGCTCGACACCTGGTTTTCGTCGGCGCTGGTGCCGTTCTCGACCATGGGCTGGCCCGAGGAAACCCCGGACATGAAGATGTTCATGCCCTCGTCGGTGCTGGTGACCGGCTTCGACATCATCTTCTTCTGGGTCGCGCGCATGGTCATGATGACCGCGCACTTCACGGGCAAGGTGCCGTTCGAGACGGTGTACGTGCACGGCCTGGTGCGCGACTCGACGGGCGCGAAGATGTCCAAATCCAAGGGCAACACGCTCGACCCGATCGACCTGATCGACGGCGTCGGCATCGACGCCTTGGTCGAAAAGCGCACGAGCGGGCTGATGAACCCGCGCGCGGCCGAAAAAATAGCCAAGGCCACGCGCCGCGAGTTCCCGGAGGGCATCGCCGCCTACGGCGCCGACGCCGTGCGCTTCACCATGGCCAGCTACGCCTCGCTGGGACGCAACATCAATTTCGACCTCGGCCGCGCCGAGGGCTACCGCAACTTCTGCAACAAGATGTGGAACGCGACCAAGTTCGTGCTCATGAACACGGAGGGAAAGGATTGCGGCGCCAGCCCGGCCGACCTGTCGCAGGCCGACCGCTGGATCGTTTCTATGATGCAGCGCGCCGAGCTCGAGGTGGCCAAGGGTTTCCAGGACTACCGCTTCGACAACATCGCCGCCGCCATCTACAAATTCGTCTGGGATGAGTTTTGCGACTGGTATCTGGAGGTGGCCAAGGTCCAGGTCCAGAACGGCTCCGAAGGCCAGCAGCGCGCGACCCGCCACACCCTGCTCCGCGTGCTCGAGGTGATCCTGCGCATGGCCCATCCGATCATTCCGTTCGTCACCGAGGAGCTGTGGCAGACGATCGCGCCGCTGGCCGGCAAGAAGCTTGCCGCGGATGCCGCTTCGATCATGATGCAGCCGTATCCGGAGGCGGACGCGGCCCTGATCGACGAGGCCGCCGAGCAATGGATGGGCCAGCTCAAGGCGCTCACCGACTCGACCCGCAACCTGCGCGGCGAGATGAAGATTTCACCGCAGTTGCGGGTCCCGCTGATCATGGAGGCGGGCGACGCCGCCGACCGCGCGCGGCTGGCCAGCTTCGCGCCCTACATCCAGATGCTCGGCAAGCTGTCGGAGGTCAACATCGTCGACGCGCTGCCGGAGTCGCCGGCGGCCGTGTCGGTGGTCGGCACCACCAAGCTCATGCTCAAGGTCGAGATCGACGTCGCCGCCGAGCGCGAGCGCATCTCGAAGGAGATCACGCGCATCGACGGCGAGATCGCCAAGATCCACGGCAAGCTCGGCAACGAGAGTTTCGTGGCGCGCGCGCCGGCCGCCGTGGTGGCGCTGGAGAACGAAAGGCTTGTCAATTTCTCAGCAACAATCGCCAAATTGCGTGAGCAGTTTGCTAAACTGAACGCTGATTAATTCCTTTGGAGACCACGATGCGCCTTTTGAAAATCGCCTGCCTCAGCGCCCTGGTGCTGGCCCTGCCCGCCGCCTGGGCCGCCGACGCGACGCCGGTCGGCTTGTGGAAGAACATCGACGACGTCACGGGCCAGCCGAAGGCGCTGATCCGCATCAGCGACAACCAAGGCGAGCTGCAGGGCAAGATCGAGAAATTGTTCCGCAAGCCCGGCACGGAGCAGAATCCGGTCTGCACGCTGTGCGACGGCGCCAACAAGGGCCAACCCGTGATCGGCATGATGTTCATGTGGGGCCTGAAGAAGGACGGCGAGGAGTTTGCCGGCGGCAGCATCCTCGACCCGGACAACGGCAAGGTCTACAAGAGCAAGATGTCGCTGGTCGAGGGCGGCAAAAAGCTCAAGGTGCGCGGCTATGTCGGGGTGCCGATGTTCGGGCGCTCGCAGACCTGGGTGCGCCAGGAGTAGTTTCCTCGCTTTGAAGTACAAAAAGCCACGCGCACGCCGGCCCGACCGGATGCACGTGGCTTTTTTCATTTTCATATAGGCCGAGTGCTATGCAAGATCGCATAGCGCGTGCAAGCGCAATTCAATATTGACTAGCTGCGCGCCTATCTCGCGTGTTTTGCCAGGTGCCGGTCGAGCTGGTTGCCGAAATTCTGGCGGTCGGCCTGGCCGAACGGCGGCGGCCCGCCCGTGTCGACGCCGCCTTCGCGCAACTGCTCGAGAAAGGCGCGCATCGACAGGGCCTGTGCGATGTTGTCCTTGGTGTAAAACTCGCCGCGCGGATTGAGCGCGAAGCCACCCTTCCCGAGCACCAGCGAGGCCAGCGGGATATCTGCCGTGACAACCAGGTCGCCCGCCGACAACAGGCGCACGATCTCGGCGTCGGCCACGTCGGCCCCGGCCGGCACCTGCAGGGCCCGGATGAAGCGCGAGCCCGGCACGCGCATGAGCTGGTTCGCGACCAGCGTGGTGACGATCTGCTTACGGTCGGCGGCGCGGAACAGGATTTCCTTGATCACCACCGGGCAGGCGTCCGCATCGACCCAAATTTGCATCATCTGTTGGCGCATCCCGTGAAAACATTAACGCGCAAGTATAAACGGGCCGGCATCGACAAATGGTTGATTGAACCGGGCAACGCCTGCATACTCGCACTATTCTTAATAAATTATCATCTAGCCCGTCAAGGCAGACATGCATAAAACGTTCAGCAATCCCATCGACAGCGTCCTGCGCGCGCTCGCGCTGGGCTTGATCCGCTTCTACCGGCGCTTCATCTCGCCCTACAAGGGATTCCGTTGCGCCTATTGCGCAATGACGGGCAACGCGAGTTGCTCCACGCTGGGCTACCGGGCGGTCCGCCGCTATGGCGCCTTTCAAGGGGTGCAAGTGTTGCGCGGCCGGCTCTTCAAATGCGGCCTCGCCTACCGCCGTTACCACGCGCCCGCGCTGCGCTCGGTCAACCGGCAAGCGGGCTTCTGCGATTGCGACCCCGGCTGCGACATGCCGGGCACCGGCGGTGGCGGCGGAATGTGCGACAAGGGAGGCAAGGCCTGCGGCTGCGCCACCGACATCATCGATTGCGGCAGCTCCGACAAGAAAAAGCGCAGGCGGGACGAGGAGCGCCACATCCCGCCGCCCTCGGGCGGCAACAGGTAAACCATCCGCCAGACAAAGGAATCAGCATGACCACACAAGCCAACGCGTTTCTGATCGCCGGCGCCGCACTGAGCGCCATCGCCGCCGCCATGCATCTTGGGTGCATATTCTTTGGCGCCCCGTGGTACCGCTTTTTCGGCGCCGGCGAAAAGATGGCGCTCATGGCCGAAGCCGGCTCGGCCTACCCGACCAAGATCACGCTCGTGATCACCCTCGTTTTGCTGAGCTGGTCGGCCTACGCGCTGTCGGGCGCGGGCGTGCTGCCGCGGCTGCCACTGCTGCGCCCGGTATTGTGCGCGATCACCGCCGTGTATTTGCTGCGCGGCTTCGCCTTCTACCCGCTCATGAAAATCATTCCCGGCAACAGCCTCACGTTCTGGCTGTGGAGCGCGGGCGTCTGCGCCGTCTTCGGCGTTGTCCACCTGATCGGCCTGAAGCAGGTTTGGTCGACCTTGTAGGACATAAAAAAAACCCGCGCATGCCACGCGGCACAACGCGGGTTCGTCTGGCGCTAGCGTGGCTTAGGCGCCTTTCTGCCCCGCGACCCAAGTCTTGACGCGCGCCTCGAGCACATCGAGCGGCAAGGCGCCCGCGCCCAGGATCTGGTCGTGGAAGGCGCGGATGTCGAACTTGCCGCCGAGCTGCTCCTTGGCGTAGGCGCGCAGCTCGAGGATCTTGAGCTGGCCGATCTTGTAGCCCAGCGCCTGGCCCGGCCACACGATGTAGCGGTCGGTCTCGCTTTGGACTTCGACCTCCTCGATGCCCGAGTGGTCATGGAAGTAATCGACAACCTGTTGGCGGTTCCACTTCTTGTAGTGCAGGCCGGTGTCGACCACGAGCCGGATCGCGCGCAGCATCTCGTCCTGCAGGTGGCCGTAATAGCTGTACGGATCGCTGAAGAAGCCGGTCTCCTGGCCCAGCCGCTCGGAGTACAGCGCCCAGCCCTCGGCGTAGGCGGTGTAGTTGCCCTGCGTGCGAAATTGCGGCAACGCCGGCAATTCCTGCGCGATCGCGATCTGCATGTGGTGGCCCGGCACGCCCTCGTGCAACGCGGTGGTCTCGATGCCGATCGTCGAACGCTTGGCGAAGTCGCCCGTGTTGACCATCACGCGGCCGACGCGCGAGCCGTCCCGCGTGCCCTGGTTGTATTGCGCCCCGGACGCGCCCTTCTCGCGGAACTCCTCGATCTGGACGACCTTCATCTTCCCCTTCGGCATCAAGGTGAACAGCTCCGGCAACTTCGCGTACATCTGGTCCGTGTATTTGTTGTACAGGTCGATGATGTGCTGGCGCGACTTCGGACGCAGGTCCGGGTTGGCGGCGATGCTCGCGTTGAACGACTTCAAGTCCTTGAAGCCGAGTTTGTTGGCGGTGGAGAGCATCTGGCCTTCGATGCGGGCGACCTCGGCCAGGCCGATCTGGTGGATTTCCTCGGGTGTCTTGTCGGTCGTGGTCGAGGCCTTGGCGCGGAAGGCATAGCGCGCCTCGCCGTCCGGCAGCGACCACAGGCCGACATGCTTGCGCCCGTGCGGCTGGTACTTGGTCTTGACGAAGGTCGAGAATTTTTTGTACGCGGGCATCACGCCGTTGTCGATCGCGGCCAGCATCTCCTTGCGCAGGCGCGCCTTGTCGGCGTTTGAAAACGTGGCCGGGAGGCGCGTGAGCGGCTCGGCGAAGGGCGAGGCGGCGGCCTTCATGGCGGCGATGGTGTCGCTTTGCTTGGCGATTTTGGGAATCAGGAAATCGGGCGGCATCATGCCGTCCTTGATGCCCTTCTGCATCTGGATCGTGGTCTCGTTGAACAAGCGCGGCAGCTGGCGCAGGCGCGCGATGTAGTCCTCGTAGTCCTTGACGGTGTCGAATGCGAGCGAGGCGGCCAGTTGCGGCATGTCGAGGTGGATGCCCGAGTTTTGCGCGACCGGCATCTGCCAGTCCTTGAAGCGCGCGCCCTCGATGCCCTGGCGCAGCGAGCGCACCATCAGGTCCTTGTTCAATTGCTCCTGCACGGGAAAGCCGGCCGTGTCGATCGCCTCGAAACGTTGGAGCCAGTCGGCGCTGGCCTTGAGGTCGGCCTCGATCGCAGCCTGCGAGAAATCGCTGAGGCGGTCGTTGTAGCGCTTGTCGCCGATGATCGACGCCCACTCGGGGTTGTTGCGCATCGTGTATTCCCACTGCTCCTTGATCAGGCTGTCGAGCGCCTTGCGGCGGCTGTCGAGGTCGGGCGCGGCGGCGTGGGCCACGCCGAGGATCAGGGAAAACAGCAGCGCGGACGCGCCGATCGAACGGAAAGGTTTCATGGAGTTCCTTAAAGGTTGCTCTTGGTTCTGGTCTGGGGCCAGCGTCAGATTGCCCGGCTGATCGTGTTTTGGGCGAAAAGCCGGGGATGTTGCACTATAGGCGAGGCGGCTTGGCGCCGGGCGCGCGAAGTGACAGGCTGCACATTTGCGGGATTGGAACGTAACAATGGGGGGCCAGGCGCGGCGCGCACTGTTGGAGCGCTTGACAGCGGCAGGCGCCGGGATCAGGATCAGGATTCAGGTGGAGCACGCCGGGCCAACTGGGGAGGACAATGAAAACAGTCACGTTTTCGCTGCAATCGTCCGATGCGGCGATGGCGAAGTTCGTTGAGACCTGGCACCGCGGTACGCCAGACTAATCCGAGCACATTACATTTGGTAGCGCAGAATTGGCATGGAGCGTTATGACGTCCGATCGCCGGGCGCTACTCGACGCATTATGCGGTGCGGGGCCAGTCTGCGTACACGACGCTGCGCGCCGGGTCGACCGCGACCTCCAAACTGTCGGGGGCGATATCGACGCGTTATTGAATGCCGGCGTCCTCGGGCGCACCGATGACGGCGCTATTATCTTTCCCTACGACGCGGTCAAGATCGCGTTCTAGCCTACATCAACCTTGCAAGTTGTCCCACAGCTCGCCATTGGGTCCCGTGCGCGGGGCGGCAACGCCGAAGTGCGCGTAGGCCAGCGGCGTGGCGACCCGGCCGCGCGGGGTGCGCTGCAGATAGCCTTGCTGGATCAGATAAGGTTCGAGCACATCCTCGATGGTGTCGGCCGCCTCGCCGATGGCCGCGGCAAGGTTGCCGATGCCGACCGGACCGCCGCCGAACTTGAACAACACCGCCTCGAGCAGCTTGCGGTCCATCACGTCGAAGCCGACCGTGTCGACGTCGAGCATGACGAGCGCGGCGTCGGCCATCGCCTTGGTGATTTCGCCCGTGCCCTTGACGTCGGCGTAGTCGCGCACGCGCCGCAGCAGCCGGTTGGCGATGCGCGGGGTGCCGCGCGCGCGCATGGCGATCTCGTGCGCGCCGTCGTCGACGATCGGGGCGTTGAGCAGGGCCGCGCTGCGCGTGACGATGCGCGCCAGCTCGGCCGCGGTGTAAAACTCGAGCCGCTCGACGATGCCGAAGCGGTCGCGCAAGGGATTGGTCAGCATGCCCGCGCGCGTGGTCGCGCCGACCAGCGTGAACGGCTGCAAGTCGAGCTTGACCGAGCGCGCGGCCGGGCCCTCGCCGATCATGATGTCGATCTGGTAGTCCTCGAGCGCGGGGTACAGAATTTCTTCGACCACCGGCGAGAGGCGGTGGATCTCGTCGATGAAGAGCACGTCGTTGGCTTCGAGATTGGTCAAAATCGCCGCCAGATCGCCCGGGCGCTCGAGCACCGGGCCCGAGGTCTGGCGCAGGTTGACCCCCATTTCGCGCGCGATGATGTGCGCCAGCGTGGTCTTGCCCAAGCCCGGCGGGCCGAACAGCAAAGTGTGGTCGAGCGCCTCGCGGCGCTTGCGCGCGGCGGCGATGAAGATCTCGAACTTGCCGCGGATTTTTTCCTGCCCGATGTACTCGTCGAGGTGCTTTGGGCGCAAGGCGCGCTCGATCGCCTCCTCGTTCGGGGAGGCGGGCGTGGCGGCGATGACGCGCTGCTCGCTGAAATCGTCGGTCTGGATGCTCATTGCTTAACCCTGCTGGTAGTTGATTCCGCTTAGCCCTTGGACAAGGCCTTGAGTGCGAACTTGATGCCGTCCGATACGGTGGTTCCGACCGGCATGTTTTTGATCGCGGCCAGCGCCTCCTTGTCAGAATACCCCAGCGCCTGCAGCGCGTTGAGAATATCGGATTGTGCGTCGTTGTGGACCACGCCGCCGGCGCTGCCGAGGTCGGCCCCGAGCCTGCCTTTGAGCTCGAGCAGCAGCCGCTCGGCGGTCTTCTTGCCGATGCCGGGTACCTTGACCAGCCGGCCCGCCTCCTGCAGGGTGACGGCCTGGGCCAGGTCGGCGATCGTCATGCCCGACAGGATCGACAGCGCGGTGCGCGCGCCGACGCCGGTGATCTTGATCAACTGGCGGAACACGGTGCGTTCTGCCGCGTTGCCGAAACCGAACAGCAAATGGGCGTCCTCGCGGATCGCCTGGTGCGTGAACAGCGTGACCTTCTCGCCCAGTTGCGGCAGGTTGTAGTAGGTGCTCATGGGCACGTCGACCTCGTAGCCGACGCCATTGCAATCGACCAGCAGTTGCGGGGGATTTTTTTCGAGCAGGATTCCGGAAATGCGACCAATCATCTGATGCCTTGTGGATGTTTAAACGAGACGGCCGCGCTTCATGCGCAAACCCTTCAGGCCGGGTGCGAGCGCGCCGATCAGCGCCAGCGCATCATGGCTGTTGGCGTGGCATATGGCAACCCCGAGCGCGTCGGCGGCGTCGCTGCCGGGCAGGCCGGGCAGCACCAGCAGGCGCGCGACCATGTCCTGCACCTGCTCCTTGGCCGCCTTGCCGTGCCCCACCACCGCCTGCTTGACCTGCAAGGCGGTGTATTCGGCCACGTCGAGGTCGGCGGACACGAGCGCCGTGATGGCGGCGCCGCGCGCCTGCCCCAGCAACAGGGTCGACTGCGGGTTGACGTTGACGAACACTTTCTCGATCGCGGCGCAGTCGGGCCGGTAGGTCGCGACGACCTCGACGATGCCGCGCAGGATGATTTTCAGGCGGCCGGGCAACTCGCCCTCGGCCACCGTCTTGATGGTGCCCGAGGCGATGTAGCGCAGCTTGCTGCCTTGTTTTTCGATGACGCCGAAGCCCGTCGTGCGCAGGCCGGGGTCGATGCCCAGAATAATCATGTGTGAATCATATACTGCTGGGCAAGGGAGCGGTCGCCAATGCGAAGTGAAAACGGCAACGGCTGATTCTGCGGAAAAAGCCACATCGTCCTCGCGCATGCGGGGACGAGGTTGCTTTTTTTACTTTGTGGCGAACTAGGAGACGCCGCGATTCCCGCGGCGCCCAGGCAATAATCAGTGACGGAAATGGCGCGCGCCGGTGTACAGCATGACCACGCCGCGCTCGTCGGCGGCGTCGATCACCTCCTGGTCGCGCATCGAACCGCCCGGCTGGATCACGCAGCTCGCGCCGGCGTCGACCACCACGTCGAGGCCGTCGCGGAACGGGAAGAACGCGTCCGAGGCCACGGCCGAGCCGGTCAGCACGAGGCCGGCGTTCTGCGCCTTGATCGAGGCGATCCGGGCCGAATCGATGCGGCTCATCTGCCCCGCCCCCACGCCCAGCGTCATGCCATTGCCGCAGAATACGATCGCGTTCGACTTGACGTACTTGGCCACGCGCCAGGCGAACATCAGGTCCCGCAGTTGCTGCTGGGTCGGTTGCAGCTTGGTGACCACGCGCAAGTCGCCGAGGCCGACGTTCTTGGCGTCGGGCGACTGCACCAGCAGGCCGCCGCCGACGCGCTTGACGTCGAACGGGTTTTGGCCGACGCCGAGCGCGATCTCGAGCACGCGCACGTTTTGCTTGGCGGCCATCAGCTGGCGCGCCTCGTCGGTGAACCCGGGCGCGATCAGCACCTCGACGAACAACTTGGCGATCGCCTCGGCGGTCCTGGCGTCGACTTCGGTGTTGAAGGCGATGATGCCGCCAAAGGCCGACGTCGGATCGGTCTGCAGCGCGCGGCTGTAGGCGTCGAAGGAATCGGCGCCGATCGCCACGCCGCACGGGTTGGCATGCTTGACGATCACGCAGCCGGCCGGCTGGCCCAGGCCGCCGAGCGACTTGACGCATTCCCAGGCCGCGTCGGCGTCGGCGATGTTGTTGTACGACAGCTCCTTGCCCTGCAGCTGGCGGTAGTTGGCCAGCGCGCCGGCGGCCGGCGCCAGGTCGCGGTAGAAGGCGGCCGTCTGGTGCGGGTTCTCGCCGTAGCGCATGTCCTGCACCTTCTCAAAGCTCATGTTCAGGGTTTGCGGATAGGCCGCGCGGCTCGCGTGCGCCTTGTCCTCGCCCAGGCTGGTCAGGTAGTTGGTGATCGCGCCGTCGTATTGCGCGGTGTGCGCGAACACTTTCTTGGCGAGCATGAACTTGGTGTCGTAGCCGACGTCGCCGGCGGCCGCGCCCGTGCCCTTCATTTCTGCCAGCACGCGGCCGTAGTCGGCCGGGTCGCACACGACGACCACATCCTTGTGGTTCTTGGCCGCCGAGCGCAGCATGGTCGGGCCGCCGATGTCGATGTTCTCGATCGCGTCCTCGAGCGTGCAGCTGTCCTTGGCCACGGCTTGCTGGAACGGATACAGGTTGACCACGACCATGTCGATGGTCGGAATGTTGTGCTCGCTCAGCTTGGCCACATGGTCCGGAAAGTCGCGCCGCGCGAGGATGCCGCCGTGCACCTTCGGGTGCAGGGTCTTGACGCGCCCGTCGAGCATCTCGGGAAAGCCCGTGTAGTCGGCCACTTCCGTCACCGCCACGCCGTTGTCGGCGAGCAGTTTGGCGGTGCCGCCGGTGGACAGGATCTTGACGCCGAGCGCGGACAGGGCGCGCGCGAAGTCGAGCACGCCGGTCTTGTCGGAAACGGAAATGAGGGCTTGTTGGATCATGGGAGTGGCCTAGGTTGTGGTGTGTTTGGTGTTTGCGGGGTGGCGGCCTACCGGCCGGCACTCCCCCCTATCGGGACACAGGGAGCACGGCCACCCGGTGTGCGACGCTTTACAGCAGTCCGTGCTCCTGCAACTTCTTGCGCAGGGTGTTGCGGTTGATCCCGAGCATCTGGGCGGCGTGCGACTGGTTGCCCTCGGCACGCATCATGACCACTTCGAGAATCGGTTTTTCGACCGTCAGGACGACCATATCGTAGATGTTCGACGGTTGCTGCTCGCCGAGGTCGTTGAAATACTCCTCAAGACTTTTCTGGACGACTTCCTGGATACTTTCTTTGCTCATTTTGCGTGCTTGATCCGGCTGATTGATGTTTTGCACGGCGCGCTGGTGGCGGCCGCCGATCCATAGACTGTTCTTGTTTGGTGCGTGCAGTGTTGCCAGTGTTGCTTATGCGGCCAGTGGTTCTGGCGCGCCGGGCCGATATTGTAACCGCTCCCCGAAACGTTGTTGTGTTCGAAAAAAATTATCAACCGCCGCCAATTGGGCGCTGGTCGATTCGAGCAGGTTCATTTGCTGGCGGAACGGCTCGCCGCCCTCGAGCTCGCGCACGTACCAGCCGATGTGCTTGCGCGCGGTGCGCACCCCGAGGAACTCGCCGTAGAACGCATAGTGCGCCTCGAGGTGTTCGTGCATCAGGGCGCGCACCTCGTCGACCATGGGCGCGGGCAGGTGCTCGCCGGTGCGCAGGAAATGGTCGATCTCGCGGCAGATCCACGGCCGGCCCTGCGCCGCGCGGCCGATCATGATGGCGTCGGCGCCGGTGGCGGCGAGCACCATGCGCGCTTTTTCGGGGGTCGTGATGTCGCCGTTGGCGACCACGGGGATGCCGACGGCGGCCTTGACGGCGGCGATCGTGTCGTACTCGGCCTCGCCGCTGTAGCCGTCGGCGCGGGTGCGCCCGTGCAAGGTCAGCATCTGGATCCCGGCCTGCTCGGCGATGCGGGCGATGCGCAGCGCGTTTTTGTTTTCGCGGTTCCAGCCGGTGCGGAACTTGAGCGTGACGGGCACGTCGACGGCCGCCACCACGGCGTTGAGGATTTTTTCGACCAGGTCTTCGTGCTGCAACAGGGCCGAGCCGCACCAGCTGTTACACACCTTTTTCACGGGACACCCCATGTTGATGTCGATGATCTGGGCGCCGCGCTCGACATTGAAGCGCGCGCAATCGGCCAGGTCCTGCGGGTCGGCGCCGGCGATCTGCACCGCCTTCGGCTCCATTTCGCCCGCGTGGTCGGTGCGGCGCGTGCTTTTTTCGGTCGCCCACAGGCGCGGATTGGACGCGGCCATCTCGGACACGGCGTAGCCGGCCCCGAGTTGTTTACACAACTGGCGGAACGGGCGGTCGGTCACGCCGGCCATGGGCGCGACGAACACGTTATTGCGCAGCGTATAGGGTCCGATTTGCACAGGAGGGCGAGAAAGAGTGGGCGGGAACCCGCTATTTTACCTCACCGCTGCTCAATTAATAAGCACTATTTTTGCACCCAAGTAAGCGTGGAATTGCACAAAACGGCATGCCGCGCCGTTCGCTTGGACTGGGGAAAGCTAGTTGAGTTCGTCGAGCACGTCGTCCCGGAGGTGCCCGACCTCGCCCCAGCTTGCCAGGCTGAGCTTGCCATCGGCAAGCGTGAAGCGGTTGATGCTCGCGTTTATCACGGCGAAGTCGCGCGGCGTCTCGAGCGACAGGCCGAGCGCGGCGCGGTAGGCGCACTCGAGCACGCCGCCGTGGGCGACCAGCGCCAGCGTGCGCCCCGGGTGGCGCGCGCCCAGCGCGACGATCGCGCCCACCGCGCGGTGGTAGAACTGGCGGAAGGTTTCGGCCTCGCGCAGGCCGTCCGGCATCGCCGCGTCGACCCTGCGCGCCTGCCACGCCGCGAATTCGGCCGGGAAGCGTTGCTCGATCTCGGCGTAGAGCAGGCCCTCGAAGCCGCCGAAGCAGCGCTCGCGCAGGCCCGGCTCGCGCGGCACCGGCAGGCCGTGGTGGCCTGCGATGGCCTCGGCGGTCTGCCAGGCGCGCTGCAGGTCGCTGGCCACGACCGCGTCGATCCGCTCGGCCGCCAGCACGGCCGCCAGCGCGCCGGCCTGGCGCTCGCCCTCGGCGTTGAGGGCGATGTCGATGTGGCCCTGCAGGCGGCGCTCGGCGTTCCAGGCGGTTTCGCCATGGCGGATGAGCAAGATCGTGGTCGGACGCGTGGTGCTGCTGATGTTAGTTATGGGCATGGGCTGTGGCCGGCCGCCCGCGCGGGGCGGGGCCAGCGAATCGTGAATTGGCGGCGCTTACACCGACAGTGTGGCGGCGACGTCGGGATTGAGCGAGTAGACCCCGAAGATGCGCGCCTCGTCGAGGATGTGGCCGCGGATCGCCAGGCGCGCCTCGGGGCCCGTGAAACTGCCCTCGAGCGGAAACACGCGCACGTCGAGCGCATACAGGGTGAACACATAGGTGTGCAACCGCAGGTCGTTCCACGGGGGGCATGGACCGTCGTAGCCGTAGTACTCGCCGGCCATGTCGGGGTCGGTCGCGAACCAGCTCGTGTAGTCGTTGATGCCCTGGCGCAGTTGGTGTTCGGTGCCGTTCTTGATGGTGAAAGGCACTTGCGGGCCCGGCTTGCCGTGCGGCGTGACGAGCTCGGAGAACATGCCGGCCTTGATCGAATCGATCGCGACGGGAATGTCGACCAGCGTCCAGTGGAAAAACTCGGCCCGCGGCAGGTCGGCCGCGACGTGGCGGCCGTCGCGGTTGACGTCGGTGCCCACCGTCGGCGCGTCGTTGTCGTGGCAGAACAGGATCAGCGACTCGGTGCCGGGCGGAACGTCGTCCCAGGCCAGGTGCGGATTGCGGTTGGTCGACAGGCGCACGTGTTGCAACGGATCGATGACGGCGAACGCGCACTCCGGCGGAATCACGCCGCCGTCGGTAAATGACTCACTCCAAAGCTTCATGGTTTTTCTCCCCCACTGATGTTATTGACAGTCGCCCGGCGCGCCGGTTCACTCGCTGGCCAGGTCAGGCTTGGCCTGTGGCGCAGGCTGCGGCCGCGGCTTGGGTTGCGGCCGCGGTTGCGGCTGCGGTTGCGGCTGCGGTTGCGGCTTCACCTGGAGCCAGAACGTGACCGGTCCGTCGTTAGTCAACGACACCTTCATGTCGGCGCCGAATTTCCCTGTCTCAACTATGCCATGCCTGCTCCGCGCCTGGCGCACAAGGTAATCGAACAGCCGCAAGCCGTCCCGCGGGCTCGCCGCCGGCGTGAACGACGGCCGCGTGCCCGAGCGCGTGTCGGCCGCGAGCGTGAACTGCGGCACCAGCAGCAAGTCGCCGGCGACGTCGGTCACGCTCAGGTTCATCTTGCCGGCCGCGTCCGAAAACACGCGGTAGCCCAGCATTTTTCCGAGCAGCGCGTCGGCCTCCTTCTCGGTGTCGCCCCGTTCGGCGCACAGCAGCACCATCAGGCCGGCGCCGATCGCGCCCACGCTGGCGCCCTCGACCAGCACGCTGGCCTCGCTCACGCGCTGCAACAGCGCGATCATGCGGACAAGGTCACGCGGGCGAACTTGCGCTTGCCGACCTGCAGCACGAAAGTGCCGGCCCCGACCTTGAGCGCCTTGTCGCTGACGGCGGCGCCGTCGATCTTGACGCCGCCCTGCTCGACCATGCGCATCGCCTCGGACGCCGAGGCGCACAGGCCGGCCTGGCGCAGCAGCACGGCGATGCCCAGCGGCGCGCCGGCGAGCGCGAGCTCGGGCACGTCGTCGGGGACCCCGCCCTTGGAGCGGTTGACGAAGTCGGCCAGCGCGTCGGTGGCGGCCTGGGCGGAGTGGAAGCGCGCGACGATTTCTTGCGCCAATGCAACTTTAGCCTCGCGCGGATTGAGGCCCGCCGCGACCTCGGACTTGAGCGAGGCCAAGTCAGCGATCGAGCGGAACGACAGCAATTCGTAATAACGCCACATCATCGTGTCCGAAATGCTCATCAGTTTGCCAAACATCATATTGGCGGGCTCGGTGATGCCGATATAATTGTTCTTGGACTTGGACATTTTATCAACACCGTCGAGCCCCTCCAGCAAAGGCATCGTCAGTATGCACTGCTGCTCCTGCCCGTAATCCTTCTGCAGTTCGCGGCCAACAAGCAAGTTGAATTTCTGATCTGTTCCACCCAGCTCAAGATCGGCCTTTAAAGCGACGGAATCGTAGCCTTGCATGAGCGGATACAGGAACTCATGGACCGAAATGGGTGTCCCACTCTTGTAGCGCTTGGTAAAGTCGTCACGCTCCATCATCCGCGCCACCGTGTAGCGCGAAGCCAGTTCGATCATCCCGCGCGCGCCCAGCGGGTCGGACCATTCCGAGTTGTACCTGATTTCCGTGCGCGCGGGGTCAAGCACCAGGGAGGCCTGCTTGAAATACGTCATCGCGTTCAGTTCGATCTGTTCTTTGGTCAGCGGCGGGCGCGTGATGTTGCGGCCCGACGGATCACCGATCATCGACGTGAAGTCGCCGATCAAAAAAATCACCTGATGCCCCAGGTTTTGCAGCTGGCGCATCTTATTGAGCACCACCGTATGCCCGAGGTGCAAGTCGGGCGCGGTCGGGTCGAGCCCGAGCTTGATGCGCAGCGGCTGGCCGCTTTGCTCCGAACGCGTTAGTTTTTGCGCGAATTCGCTTTCGATGAGCAATTCATCGACGCCGCGCCTGGTGATTGCCAGCGCCTCCCGCACGGCGTCGGTCAGGGGCAAAGGGGGCGAACCGGCGGCGCTGG
Organism: Massilia glaciei; assembly: GCF_003011895.2. Taxonomy (GTDB): domain Bacteria; phylum Pseudomonadota; class Gammaproteobacteria; order Burkholderiales; family Burkholderiaceae_D; genus Telluria_A; species Telluria_A glaciei. The sequence goes on along the minus strand of NZ_PXWF02000102.1, from coordinate 22,777 downwards.
CAACGTTTTTCGAGGGTGTTACTGGAGTGGTCATATAGGCAAATCTAACGAAATCTAACAAATAAGGGAGGAAAAAAATTCGATGCACGTCAAGACGCTGATATAATTCGCGATTCCCATCAATCTTGCCGCACGAAAACTATCCGAAAAAATAACAATAGAAATCAAAGCTGTACGGATGTTCAAGTGCCAAATTTTAACTGATTGCATGAACCCTACAAACAAAATCAAGACGACTAGCTGGCCCAGCCTGCTGGGAACGACCCGGAAGGCGCGCATCATCAGCGTCTCGGCAATCTTCCTCGCAGTTTGCGCGTTCGGCGCCGCCGGCGTAGCACCGCTGGCCCCCGATGCGTCCGATATCCCAGTCAAGTCCATCGCCCAAGACCTCGAACTGCCGAACCTGGCGGACCAGATCACCGCGCTCCAGCAGGACGACCAAGAATTCATCCACGAAGAAAAGATCCGCAACGGCGACACCCTGTCGGCGCTGCTCAATCGGCTCGGCGTGGACGATCCCGCGGTCGTCAAATTCATCAAGACCGACAAGATCGCCAAAGGCGTGCTCCAGCTTAAGAGCGGCAAGCGCGTCCAGGTCAAGATCAGCCAGACGGGCGAGCTGCAATGGCTGCAGGCGACGCTCGTCGACGGCAAGGACACCCCGGTCAACAACATCATCGTCACGCGCGAAGGCGACAAGTTCGCCGCCAAGCTGACGCCGGCCAATCTCGAGCGCCGCGTCGAGATGCGCGCCCGCGAAATCACCCATTCCCTGTATTCGGCGACCGACTCGACCTCCGATGGCGGCAAGCTGCCTGACGGCATCGTCGCCCAGATCATCGAAATGTTCTCCACCAACATCGACTTCCGTTCCGACCTGAAACGCGGCGACCGTTTCAACGTGGTCTACGAGACGTTCTGGTCGGGCGGCGAGATGGTGCGCGTGGGCCGCATCCTGGCCGGCGAGTTCACCAACCGCGGCACCACCTACCAATCGGTGTGGTTCGAGGACCCCGTCACCAAGCAGGGCGGCTATTACAGCCTCGACGGCAAGGCGCTCAAAAAGGCCTTCCTCAAGTCGCCGCTCGAATTCTCCCGTATTTCGTCGGGCTTCTCGATGCGCACCCACCCGATCTCGGGCAAATGGAAGGCGCACAAGGGCGTCGACTTCGCCGCCGCGCAGGGCACCCCGATCCGCGCCACGGGCGACGGCGTGATCGACTTCGCGGGCGTTCAGGGCGGCTACGGCAACACCGTGGTCATCAAGCACTGGGCCGGCTACTCTACCGCCTACGCCCACTTGAGCCGTTTCGTGCCAAGCAAGCGCAAGGGCGCCAAGGTGATGCAGGGCGAAGTGATCGGCTACGTCGGCTCGACCGGTTGGTCGACCGGCGCCCACCTGCATTACGAGTTCCGCATCAACAACGAAGCGCGCGACCCGATGAAGATCAAGGTGCTCGCGCAAGCGCCGCTGAGCCCATCCGAAATGGCGCGCTTCCGCATGGCGGCGTCCGACATGAGCCACCGCTTCGCCCTGCTGCGTCCGGCCGGCGCACCGATGGCGGCGCGCTGATCGTGCCGTCCTGATATAGTTCTTCACAACACCCGCCGCGTGCGGGTGTTGTCATTTTCAACCCACCGTTTCCCCACGCCGAGGCCCCCGATGAGCATGTCCCCCACCTCCACCCTGCACATTGGCCTCATGTCCGGCACCAGCATGGACGGCGTCGACGGCGTGCTCGCCGACTTTGCCGGGGGCGCCATCACCTCGCTCGCCGCCGCCTTCGTCCCGTTCCCGGCGCCGCTGCGCGCCGAACTGATGGAGCTGCAGCTGCGCGGCGACAACGAAATCGAACGCGAGGCGCTGGCCGCCAACGCGCTCGCGGCCAGCTACGCCGTCTGCGTGGCCGAGTTGCTGCACGCCGCGCCCGGGCCGGTGCGCGCGGTCGCCGTGCACGGCCAAACCATCCGCCACCGCCCCGACCTCGGCTACACGCGCCAGACCAACAATCCGGCGCTGCTGGCCGAACTGTCGGGCATCGATGTGATCGCCGACTTCCGCACCCGCGACATCGCCGCCGGCGGCCAGGGCGCGCCGCTGGTGCCGGCCTTCCACCAGGCCATGTTCGGCGTGCCGGGCCACACGCGGGTGCTGGTCAACATCGGCGGCATCGCCAACCTGACGGTCCTGCATCCCGACGGCAGCGTGAGCGGCTTCGACACCGGCCCCGGAAACGTGATGCTCGACGGCTGGATCGGGCGCCACCTGGGCGCCGAATACGACGAGGACGGGCGCTGGGCGGCCAGCGGCACGGTCGTGCCGGGCCTACTCGAGATGCTGCTCGACGAGCCCTTCTTCAGGGCGCCCCCGCCCAAGAGCACGGGGCGCGACCTGTTCCACGCGCAATGGCTCGACACCCGCCTGGCGCAATGGGGCACGCTGGTGCCGGCCGACGTGCAGGCCACGCTGACGATGCTCACGGCCGTCACGATCGCGCGCGCGATCGCGGCCAACACCGCGATGCCGGAGACCGTGTATGTGTGTGGCGGGGGGGCGTACAACGGCACCCTGATGCGCGATATCGCGGTGGCGCTGGGTGGAAAGACGAACGTGGAATCGACGGCATTGCTGGGCGTGGCGCCCAACCGGATGGAGGCGCTCGCTTTCGCCTGGCTCGGTTACCGCTTCACCGAGCGCGCCTCGGGCAACCTGCCCGCCGTGACGGGGGCGAAAGGCCCAAGGATTTTGGGCGCGCTCTACCCCGCCTGAAATACGACAGAATTACTGGACTGGACTACTGACCTGGACCACGTCGGCAGCCGAACTGCCGTTGCGTTGATCAGGCCGAGAACGAGGAACCGCAGCCGCAGGTGGAGGTGGCTGTCGGGTTCTTGATCACGAACTGGGCGCCTTCGAGGTCGTCCTTGTAGTCGATCTCGGCGCCGACGAGGTACTGGTAGCTCATCGAATCGATCAGCAACTGCACGCCGTTTTTGACCATGGTGGTGTCGTCCTCGTTGACGATTTCGTCGAACGTGAAACCATACTGGAAGCCGGAGCAGCCGCCGCCCTGCACGAACACGCGCAGTTTGAGGTCTGGGTTGCCTTCTTCTTCGATCAGTTGCGCCACCTTGGCGGCCGCGCTGTCGGTGAAGACGATCGGCGCCGGGATGACGTCTTGCATTTCTGCTACTGCATTCATGTCTGACTCCTACTTGGGGAAACTATTAGACGCATTATAGACTGTTGGAGCGCGTCACGCTTCGGATACCGCCGGGCCAATTGCCAAATGCAGCATCGGTTCGCCCGCGTGGATGTAGGTCAGGCGCCCGGTGACCATCGAACCGCCGTGCATCTCGAGCAGCTTGTAATGGACATCCCCTACAATGCGGCCTTTTGGCTGTAATTCAAGCAGCTGGGTCGAATAAACCGGACCGGCGATCATGCCGTTGACGATCAGGTTGGCGCAGCGCACCTCGCCCTCGATGCGCGCATGCTCGGACACGATGAGCAGGTTGTCGGGGCCCTCGCCGCCGGTCACGTTGCCGTGCACCTCGCCGTCGATGCGCAGCCCGCCCGTGAAACTGAGGTCGCCCTCGATCCGGGCCGAGAATCCGACCAGGGTGTCTATGTCGCTTTTAGAATTTCTACCGAACATGATTGCTCCCCTTCCATAGGCTGCGATGCCCGCCCCGGGGGGCCGGCATCTTGTAAAACAGCTATCTCTGAAAGCAATTTAGCCGTCCCACCCCGGCCCGCCTTGATGTGGATCGTTCGTGAGGAGTAATGCCTAAAAGTTAAGGCAGCAGGGCGATCTGCTGCAAGCCGGTGCTCTCGGGCAGGCCAAACATGAGGTTCATGCACTGCACGGCCTGGCCCGACGCGCCCTTGACGAGGTTGTCCTGGACCACGAGGATGACCAGCATGTCGCCCGGCGCGCCGTCGTGCTCGGGCCGGTGCAGCGCCAGGCGCAGCACGTTGGCGCCACGCGTCGAGCGCGTTTCGGGGTGCGAGCCGAAGGGCATGACGTCGACGAAGGGCGCGTCCTTGTATTGATCTTCGAACATGGCTTGCAGGGCCGCGTTGTCGATGTCCTTGGTCAGGCGCGCATAGATGGTCGAATGCATGCCGCGGATCATCGGCACCAGGTGCGGCGTGAACACCAGGCGCACCTTCTGCTCCGTGAAGCGTTGCAACTGCGCCACCGTTTCGGGCGTGTGGCGGTGGCCGGACACGCCGTAGGCCTTGAAGTTGTCGCTCGACTCGGAGAAGAGCGTGCCGATCTCGGCCTTGCGGCCGGCGCCCGAGACGCCCGACTTGGCGTCGACGATCAGCGAACCGGCGTCGATCACGCCGGCCTTGAGCAGCGGGAACAGGCCCAGTTGCATCGTGGTCGGGTAGCAGCCCGGGTTGGCGATCAGGCGCGCGCCAGCCACCGCCTCGCGGTTGAGCTCGGGCAGGCCGTAGACGGCCTCGGCGAGCAGCTCGGGGCAGGTGTGGGGGATCTTGTACCACTGCTCAAAGACGGCCTGGTCCTTGAGGCGGAAATCGGCGGCCAGGTCGATCACCTTGACGCCGGCGGCCAGCAGCGCGGGCGCCTGCGCCATCGCCACGCCGTGCGGGGTGGCGAAGAACACGACGTCGCACCCGGCCAGGTCGACCTTGTCGGGCGCCGAGAACGCGAGCGCGACACGGCCGCGCAGCGAGGGGAACATGTCGGCCACGGGCAGGCCGTCCTCCTTGCGCGAGGTGATGGCGGTCAGTTGCACGTCTGGATGGATGGCCAACAAGCGCAACAGTTCCACGCCGGTGTATCCGGTGCCGCCGACGATGCCAACTTTGATCATTGTGTGTTTCCTTAAAGGTATTAGACTGCGAATCCCGAATTTTACCAGCGTCGGGTTCAGGGCGCCGTGCGGCAGGAGATTGGCGCCTCAGTAGTGGTAGCGGCAGGCGATTATAGTGAGGAAATCATCGTCGGCTACGTACACAAGCCGGTTTGATTCGTCGATCCTGCGCGACCACAAGCCCGACAGATTGCCTTTCAGCGGCTCCGGCTTGCCCATGCCCGCGAAAGGTTCGCGCCGCGCCTCTTGAATTAATAGATTGATTCGCTTTAAGGTGCGTTTGTCCTGGCTTTGCCAGTAGACGTAGTCGCGCCAGCTTTCATCGGTGAATTGCAGCTTGCGCATATGGAAATTATTCTGGCTCGGGTAAGTCGATCAGTCCATGCGGGCGGACTTTGCCGGCGCGCGCCTGCGCGACCGACTTGGCCAGATGTGCCGCATTTGCCGGCGAACTAAGCAAGTGGACCGTTTCCATCAGGCTGCTGTAGTGGTCGAAGGACATGATCACCGCATCCGGCGCGTCGCGGCGGGCGATCACCGTTATATCGGCGTCCTCGACCACTTGGTCAATCACCGCGCGCAGACTGCCACGGGCGTCGGAAAAATTAATGATTCTCATGGATGGGTCCCATTTGAGGAATGGTTGACCGTTCCCCAATGATACGGGTTGCGGCAGAATACTTGATCAACAAGTCGTACAAGTAGTGTATAACTTTTTTCTGCATCGGCAAGCGGCGCATGCAAGACCGGCGCCCGTTGAGCGCAGTGCAACTTGTGACGCGGCCAAAAAAAAAGCCGCCAGACAAACGCCGGCGGCTTTTTCGATACGGCGCCGGAGCGCCGCGGGGAAACGGATTAACGCTTCGAGAATTGTTTTGCGCGACGTGCTTTGCGCAGACCGACTTTTTTACGCTCGACTTCACGTGCGTCGCGGGTAACGAAGCCGGCTTTGGCCAGGTCCGGCTTGAGCGCCGCATCGTAGTCGATCAGGGCACGGGTGATACCGTGGCGTACCGCGCCAGCTTGGCCGGACTCGCCGCCGCCGTGCACGTTGATCTTGATGTCGAAACGCTCGACGTTGCCGGTCAGTTCCAGCGGTTGACGGATGACCATCAGACCGGTTTCGCGCGAGAAGTACTCGGACGCTGGCTTGCCATTGACGATGATTTGGCCAGTGCCAACCTTGATGAAGACGCGAGCAACAGCGCTCTTGCGACGGCCGGTGCCGTAATTGTAGTTACCGATCATGTCAGCTCCTTACTTGAACAGCACGAGTGCTTTAGGTTGCTGGGCCGCGTGCGGGTGGGAACCTTCCGCGTACACTTTGAGCTTCTTGATCATGGCGTAGCCAAGCGGGCCCTTAGGCAGCATGCCCTTGACCGCTTTTTCGAGCGCACGACCTGGAAAACGCTCTTGCATTTTCTTGAAGTTGGTCTCGTAGATGCCGCCCGGATAGCCCGAGTGACGGTAGTACGTCTTCTCGGTGGCCTTGGTGCCGGTTACGCGCAGCTTGCCTGCATTGATAACGACGATGAAATCGCCCGTATCGACGTGAGGGGTAAATTCCGGTTTGTGTTTGCCGCGCAGTCGGAGTGCCACTTCGCTGGCAACACGTCCGAGGACTTTGTCCGTCGCGTCAACCACGAACCAATCGCGCTGGACTTCATGTCCTTTAGCGGAAAATGTTTTCATGTTGACTTCCTAATAGTTAAATCGCTCAAATGGTGGTTCCGCTCTTGCTGCCTGCGGACTCTGCCTTGTTGTCTTTTCCTGAGCAAACGGAAAGCCGGCTACTATAGCGCGGATCGCCCTCCCGCGTCAAGGTCCGCCGCGCCCGCCTCCCGCTGCGGCCCGCCACGCCGGTCCCGGCGCCCGCAAATCGCCCGGCGGCGCCCATATGTATATATAAATGATTGACTGATGAAACACTAAGAAATTACCATTGCCCCCGCATCCACTGTGGGGAGACCTCGTGATTAACCGTATTTGCATTGCCGCCTCGCTCGGCCTGGCGCTGGCCGCGCCCCCAAGCGACGCCGCCCCCGTCTCGGAGCAGGGGAAAAGCTGCCACCTGTCGGGCTCGGAGGAAACCCTGCGCTGCATCAGCGTGCCCGTCCCGCTCGACTACGGCAAGGCCGGCGGCGAGCAGCTCAAGCTGCACGTCACGGTCGCCCCCGCCTTCCGCGAGTCGGCCAGGCCCGACCCGCTGTTCGTGCTCGCCGGCGGCCCCGGCCAGGCCGGCTCGGACGTGCTGCCGCTGCTGCCGGCGCTGCGCAAGGTGCGCGCCACGCGCGACATCGTATTCATCGACCAGCGCGGCACCGGCCTGTCGGGCAAGCTCGACTGCGAAACCAAGCCCGGCTACGAGGCCCTGACCGAGGCCGAGCTCGACAGCGAGGCGCGGCTGTGCATCGCCAAAATCGGCAAGTCGTTCGCGCCCTACGGCACCGACAGCGCCGCGCGCGACATCGAACAGGTGCGGCGCGCGCTCGGCTACGGCCAGATCAACCTGTGGGGCGGCTCCTACGGCACCCGGCTGGCCCAGCACTACGCGCGCGCCTTCCCGTCCAGCGTGCGCTCGATGATCCTCGACGGCGTCGCCGCGCCCGACCAGATCGTGCCGGCCGGCGGGCGCGACGCCCAGGCCGCGCTCGACACCCTGTTCGACCAATGCCGGGCCGAACCGGCCTGCAACAAGGCGTTCCCGGCGCTGCGCGCCGAATTCGCCGCGCTGGCCGAGCGCGTCGCCACCGACAAGCTCGTGCTCGAACTGTCGGACCCGCGCACCGCCGCCCCGCTCAGGCTGGCCATGACGCGCGAGCGCTTCCAGTCGACCGTCCACAACATCCTGTATTCGCCGCTCGACAGCCGGCGCCTGCCGTTCCTGATCCACAGCGCCTACCTCGGCCGCTGGGCCCCGTTCGTGGCGCGCCGCAACGTCGCGAGCGACTTTTCGGCCGACGGCGCGGTCGCCATCGTGCTGCACCTGGCGGTCGTGTGCGCCGAGGACGTGCCGCGCCTGACGCCCGAGCTGGTGGCCGAGAACGCGCGCCAGACCTTCATGAGCGCGCCCGCGCTGGCGCGCCTGGCCGGCCTGTGCCCGGCGGTCAAGGTGCCGGCCGCGCCCTACCGCGCCCCGGCGACGATCGCCGCGCCGATCCTGATGCTGTCGGGCGCGCTCGACCCGGTCACGCCGCCGCGCCGCGCCGAGGCCGCCGGCCGGCACATGGCGCGCGCCCAGCACCTGGTGGTCGCCAACGCCGGCCACGGCGTCTCGCACCTCGGTTGCGGGCCGCGCCTGATGCGCGAATTCCTCGACCAGCCGCAGGGCAAGGTCGACGGCGCGTGCCTGAAGGAAATACCCGCGCCCTCCTTCCAGCTTAACAGCGCCGGACCGCAACCCTAAGCCCGAGGAACCGACATGATCATAGTCAATGACGTAAGCAAGCATTTCGGCAAGGTGCAGGCGCTCGGCGGGGTCGGCTTCACCGCCCGCGACGGCCACATCACCGCCCTGCTCGGACCCAACGGGGCCGGCAAGACCACCCTGCTGCGCCTGCTCGTGGGCCTGCTCAGGCGCGACCGCGGCAGCATCGCCATCGACGGCGTCGACCCGGCCGTCGATCCGATGGCGGTGCGCAAGAACATCGGCTTCCTGACCGACCAGTTCGGCCTCTACGAGCGATTGTCGACGCGCGAATACCTCGCCTATTTCGGCGAACTGAACGGCATGACGCGCGCCGACATCGCGCTGCGCACCAGGGAGGTCACCGAACTGCTCGACCTCGGGGACATCATCGAGCGCCGCTCCAAGGGCTTCTCGCAGGGCCAGCGCATCAAGGTCGCGCTGGCGCGCACGCTGCTGCACCGGCCGCGCCACCTGCTGCTCGACGAGCCGAGCCGCGGGCTCGACGTGATGGCCACGCGCGCGGTGCGGCGCGCGCTCGAGGCGCTGCGCGCCGACGGTTGCTGCGTGATCATGGCGACCCACGTGATGCAGGAGGTGACCCACCTGTGCGACGACGTGATCGTCATCGCCAAGGGGTTCACGGTGGCCCAGGGCTCGCCCCGGGAACTGTGCGAGCGCACCGGCATCGCCAGCCTCGAGGATGCATTTGTCAGCCTGGTCGGCACCGAAGAAGGAATCGCATGAAACACTGGATGAAACCCAAATTCCTCGTCGTCTTCATCAAGGAGTTCCGCGAGACGCTGCGCGACAAGCGCGCGCTCGGCCTGCTCGCGCTGTTCGTCGTGATGTACCCGGCCATGGTAGGCTTGGGCCTGGGCAAGCTGATCGACCGCACCACGACCCCGGAGCGCGAGGGCATCGAGGTGATCGTTATCGGCGGCCAGCAGGCGCCGACGCTGATGTCCCTGCTCAAGCAAAAGAACGTCAACGTGACCGAGAGCGGCCCGATGACGGACGAGGCCATCACGAACGTGCTGCGCGACAAGAAGGTGGTCGCCGTGCTCAGGCTCGGCGACAAGTTCGGCGACACCTACGCGGCCATGCGCCCGGCCCGGATCGACCTCTGGTTCGACTCGGCCAGCGACAGCGGGCGCAAGACGCGCGACGTCGAGGAGGTGCTGCGCAACTACGGCAACAGCATCGCCGGCGCGCGCCTGCTCGCGCACGGGGTCTCGCCGGCCACGCTCGCGCCGGTGCAGGTGCAGCGCTACGACACCGGCACCAACGCCTCGCGCTCGGCCACCTTCATCGGCGCCATGCTGGGCAGCTTCTTCATCCCCGCCTTCATCTTTTGCCTGAGCAGCGCGGTCGACAGCACCGCGGGCGAGCGCGAGCGCCGCTCGCTCGAGGTGTTGCTGGCCCAGCCGGCGCGCCCGGTCGACTTGATCGTCGGCAAATGGCTCGCCGCCGGGGCGCTGTCGGTGATCGGCATCACGCTCGAGCTGGGCATGGCGCACGGGGTGCTCAAATGGCTGCCGCTCGAGGAGATCGGCATGTCGTGGCGCCTGTCCTCGGTCGACCTGGTGTTCGTGTGCATCGCCACCATCCCGCTGTCGTTGTTCGCGGCCGCGTTCGAGATCGCGCTGGCGATGAACGCCAAGTCGTTCAAGGAGGCGCAAAGCACGGTCAGCTTCGCCGTCATGCTGCCGATGGTGCCGATGGTCGTGGTGCCGATGCTCGAGCTCAAGACCGCGACCTGGATGTACCTGGTGCCGGTGCTGTCGAACCAGACCCTGCTGCGCGAACTGGCCAAGGGCCAGGAGATCGGCGCGATGCCGTTCATCCTCACCTTCGGCTCGTCGCTGCTGATCGCGCTCGCCTGCATCGGCTGGGCCAGCTGGCGCATGAAGAGCGAGCGCTATGTGCTGACGGTGTAGCGGGCGGTGTAGCGGGCGGCGCGGCCCGGCCCGGCCCGGCGCCCATTGCGGCCGCGCCTGGCAAGGCGCGGCCGGCTCGCTTACAATGGACCACGGACAACCCCAACACATATCCAACACCCCAACCCCTGTTTACGGAGTAGCGATGGAAGTCAAAGTCAGCTGGAACGGCCCGTCGGGCATGAGTTTCCGGGCCCAGACCGGGTCGGGCCACATGGTCAGCATGGATGGCGCGCCCGAGGGCGGAGGCCACAATCTCGCGCCGCGGCCGATGGAGATGGTGTTGCTCGGCACCGGCGGCTGCACCGCCTACGATGTCGTGTTGATCCTCAAGCGCGGGCGAGAGGACGTGCGCGGCTGCGACGTCACGCTCAAGGCCGAACGCGCCGAGACCGATCCGAAGGTGTTCACCAAGATCCACTTCCACTTCACGGTCACCGGCAAGAGCCTCAAGGAGACCACGGTCGAGCGCGCCGTGAGCCTGTCGCACGACAAATACTGCTCGGCCTCGATCATGCTCGCCAAGACGGCGGAGATCACGCACTCGTTCGAGATCGTCGAGGGCTGAGGCCGCCATTCCGAAACCGGGGTCTGACCCCGGTTTTCCGGTCCGACAAGTACTGCTCGGCCTCAATCAAGCTCGCCAAGACGGCCGAGATCACGCACTCGTTCGAGATCGTCGAGGGCTAAGGCCGCCATTCCGAAACCGGGGTCTGACCCCGGTTTTCCGGCCCGATAAGTACTGCTCGGCCTCGATCATGCTCGTCAACACGGCCGAGATCACGCGCTCGTTCGAGATAGTCGAGGGCTGAGGCCGCCATTCCGAAACCGGGGTCTGACCCCGGTTTTCCGGTCGAGCAAGAAAAAAGCGGCAAGGCCTTCCGGGCGCTTGCCGCTTCCGCCTTTTCTTCGGATTGGCGTGGAACATCTTGTTGGTCAGGCCCGCGTGGACCGGGCCGCGCGGGTTCAGGACACTAGATGTAATACGCCGTGCCCGTCATCACGCGCGCCATCGCCGTCATCGCCAGCTTGACCGGCGCCGGCGCCTCGAGCCCGCCCATGTCCTTGGCGGCCGCGCCGTGCGCGGCCTCGTCGGCGCGCATCTGCGACACGATCGCGCGCGACTTCGCGTCCTGCGCCGGCAGCAGCGACATGTGGCTCTCGAGGTGCGCCTCGACCTGGCGCTCGGTCTCCATCACGAAGCCCAAGCTGCGCGCGTCGCCCAGATGCGCCGCCACCGTCCCCATCGCGTACGCGCCCGCATACCAGAGCGGGTTGAGCAGGCTCGGCTGCGAGCCGAGCTCGCGCAGGCGCTGCGCGGTCCAGGCCAGGTGGTCCTCCTCCTCGCGCCCGGCCTGCCGGAACTGCACCCGCAGGTCCTCGCTGCGCGCGTACCGGGCCTGCGCGCTGTAGAGCGCCTGGGCGCACACCTCGCCGACGTGGTTGACCCGCATCAGGCCGGCGGCGTGGCGCTGCTCGGCCGGGTCGAGCTTGGCGTCGTCGGCGTGCGCGGCCGGGTTCGGGCGCGAGGCCGAGGCGACGCCAGCGATCACGCGCAGCGCCTGGTCCACGCCGGAAATGAGGCGGTCGAGCGGGTTGAAGGTGCGGATCTCGGACATGGCGGCTTTCGGTAAGGGTTTATGCATCGGGTCTATGCATTGACGGTTCATGCATCGGAAGCGGGCGGCGCGCTGGCCGGCGCCGGGGTGTGGCGTTCGATCCAGTCGAGCACGGGCCCGCCGATGTCGATGCGCGAAATGTTCTTGGCCACGCCGAGGTTGAGCGAGAGCAGGAATGGAATGGTCGCAACAGGCACGCCGGGGCAGAATTGGGCGAACGCCGCGTGGAAGCGCGCGCACTCGAGCACGGGCACGACCTTTTCGCCGCTCATGAACTGGAGCACGCTCGTGATGCTGTGGCCGCCGCCGATCAACTGGTAGATGAGGCGGTTGTAGCGGCGGTCGATCTGCTTGAAGTCGAGCGTCTCGGGCGTGACCAGCCCGGCCAAGTAATGCAGGCCGAGCGCGAGACGGAAATAGCCGAGCGCCTCGGCGCTGGTGCGCCCGCGGCGCGCGACGGCGAGCACGCCGTCCCTGATGACGCCGTCGTTGATGACGCCGCCTTTGATCACATTCTCTTTGATGACACTATCCATGGCGACCATTATCCACATTTCCGGCGCCCCATGGCAAACGTCGGCTATTCAAAAATGCATGGAGGAGGCCCGCGCCATACATTCTTGCATAGACCGCAACACCGGGCCGCTTTGCCGGTCAAAGGAGGTCGGACACCAGAACCAAGCGGCGAGGCGGCACATGGACCAGACACCCCACATGAAGCGCAGGAAGTTCCTGACCATCACCACGATCGGCGTGGGCGGCATCGGCCTGGTCGCCACCGCGATCCCGTTCGTGGCCAGCCTGACGCCGAGCGAGCGGGCGCGCGCGGCCGGCGCCCCGGTCGAGCTAGACGTGGCCGGCATGGCCCCGGGCGCGCTCGCCACGATCGAGTGGCGCGGACGCCCGATCTTCGTGCTGCACCGCAGCGCGCCCATGCTCGCCTCGCTGGCGGGCCACGACCCGGCGCTGGCCGACCCGCTCTCGGCGCAGTCCGAGCAACCCCCGTACGCCAGCAACCCGGTGCGCGCGGTCCGGCCGCCGTTCCTCGTGCTCACCGCCATCTGCACCCATCTCGGCTGCATCCCGAGCTTCCGGCCCGAACCCGGGGCCGGGGCCGGGCTCGGACTCGGGCCCGATTGGCCGGGCGCGTGTTCCGCAACGTGCCCGCGCCGACCAACATGGCGGTGCCGCCGCACGCCTGGATCGGCGAGACCGAATTGCTGATCGGACAAGACCCCGCGACCTGACGGACCCGGCGCGGGCATCCGCAGGGCCCGGCCGCGCCGGCGGCGGCAGGCCGCCCGCGCCGGTGCCCGCGCCGGCGTATTGACAAGCCCGGCCCGGCTCGGGCGCGCCGGCGGCCCGAACCGGCCGCCCCGCACAAGCAAACTGGACGGAAAGCCCGCCCCTCGCGTAGGATCGCACTGGCGCTCGCACTGGCGCGCGCCCCGCTCCCCCGTTTTTGCACTCTGGGGCGGCCAGAATGCCGTGCGTCGCAAGACGCCGCACGGCACGCCACGAATTTAATACAATGCAAGTGCCGATCAAGCCGGCCGGCGCGCGCGCGCCGGCGCTTGGCCGGGCCACAGAATCAGGAGTACCGCATGGAATTACGCATCCGAAACTTGTCAAAGACCTACGCCAACGGCGTGGTGGCCCTCGACAAGGTCAGCCTGACCATTCCGAAGGGGATGTTCGGGCTGCTCGGCCCCAACGGCGCCGGCAAGTCGACCCTGATGCGGACCCTGGCGACCCTGCAGGAATGTGATTCCGGCTCGGTGTTCCTCGACGACATCGACGTGCTCGACGAAAAGGACGCGGTGCGCCGCCTGCTCGGCTACCTGCCGCAGGACTTCGGCCTGTACCCGAAGGTGACCGCCCACGAGATGCTCGACCATTTCGCCATGCTCAAGGGCCTCTCGCACAAGGGGCGCCGGCGCGAGGTGGTCGACGGCCTGCTCCAGCAGACCAACCTGTTCGAGGTGCGCAACCAGCGCCTGGGCGGCTTTTCGGGCGGCATGCGCCAGCGCTTCGGCATCGCCCAGGCCCTGCTGGGCGACCCGCAGCTGATCATCGTCGACGAGCCCACCGCCGGCCTCGACCCGCAGGAGCGGGTGCGCTTCCACAACCTGCTGTCCGACCTGGGCCAGGACAAGACGGTGCTGCTGTCGACCCACATCGTGTCCGACGTGGCCGACCTGTGCGCCAACATGGCGATCATCAACAAGGGCAACGTGCTGCTGTGCGGCGAACCGCAAAAGCTCATCGACGCGCTCGACGGCAAGATCTGGGCGCGCTTCGTCTCCAAGCACGAGCTGGCCGCGTTCCAGCACGCGCACGCGGTCATCTCGACCCGCCTGCTCACGGGCCGCACCCTGATCCACGTGTACGCCGAGCGCGACCCCGGCGACGGCTTCGCGCCGGCCCGGCACGACCTCGAGGACGTCTATTTCGCCACCATCGCCGGACGCCACCAGGCGCTGGCACTGGCCCGCTGATGCCGGCCCTGCTCGCCATCGCCCGCTTCGAGGCCCGCCAGCGCCTGCGGCTGGTCTCGACCTGGGTCTACTTCGCCGTCTTCCTGGCGCTGGCGCTGCTGTGGACGGCCGTCGCCGGCGGCGTGTTCAAGGGCGCCAGCGTGACCTTCGGCGGGCGCGTGTTCATCAACGCGCCGCGCTCGCTCGAGCTGGCCGTGGCGCTGCTGGGCTGCTTCGGCGTGGTCATCATGGCCGCCATGATGGGGCGCTCGGTGCAGCAGGATTTCGAGCACGGGACGCACCCGTTCTTCTTCAGCGCCCCGATCGCCAAGCGCGAATACGTGTTCGGGCGCTTCCTCGGGGCCTACTGCGCGCTGGCCGTGATCTTCTCGAGCATCGCGCTCGGGCTCGGGCTCGGCACCCTGATCCCGGGCGTCGACCCGACCCGCATCGGCCCCGGCGGCCTGTCCAACTACCTGCGCCCCTACCTGCACATCGTGCTGCCGAACCTGTTCATCTTCGGCGCCATCTTCTTCGTGCTCGCCGCGCTCACGCGGCGCATGGTGCCGGTCTACGTGGCCAGCGTGGTGATGATGATCGGCTACATCGTCGCGCCCCGGCTGGCGCGCGACCTCGACTACAAGACGCTCGCCGCCCTCATGGACCCGTTCGGCACGACGGCGCTGATCCGCCTCACCGAATACTGGTCGATCGCCGAGCGCAACACGCGCGCGATCCCGTTCGAGGGCGTGCTGCTGGCGAACCGCCTGATCTGGGCCGGCTTCGCCCTCGTGGTGCTCGGGCTCGGCTACTGGCGCTTCCATTACACCGGCGCGGACGAGCTGCGCGCCGTGCGCGGCAACGAGGGCGAGGACGCCGCCAGGCAGCTCTCGCACGCGGCCGGCGCCACCCGCGAGCGGCCCGACTTCGCGCGCCGCGGCCTGGCGCTGCTGCTGCTGCGCTCGAGCTGGCTTAACCTGCGCGAAACGGTCAAGAACATCTATTTTGTCGCCATCGTGCTGGCCGGCGTACTCACCATCTTCGCCGGCGCGCTCAACATGGGCTCTATGTACGGCACCAACACCCATGCGATGAGCTACATCGTGCTCGAGGAGGTCAACGGCACCTTCGCGCTGTTTTTGCTGATCATCACGACCCTCTACGCGGGCGAGCTGGTCTGGCGCGAGCGCGAGGCGCGCACCGACCAGATGTTCGACGCGCTGCCGGTGCCGGGCTGGCTGCCGCTGCTCTCGAAGCTGCTCGCCCTGGTCGGGCTGCAGGCTGCGCTGCTGGGCCTGGTCATGCTGTGCGGAATGCTCATCCAGCTATTCCACGGCAACTTCAACCTCGACCCCGGGCTCTACCTGCAAACGCTGTACCTGATCGAGCTGCCGCGCTACGCGCTCTTGGCCGTGCTCGCGATCGCGGTGCAGGTGCTGGTCAACCAGAAGTTCATGGCCTACTTCGTCATGATCCTGTACTACGCGGCCACGATCACCTTCGACACGCTCGGCCTCGACCATCCGATGCTGCTGTACGGCGCCTCGCCCGAGTTCATCTATTCGGCGATGAACGGCTACGGCCACCACCTGCCGCGAGAGCGCTGGTTCATGCTCTACTGGGCCGGACTGGCGCTGATGCTGTTGGTGCTCTCGCTGGTGTTCTGGCCGCGCGGGCGCAACGCCGAGCTGGGCAGCCGGCTGCGGCTGGCGCGCCGCAACCTGAGCCTGCCGGTGCTGGGCACCTTCGGGCTCGGCCTGGCCGTGTTCGCCGGCGCCGGCGGCCTGCTGTACTACAACCTGCACGTGGCCAACAGCTTTTTGACGAGCTGGGGCGCGGACGCCGGGCGCGCCGAATTCGAGCGGCGCTACAGCAAGCTGGCGGCGCTGCCGCAGCCGCGCATCACCGGCGTCAAGCTGGCGCTCGAGCTCGAGCCGGCGCGGCGCAGCATGTCGGTCCGGGGCAGCTATGTGCTCGAGAACAAGGGCGCCACGCCGATCAGCGAGGTGTACATCGAGCAGGACCGCGCGGCCGCCCTGGCGCTGCGCTTCGGCGCGCCGGCGCGCGTGCTGCTGGCCGACCGCGAACGCGGCTTCTACGGCTACCGGCTCGACACGCCGCTGCTGCCGGGCCAGCGCGTCACGCTCGGGTTCGGCGTGGCGTATTCGCCCAAGGGCGTGCTGGGGCTGGGGATGGACACGCCGGTGCTCGGCAACGGCACCTTTTTCAGCAACGATGCGCTGCCGCGCATCGGCTACGACGGCCGGCGCGAGCTCTCGGACGAGCGCGACCGCAAGCGCCACGGCCTGCCGCCGCGCGAACGCATGCGCGCGCGCGACGACCCGCGCGGGCTGGCCAACAATTTCGCCTCCCACGACGCCGACTGGATCAGTTTCGACGCCGTCGTCGGCACCGCCGCCGACCAGATCGCGGTCGCGCCGGGCACGCTCTTGCGCGACTGGAGCGCCAAGGGGCGCCGCTATTTCCACTACAGGATGGACCAGCCGATCCTCAATTTCTACTCGATCCAGTCGGCCCGCTACGAGGTGGTCCACGAGCGCTGGCAGGACGTCTCGATCGACCTCTACTACCATCCCGGGCACGACTTCAACCTCGACCGCATGGTGCGCGGCGTCAAGTCGGCGCTGGCCTACAACACGCGCAATTTCGGGCCCTACCAGCACAAGCTGCTGCGCATCGTCGAGTTCCCGCGCTACGTGCGCAAGGCGCAGTCGTTCCCGGGCACGGTCCCGTTCTCGGAGGGCATCGGCTTCATCGCCAAGGTCGACGACGACAATCCGAAGGACATCGACTACCCGTTCTTCGTCACGGCGCACGAGGTGGCGCACCAGTGGTGGGGCCACCAGCTGGTCGGCGCCGACACCCGCGGCAGCTCGGCGCTGAGCGAGACGCTGGCCGAGTACTCGGCCCTGATGGTGATGAAGCAGGCCTTCGGCGCCGACAAGATGCGGCGCTTCCTGCGCTACGGCCTCGACCGCTATCTGATGGGCCGCGCGGTCGAGGAGCGCAAGGAGCTGCCGCTGGCGCACAACGAGAACCAGCCATACATCCACTACCACAAGGGCGGCCTGGCGATGTACCGGCTGCAAGACGTGCTGGGCGAGGACAAGGTCAACGCGGCGCTGCGCGGCCTGCTCGGGCGCCATGCGCTGCGCGGCCCGCCGTATCCGAACGTGACGGTGCTGACCGACGCGCTGCGCCGGGCCACCCCGCCCGAGCACGCCCACCTGGTCGACGACCTGTTCGAGTCGATCATCCTGCACGAGACGCGCGCCACCGCGGCCACGGCCGTCAGGCGCGCCGACGGCCGCTACGACGTGACCATCAATGCCAGCGCGTCCAAGCTGAGCGCGGGCGAACTGGGCGACGAGAGGGAGGTGCCGCTGCGCGACTACATCGAGTTCGGGGTCGACGACAAGGATGGCAAGCCGCTGCTGCGCGAACGGCGCCTGGTCGACACCAAGACGGTGGCGCTGACGGTGACGGTGCGCGGACGCCCCGCCAGGGCCGGCATCGACCCGGACAACAAGCTGATCGACCGCCGGCCGTCCGACAATATGGTCGAGGTCGAGATCAAGTAGCCGGCTGTGCCGGTCCGCACACCCGGAACCGCGCCGGCCCCCACGTGTGTTGGGAGGCCGCGCGCCGGCCTTGGCAAGCGGCCCGTCAGGCTGTTTCCGAAGCGCCCCGCCCACAACTCATCATCAGCACCCGCGTCACGCACAAGGCCGCGAATGCCCTGTCCCCGGGCGGGAACTTTGCGATGACGCCGGTGACAAACGCGTAGTATGAATCGGCTAGAAAAACATCGTCCAGCGGCAGCACGAAGGTGTGGAAACCCGCCACCAACTGCCGCTCGTCATCGGCCAGATACGGCGCATACCGAAAGCCGCGCGCCTCCACCGCGCTCAGGAGCGAGCCCAGGCCAAGGCGCTCGCCCAGAAACATCGCCCTCGCGCCGAACAGCAGCAGCAAGGCCGCAAACCGCATGGCGTTTTCCTCGCGCACCGGAACCGGAAGATAGCCTTTGAGCTTGAAGTGGCCAACACCGGCTTCGGGCGGCAATGCCGCTATTTCATGGACGAGGCGCACCACCGGCGCCGACGAGGCGGAAAGCGCCAGGAAGGCGGCCGGGTCGCCGATGGCGTCATCGGCGAGGACCACAAGGACCTTCTTCATCGCCGTCACGTTGCGTCGTTGCTCTTCAAGCATTTCGCCGAGGAGGCCGTCTCCGGCCCCGGGATCGGGATCGTACAGATCGTAGGAGGCGGACCGGATTCTTGCCCGTGGAAGCGGGCCTTCGGGAATATGCAGGCGGGTTGCGGCGGCGGCACTGAGCATGGTCGGCGGGGGTGGCGTTGACGGTTGTGACCGTCCAAGTGTAGTGCGGCATGCGCCGTTCTGTCCAGTGCGCCGCGGCCAGCGCGTTGAAAAGCGCCAGCCCCAGCCGATGCGGTGTTCGGATCCGCACGGCCGCGCGTGTCCGGATCCGCACGCACCGATCGGAACTGGACTCGCTCGGCGCCCTGTTCAGCGACACCCCGCGCCCGCCGACTGATGTTGCGCGGCTTCAAGCCGATGGCAGGCGACAGGACGGCGCATTATTTCCTCCGGCACATCGGCCCAACCGAGGCCACCCCGGCAAGCGCGCCGCCCGCCTCGCGCAGCAAGTTGCCGGAGCGGCCGCGACCGCGCTCGCTCGTGCCCCGCCCGACCGCGCCAACATCACCGGCAAGGTCTATTTCCACACCCCCGATCCGAAGCAGGGACGAAAAAAAACCGCGCCCGGCAAGGGAACGCGGTTTTTTGCGCGTGCGGCCGATTTTATTCGGCGGCCGCGGCGACCTTCTTGGTGGGCGCCTTTTTGGCCGCCGCCTTTTTGGCGGCGGGCTTCTTGGCGGCGGGCTTCTTGGCGGCGGGCTTTTTGGCCACGGCCTTTTTCACCGCCGTGCCCTCGGCCGCCTCGGCCGCGCCATCGGCGGCGTCGGCGACCGGCGCCGCCTTGCCCTTGGCCGGCGCCTTGGCCTTGCGCTCCTCGAACTCGAAGTTGATGATCTTGCCCAGCTTGTCGGGCTTGTCCGCCTTGACCAGGAAGGCCTTGAATGGGCGCCGGGTGCGCGGCGACACAAAGCCGGGCAGCAGGTCGGTCTTGCCGACCGTGAGCAGCTTGACCATCTGCTCGGGCAAAATCTCCTGCTGCAAGATGATCCGGCCGCTACGGAAGTCGCACGTCTTGGGCTTGGCGACGCTGTTTTCACAGACGTAGGCCAGGCCCATCTCGAACACGCCGGCGGCGCATTTCGGGCATTGGCCGAGCGGGGTCTGTCCGCTGAAGTCGACGCCCTCGCCGCCCTCGCCCTCGCCGTCGTTCTGGCCGAAGTCGAATTCGAGCTTGCAGTTCTTGATCTCCTCGTCGCGCACGATGCGCAGGATGGCGGCGAACGGGCGCCCCATCTTCGAGCGGAAGCCCTGCATCGGCCCGATGGTGCGGTTCTTGAGCAGCTCCTCGACCTCGGCGATCTCGAACTGGCGGCTGCCCGGGGTCTTGCTCATGTTGAATTCGCACTTGGAGCAGGCGAAGCGGCGGTAGTTCTCCTTGACCACGCCGCCGCAGTTCGGGCATGGGGTGGCCAGGGTCGCGTAGTCGCCGGGGATGGTCTCGTTGTTGTATTCCTTGGCGCGCTTGACGATGATCTGGGTCATCTGGGCGATCTCGCGCATGAACTCCTCGCGCGAAATCTTGCCTTTTTCCATCTCGCGCAGCTTGTATTCCCATTCGCCGGTGAGCTCGGGCGCGGTCAATTCGTTGACGCCGAGGCCGCGCAGCAGCGTCATCAATTGCGCCGCCTTGGCCGTCGGGATCAGCTCGCGCCCCTCGCGCAGCAGGTAGCGCTCGGTCAGCAGGCCCTCGATGATGGCAGCGCGCGTGGCAGGTGTGCCCAGGCCCTTGCCGGCCATGGCGTCGCGCAGCTCGTCGTCGTCGATCAGCTTGCCCGCGCCCTCCATCGCCGACAGCAGCGTCGCCTCGGAGTAGCGCGCCGGCGGCTTGGTGACCAGGCCGTTGGCGGTGATTTTGTCGGTCTGGACCTTCTCGCCCTTGGCCACGGCGACCAGCATGCCGCTGTCCTCCTTGTCGTCGCCGGCGACGGCGGCCTCCTTGCCGTAGATCGCCAGCCAGCCGGGGTTGGTCATGACCTTGCCCTCGGTCTTGAACTGGTGGCCCGAGACCTCGGTGTAGCGGGTCGTGACCTGGAACTCGGCGGCCGGGAAGAACACCGCCATGAAGCGGCGCGTGACCAGGTCGTAGAGTTTTTGCTCGGGCTCGGACAGGTTCTTCGGCGCCACCGTGGTCGGGATGATCGCGAAGTGGTCCGAAATCTTGGTGTTGTCGAAGATGCGCTTGTTCGGCTTGACCCAGCCCTTGGCGGTGATCTGCTTGGCGAACTGGTGGTAGTTGTTGCTGCCGGCCAGGGAGAGCATGGTCTCCTTGACGGTGTCGATGTAGTCCTCGGGCAGGTGGCGCGAATCGGTACGCGGGTAGGTCAGCACCTTGTGCTTCTCGTACAGCGCCTGGGCCAGGCCGAGCGTGTTCTTGGCCGAGAAACCGAAGCGGCCGTTGGCCTCGCGCTGCAGGCTGGTCAGGTCGAACAGCGCCGGCGCCATCGAGGTGGTCGGCTTGCTCTCCTCGGTGACGGTGCCCTGCTTGCCGCGGCAGGCGGTGACGATCGATTCGGCTGCGGTGCGGCTCCAGAGGCGCTCGGCGCGCTTTTCGGGGTCGTTCTCGTCCTTTTTATGCTTTTGGTCGAGCCAGCGGCCCTCGTAGACGCCGGCCGCGCACACGAAGTCGGCGCGCACCTCCCAGAAGTCGCGCGAGACGAATTTTTTGATCTTTTCCTCGCGCTCGACCACGATCGACAGCGTCGGCGTCTGCACCCGGCCAACGGTGGTCAGGTAGAAGCCGCCCTCCTTCGAGTTGAACGCGGTCATGGCGCGGGTGCCGTTGATGCCGATCAGCCAGTCGGCCTCGGAGCGGCAGCGCGCGGCGTCGGCCAGCGGCAGCATCTCCTCGTCGGAGCGCAGGTTCTTGAAGCCGTCGCGGATCGCGCCCGGCGTCATCGACTGCAGCCACAGGCGCTGGACCGGCTGCTTGGCCTTGGCGTTCTGCGCGATCAGGCGGAAGATCAGCTCACCCTCGCGGCCCGCGTCGCAGGCGTTGATCAGGGCCGAGACGTCCTTGCGCTTGATCAGGCGGTTGAGCACCTTCAGGCGCGCCTCGGTCTTGGCGATCGGGTTGAGCGCGAAGTAGGGCGGGATCATCGGCAGGTTGGCGAAGCTCCACTTGCCGCGCTTGACGTCGTGCTCCTCGGGCACGGCGATCTCGAGCAGGTGGCCGACCGCCGACGACAGCACGTACTGGTCCGACTCGAAGTACTCATCGTGCTTGGTGAAGCCGCCCAGCGTCTTGGCGATATCGTTCGCCACTGAGGGTTTCTCTGCGATGATGAGGGTTTTTGTCATAGGTTTCTCGTCGTACTCTCTGTTGTTCGGCACGCGCATCATACATGCTTGGCCGGGGGCTGCGCGGTTTTGCCATCCTGATAGCTAATAGCTAAGCTTATAAACTGCGGGCCAATGATAAGCGCGTTGCCGGGGAATCCGCAAGTGGCCCGTGCACGGGGCCGCCTTGGGGCGGGCGCGGAACCGGCCGCGCAAACGGAAAAAAGGGGGGATGCGGCGCGCCCGGGCGGCGCCGGGCCGGCGCGGCAGGCCGGCGAAGCAGGCCGCGCTAGTGCAGCAGGCGCGGCGCCTGCTCGTCGTCGCCGAACAGGTCGTCGAACATGAGCGCGTCGGGCTCCTTGCCCTGGCTCCACAGCAGCATGAGCACGATGACCTTGAGCTTGCCCAGGCCTACCGGCGACTCCTTGAGCGCGAACGCGCGCTCGATGACGATCTCGCGCTGCACCGGAGAGAGCACCTTGGCGCTCTCGAGGAACTGGACGAAGCCGATCGCGTCGGCGCCGAGGGCGTCGTATTCGCGCGCGACGTAGAATCGGGTGCCGTTCGAGCTCATGGCCGCGGGCGGCTCGGCGCCGGCCATCTCGGTCAGGTCGGTCAGCCACACGAGCGCCTCGGAGATCTCGTCGTCGTCGAAGCCGACGGCCGAGAGCTTGCGCGCTAGCGCCGCCGGCTCGGGGCAGGCGTCGGGGCGGTAGTACGTCTCGTAGAGATAGACCAGGATATCGAACATGGCGCTACTTTATCAGTTAAGCCCGCTCGATACCAGTGCCGCGCGCCCTCACCGGGCCACCCGCTGGAACATTCCACCGGGCAACCGTTCCACGCCCCCGGCGAGCTCGAGGGCCAGCAGGCGGCCCGCCAGCGCGCCCGGGGCGCTGCCGAGGCGCGCGGCCAGCGTGTCGGCGTCGACCGGGTCGAAGCCGAGCGCGGCCAGCAGCGCCTGCTCGC
>NZ_PXWF02000101.1 GCF_003011895.2 Massilia glaciei | reverse complement strand
GCATCGCGCTCTTCCATCTGAGCTAAGGCGAGAAAAATGGAGTGGGATATCGGATTCGAACCGATGAACAACGGCTTTGCAGGGTGAAGCAGGGAATTGGCACGGCATTGCCGCGCCCCTGCGTAACGGGCCGGCCTTGCAAGGCCGGCTTCCTTGCGCGCCTCAGTCCGAAAAAAATGGAGTGGGATATCGGATTCGAACCGATGAACAACGGCTTTGCAGGCCGCACCTTTAAACCGCTCAGGCAACCCCACATATATTGTTTGGCATCCCAGGCAGGACTCGAACCTGCAACCTTCGGTTTTGGAGGCCGCTGCGCTTCCATTGCGCCACTGAGATAGTGAACGTGTTGCCTGCGCCCGCATTGAAGCTGCGCCAGGCAAATTTTGGGGTGACGTACGGGGCTTGAACCCGTGACCCTCGGAATCACAATCCGATACTCTACCAACTGAGCTAACGCCACCATTGATGGTCAGATGCTTGCCGATGCAAACAAATGTGAAAAACTGGCAGGGGCACAAGGACTCGAACCTTGGACCTACGGAATCAAAGTCCGTTGCTCTACCAACTGAGCTATACCCCAACTGAACTGTGAACGACCTACAAAGCCATTCCACAAAGACTCTCGGCGCACATTGCCCCTGGCTGCGCCATGCACTTTTCAAAAGCGCTTTGTGGAATGGCGCGGAAAGGGAGGATCGAACTCCCGCTTCAACCTTGGCAAGGTTGCGCTCTACCGTTGAGCTATTTCCGCACCGCCCCGCCCACACTGGTATTGCTCGTGAGGGAGCAATACCGATACAGGCGGGGCTTTTACTACCTGTCCGAATTGTGAAAGAACTGAAAGAACTGCGTCTGGTCCGGGTTGTCCGGGGACGGCCTCAAACTGAAAGGGCTTGACTGCGTTTGCACCTGTCGCGGTGCCCGAAATGCAAAAAGGGCCCGGTGTCCTTGCGGAACATCCGAGCCCTTGAGCTTGACCTTGCGGCCGGTCGTCGAGGAGTGATCCTGTTCGACTAGGGGTTTCCCCCTCGGATGGTGTGTGCATGCTTCCAATTCGCGGCGTAAAAATAAGCCTGGCGGGAATCATGGCGGTGAGTGGGTTGGCGCAAGCAGCACGAAGCGGCATCGATGGCCCGCTCAAGCGCTGGCTGGAACAGGCTGAGCCACGAAGCGGGCAACCGGCACGCAAGCAGCGACAGGCCGGACGCTTGGCGTCCTGTCGTCATCTGTGGTTGCGTAATTGTTTTCACGGTCAATCCCTGTATGTGGTGCTTCGGTGCGCGCCAATTGGTTGGCGAGTGAATGCATTCTCACATGGCGAAAATGGAAAGGCAAGCGAATATTGAAAATTATTTGCATGATATGCAAACAATCGCTTCCGCATGGGTTTATTTGCAACAGCCGCAAACCGCGATCCTCATAAGGCGGTATCATGGCGCCTGTCGTAGTGAGGTGCGACTAAACCATGCAAACATCGAAAACACATAAAACCCAGGCCCCCCCGGCCGCCCCGCGAAAGGCCGTCCTGCGTATTCAGGTCCTGATGGCCGAGCACGAGATCCGCTTCGTCACCGAATTGTGGACCAGGCTCCATGCCATGGGCGTGGAGATATCCCATTCACAGCTGACCAGGGTCGTCAACAACAGCACCAAGTCATTGAGCATCGATCTGCTCGAAGGATTGGCGACGTTGTTTGATTGTCCCGTTTCCAATCTATTCAAGGATGCATAACGCTTCATAAAAACCGGGACGTGGAAATGCAAACAAAGAAAGCCTTCAAAATCTTTACGCTGGCCGTCGCCGCATGCTTTGGCCTTGTCCTCGTCCTCTACCTCATACTCCTCGCGGTCAATTGGCGCGACCAGCCTGTGGGCCAGGCCGCAGCCCGGCTCGCCGCGCTGTCGACCGGGCGCGCCGCGCTCGCCGAAGGCGATAACGCCTATGTATTCCTGATGGGATTCCAGGTCGCCCCCAACGAGGATCCAAGGGCATGGGGCCAGAAGCGCATCGCCTGGTCGCGCCAAATGGCGGCGCTGCCGAATATCCCCGATGGCGCCGTTCCGCCCGGCGCAGACACCAATTTCAAGGCCGCGCGCACGCCCGAAGTACAAGCCTTGTCCGATGCTTGCCGCACGGCGGAGCAAGCCTGCGTGGATGCGATCGGCAAGGGCGAAGCGACCATCGCCGCGTGGGCGGCATCGGAGCGGTGGCTGTTCGAACGCTACCGCGCATTGCTGGCACACCAGGCCTGGCGCGAAGACATGCCCTACGACATGCGGTTTCCCATGCCCGCATTTCACCCCGTGTTCGAAGGCCAAAAACTACTGCACCTCAAGGCGTGGACACTGGCGGGGCAGGGCGACGCGGCGGGTGTCAAAGCCTTGTTGGAAGCGGACATCCGGTTCTGGCGCCTGGGCCTGGCGTCATCCGAAATGCTGATATCGAAAATGATCGCCGTCGCCGCCATCAACCGGCATTTTTCGCTCGGTGCGTTGGCGTTGCGCCGCCTCCCGGCGCAAAGTGCAATGCAGGCGATGCCGCAGCAATGGCTGGCACCCGTTTCCGATGCCGAGCGGTCGATGCTGCGTCCGTTCGCGGGGGAATTGAGGTTTGCCGAAAACGCGCTGCGGCGCACCGATGCGCCGGAGGCTATGCGCGAATACGATGTCACGTGGGGCGGGAAAATGGCGACCGGCGTGTTCAAGCCGTTGATGCAGATCCAGGACACGAGCAACCGGTATGCCGAGGTGCTCGCGTCGGTCGAGGACGCGCTGCGGGTGCCGTATGCGCAGCTTCCCCAAGCGCTGGTGCGGGCCAGTAACATCACGGATGCGGTCGCAAAAAAAGGCCCGATGCCCGACCGGATGTATAACCCTGTTGGCGATATGTTCCTCAGAGTGGGGATCCCCGATTTCACCAACTACGCGGCGCGTGTGACCGACCTCGAGGGTGTGCGCCGGCTCGCCGCGCTCACCGTCGGCCTGCACAGCCGCGCGGTGCCTGCCGCGCAGCTGCGCCATCAACTCGCGGCGGCGGACGAACGCAATCCGTACGACGGAAAGCCATTTCAGTGGGATGAGAAAACCGGCGCGATCCTGTTCGTCGGCCTGTCGGAGGGCGAACGCGGCCGCCACGCGTTCATCTACTAGTCTTACTGCCCTGCAGCCGCCACGCGCGCCTTGCGTACGGCGGCGTCGTAGGCGGCAAACACGGCGCCGATCGGCCGCGTCTCGGGCAGGATATACACGATGCCGTTGGTTTTCTTAAAGGCCGGAATCACGACCTTGTCGAAGAATTTCTCCGGCACATTGACGCAACCATACGAAATGCGGTTGTCCGACGACGTGGCCGAGGCCAGCCGCTGCGCGCGCCGCTCCTTGGCATCGCTGGTCACCACCCGGTGCAGCGAAACGGCGTTGCCGTAATCGATCCACAGAATGTCCTTGCCGCTCACATTGCGGTCGATCGCCGCGACGAAGCGGCCCGCCGGCGTGGTGCGTTCGTGGACCCGGATGGTCGACAGCTTGCGGCTGCCGATGCCGGGCACGGAGTCGTCGCCGACGGCCTCGCCAAGCAGCACGGCGGTGGCGCCGTCAAGTTGGCCATCGCCGTCAAAGACAAAGGCCTTGGCTTCCTTCTTGTCGATGATCATGAACGACAGGCTGCGGTTGTTGTTCGACGCGAGCACCCACTGCGCTAGGCTGACCGCGTCCGCTGACGCCTGTTCGCGTTTGAAGTTGGCCTGTCTCGGTGCGTCGCCGGTTGCTGCAACGGGAGCGGCAACGGTAGTGGCGGCGGCGTTGCCTGCGCCGAGCGCCAGTCCCAGCATGCACAGGCAAAGGGTCGCCGTCATGCCGACCGCAAGCGCGCGCTGCGCGCCTGCCCTGTGCCCACCGATGTCGACAGCGCGTGCCATCTAATTGCGGTCTTGCTTTGGCGGACGGTTGGCCGGCACCACTGTTTCCGGCACCTCCTCCGGGACGACGATGACCGGCGGCGCGACGACGACCGGTGCCGGCAGCACGAACACAGGCGGGGCACCGTTCGGGCCGGCCACGATCAGGACCGAAGGCACTGGTCCCGACGGCGGCGCCTCGATGGCTGGCGGTGCAAGCCCGGGCGGCGTCGTTGCGGGTGCGACGACGACCGGTGGCGGCACCACGACCACCGGCGGCGGCACAACGACCACCGGCGGCACCACGACCACGGGCGGCACCACGACCACGGGCGGCACCACGACCACCGGCGGCACCACGACCACCGGCGGCACCACGACCACGGGCGGCACCACGATCACCGGCGGCACCACGACCACCGGCGGCACCACGACCACCGGCGGCACGACAGGCGGCACGACCACAGGTGGCACCACCACAGGTGGAATCACGGCGGCGAGAATGGTGCCGGTGGTGCGGCCCACAACCGGGCCGCAACAGGCGACCGGCAACGCGAAGTTGTCCGCGTTGGCGCCGCCGAGCGTGTAGCCGGTGTGGGTGATGGTCTTGCCGACACCGACATTGGCGTTGTCGAAATTGGCGGCCGCGCCCGCGCCGGCCACCAGCGTCACGCCGACCGGATTGCCCTTCAGGCCGGACAGGGTGGTCGCGGTGCCGCCATCGGCGGTCTTGTCGCCGCCGGCCGCGAACACCAGCATTTTTTGCGTCAGGGTGGCGCCGCCCGTGAGCGTGAAGTGGGGCAGGAAGTTGGTCGGCGTCGTGTAGTTGATCGGATTGTAGGTGATCGTCACCGGCGCGTTCGGCCCGGTGACGGCGCCGGGCGGCGTGAGCGGCGCGAAGATCACGGTGCCGGTGCCGGTGCCGCCGTTGCCGGCGCTGAGCCCCAGGCCCAGCGGCAGCCCGAGGCTCTGCGCGGGAATGGCGCTGCCGCGGGTCAGGGTGATCTTCGCGGCGATGTTCACATTCTCCGCCGCGCACAGCAGCATGTTGCCGTCCGTGGTCGTCAGGGCGGCCGTCGCGGCCACGTTGACATCGCGTCCGGCGCCCAGCAGCACGCTGCCGTTGGTGGTCGTCACGGCCGCGTTGACGTTGACGTCGCGCCCGCAGCACGCGACCAGGTTGCCGTTGGTGGCCGTGATCGCCGCGTTGATGTTGACATCCCTGACCGCGTTGAGCGTGAGCGTGGTCGGGCTCGTGCTTGCCGTCCAGCTGACCGCCTGGTTGACGAAAATGTCGCCGGGACCGACGGTGCCGGTGTGCAAGGTGCTGACCGGCGGTGCGCCGGCGACGACCGTGTTGGGGCCGGGCGAGGTGCTGATCGTGACGCTGTTGGTCACCAGCAGCGCCGACAGCGTGGCGCCGGAGATGTTGTCGTTGGCGCCGCCGCCGATCGTGAAGTCCTCCGGATCGATCAGCCAGTTGCCGGTCTGGCCTTGTGCCGCGCTCGTGGTCACGATGGCGTCGGCGCCGATCTTCACGTGCGCGGCCGAGGTTTCGATGAAGCCGCCGTTGCCGGCGCCGGGTGCCTGCGCGTCGAGCGTGCCGCCGAGGTTGATGCTGCCCGACTGCATGTCGCCCATCAGCTTGATCACGCCGCCCTGGTTCTCGAGCCGGTGGGCGCGGATCACGCCGGTGTTGTTGACCGCCGTTTGCAGCAGGTGGCCGGCGGCCTGGGTGGTCAGCAGCACCTGGCCGCCGTCGGCCTGGATCAGCCCGCCGTTCTGGACCAGCGCCTGCAGCGCGCCCTGGTCGACGCTGACGCTGAGCAGCTTGTCGCCCGACAATTGCATCGTCATCGCGTTGCCCGCCGCCATGGCGACCATGCCGAAGTTGGCGGCGATGCGGCCCTCGTTGCTGACCTTGGCGCCGAGCAGCGCGACATAGCCGCCATCGGCCGCCACGAGGGCGCCGGCGTTGTGCACGGTGCCGGCGCCGCTGCCGGCGAATTTATAATTGCCGGCCATGAAATCGGCGTTGCCGATGTCGCGCGAGGACGCCAGCAGGGCGCCCACGTTGACCGAGGAGCCCTTGCCGAACAGCACGCCGTTGGGGTTGACCAGGAACACCTTGCCGTTCGCGCTCAGATTGCCCATGATGACGGACGCGTCGGCGCCGAGCACGCGGTTGAGCGCGACCGATTCGCTGCCCGGCTGCACGAAGCGCACGCTTTGCCCGGCCCCGATATTAAAGCTTTGCCAATCGATGACGACGTTCTGGGTCGACTGGTTGATGACCATGTTGTTGGTGCCGGTGTTGATCGTGGCCGCGCCCTCGGTGACCACGCCGCCGGTCGGCGTCTGGGCGGCCGCGTTGGCAGCGCACGCCATCGCGACGGCGATCGCCAGCATCTTGATCGAGGCGCGCACGTCGCCGGGCGCCGCGCTGGTGCAGGAGGAGCTGCGCTTGCCGGCGCTGGCGGTGTTTTCCGACACGGCGACGAAAGTGCCTGTCTGGTCGTTCCAGATGGATCGGTAGATGGCGTTCATGGTGTTTTCCTATTCAGTATGCGTGTGGCGGTTGAATTCGATGTTGCGCGGCTGGTCAGAAATACTTGACGGCCTGGACCCAGAAGCGGCCCGAGCGGTCCGGCGCGGCGTTCGCCATTTCGCTGCCGAGCTTGCGCGCGTAGTAGGCGCGCACCATGAAGTCGTCGGCCTTCGACCAGACCAGGCCGACGCCGGCGCCGCGCAGGGTCCTGCTGTTGTCGCCGGCGACCCACGGATTCTTGTCGCGCCGCACGCTGCCGCTGTCGACGAAGGCGAGCGCCTGCAGCTGGCTGCGCTGCGACTGCGAGAACTGCGGGACCAGGTAGCGCGCCTCGAGGCTCATCACGTAACCCTGGTCGGCGTAGGCCTCGCCCTCGGGATAGGCGCGCACCGCGTGCATGCCGCCGAGCTCCATTTTTTCGGAGACGTCGAGGTTCTTGGAGGCGATCTGGCCGTTGACGGCGGCCGACAGCGACCAGCGCTCGCCGAGGAACTGGACCCGGCTCACCGAAAAACCGAACTTGTTGTAGCGCCCGTTGCTGCGCGCGGTGATGGCGTCGATCGCGCGCAGCGACGGCGTCTCGATGTCGAGATTGCCGCTCGACAGGGTCAGCGCGAAATTGCTCGCGCCGCCGCCGCCGATGCCGTCGCGGTGGTCGCCCACCAGGCTGGCCATGAGCACCTGGGCGCTTTTGTCGCCGACCGCGCCGGTCAGGTCCAGACGGTCGTGGAAGTTCTTGTCGTCGTAGGCGAGCTGGGCGAACAGATTGGTGTCGCGCGAGCGGATCAGGGGATAGCTGCCGTAGATGCTGGCGACGTCGGCCGTGCCGTGCGCGCCGAGCGGCTTGAATTCCTTGATCAGCTCATACTTGAGTTTGCTGTAGGCGACGCCGAGCTTGGCTTTGCCCAGTTGCACCTGGTAGGACGCGCGCGCGTAATTGAGCCCCTTGCCCGAGGTCAAGGTGCGCAGGCTGGCGACGTCGCCCATGCCGAGCGGCTCGTTGAGGTTGACGGTCGAGCCGATCCGGTACTGGCCGGTGTAGCGGCTGCCGGCGTTGTCGGCCTCGATGTTGCCCGAGATCTTGCGGCCCGGCGTGACGTCGACGATCAGGTCGGACGAGCCGACCGACGCGCCCGGCACGAGGGTGGAGCTGACGTTGACGCCCGGCAGGTCCGACAGCAGCAGCAGGCGGTTGTCGAGCGGGGCGCGGGTGACCGTGTCGCCCGTGTTGAGGCCGGCCAGCTGGCTCTCGAGCAGCCCGCCCGAGACGCCGGTCTGGTTGCGCACGGTGATCTTGCCGTAGGTGCCCTCGGCGACCGCGATCGTGACGACGCCATCCTTGATGTCCTGCGCCGGCAGATAGGCTTGCGCGAGGAAGTAGCCGGCGCGGTGGTAGCGGTCGGCGATTCTCGCGGTCATGCCCAGCAGTTCGGCCATCGACAGCTCGCTGCCAGGCGTAAAGCCCGCCAGCGCGACCAGTTCGGCGGCGGGGTAGACGCGCGCGCCGGTGACCAGCAGGGCGTTGACGCGCACCTTGACCTTGTCGTCGGGCGCGGCCGGGGCCTTGCCCTGCTCGATGCGCACTTCGGGGGCGGCCTTCGGAATGACCGGGGCCGGCGGGATTTGCTGGAATTGTCCGGCGGCGCCGGGCGTTTGGGCCAGTGCGACCGCGTGGCTCAAGGCCAGCAGCGCGAATGGCACTAATTTTGTGTGGAGCATTTTTGGATCCTTGGTAGACGAGGTGTAATTATTGGTTTTCTACAAGCAGTTTACTCTGCAGCAACTTAGGGTCCGTGCGGTGCCGAACATAGGCTTGGCTGATATGGCAACGAGGGGAAAGTTTATTTATTAGTTGATGTAAAAACATCGTTCGTGCCGCTTGTCAAGGATGGAAAGCAAGGTTTTTCGTGACTGTTTAGCCCAACCTGTTGT
>NZ_PXWF02000100.1 GCF_003011895.2 Massilia glaciei | reverse complement strand
GCAGGCCGCGCCGGCGCGGCCTGCGGGGCCGCGCCGGCCGATGGTTCGGGTTTGGCTTCGACCGAGCGCGCCGACGGCGCGCGCTGCATGGCCGCGCCGGCGCGCGGACGCTGGCTCGGCGCGACGACGATGCCGAGCATGGCGCGGAAGGCGTCGATGCTTTGCGGCCGGTCCTGCGGCAGCACCGCCATGCCCTTGTCGATGGCGGCCAGCAGGTCGGCCCCGAAACCGGCCGGCGCGCGCTCGGCCAGCGGCGTGGTCGGGTCCTTGACCATGCGCGCGATCGAGGTCGCGGGCGCCTCTTTGACGATCGCGAAATACATCAGCGAGGCCAGCGCGTAGATGTCGGTCCAGGCGCCCTGCGCGAGCGAGGCGTCGCCCGAGTATTGTTCGATCGGCGCGTAGCCGGGCTTGAGGATGACCGTCAGGCCACGCGTCATGTCGCCGATGATCTGGCGCGCCGAGCCGAAGTCGAGCAGCACGGCCTCGCCGTTCTCCTGCACGATGATGTTGTCGGGCGAGACGTCGCGGTGCAGGATGTTCATCGTGTACAGCATCTCGAGCGCCTCGAGGATCTGGCGCATCACTTGGCGGCACCAGGCGTCGGTGACGAGCTCCGGGTTGTGCGCGACGATGTCCTTGATGGTGCGTCCGTCGTAGTAGCGCATGGCGGTGTAGGCGGTCTGGTTCTGCTCCCAGAAGCGGTGCACCTTGACCAGCGACGGGTGGTCGAACTGGGCCAGGAAGCGGGCCTCGTTGATGAAGCTCTTGAGGCCGACGTTGAAGGTGTCCTGGTGGCGCGCTGCGCGCACCGCCACGCTCTGGTCGCCCGCGCGCGCGGCCAGCGCGCCGGGCATGTACTCCTTGATCGCGACGCTGCGCTGGAGCGCGTGGTCGAACGCGATGTAGACGATCCCGAAGCCGCCCTCGCCGAGGATGCCGGTGATCTCGTAGTCGTCGAGGCGGGTGCCGATGCGCAGGCAGTTCTCGCTGCCGGTGCCGGGCGGGTTGACGCTGGTGCCGCTGAACAGGTCGGTCGGCCTCATCACGCGCCGGCCCGCGCGTGGAGCCGGATCGCGTACACCGAATGGTTGTCGCGCGCCTTGTCGGAGGCCTGCGCGTTGGCGTCGGCGATCGCGCTCATGGCGGCGAGCCAGTCGTCGCTCGAGCCGGTCGACGACAGCGTGCGCTCCATGTCGGGTTCGAGCAGCCATTCCCAGAAGCCGTCGGTGCACAGCAGGAAGGCGTCGCCGTCCTCGAGCTGGTGCACCTCTTCGCTCACCGCCACCGGGGTGCCGCCCTCGGCGCCGACGGCGGCGAACAGCAGGCTGCGGTGCGGATGGCCGCGCAGCTGGTCGGCCTGGGCGAAGCCGGCGTCGACCAGTTGCTGGGCCACGCTGTGGTCGTGCGTGACGCAGCGCAGGCGGCCCTGGCGGAACAGGTAGATGCGGGTGTCGCCCAGGTGCGCCCAGACCGCGCGCCGGTTGCTCAGGTCGAGCAGGACGGTGGCCACGGTGGCGCTCATGTCCCGCAGCCGGGCCTCGGTCTTGCGCACCTCGGCCACCACCGCCACCGCGTGCTCGACGTACGAGAGCAGGGCGCGCGTGCCGAACGCCGACTCGCCCAGGAATTTGTCGAGCACCGCCTCGAGCACGGTGCGCGCGGCCACCTCGCCGCCCTGGTGGCCGCCGGCGCCGTCGGACATGACGAAGCAGGCCATGTCGTCCTGCTGGGCCAGGCCGAGCGCGTCCTCGTTGGACTCGCGCATGCCGATCGCGCTGGCCTTGCTCCACGACAGCGTCAGCGCGTGCGCCTGCGGCGCTGCCAGCGGCTCAGCCACGGCGCGCGGCGCGGTCGTTGAAGTTCTCGACTTCCTTCTCGTAGGCGGCCAGGAAGTCGGCGCCGAACAGGGTCTTGAAGTTGTCCTGGGCGTCGCCGGCGATCGCCTCGTAGCTCTGCACGTAGAGGTCCCACAGCATCGCCTTGCGGCGCGACGGCATCAGGCCGTCGAGCGCGCTCGGCGCCTCGAGGCCGGCGTCGAGCTTGTCCGGGTCGAGCCGCTGCATCATCGCGTCCATGCTGGCGCGGGTGCCGGCGACCACCCCCATCTGGTGGCCGCGCAGGTCGTGGTAGGCGTCGTCGATCGCCTCGAGCGGCTCCATGAAGCCGGGCATCTTCTTGCGCAGCATCTGGGTCAGCACGGTCTGGCTGTCGGGGAAGAACTTGAGCGGATTGTTGTTGCGCACCACCACCTGGGTGACGTCGGCCTTGACCACCTGCTTGACCAGCGAGCGCAGCGTCAGCAGGTCGATCGCGCCCTGCACCGAGCCGGCCATCAGCTTGCCCAGCAGCTCCATCAGCTCCGGGGTCCATTCGGCCGAGATGGCGTCGCGCGGGATGCGCGCGCCGCGCAGGAAGGCCGCCTTGAGCGCGGCCAGGTCGGCGCTTTCGGGGGGCGCGCCGTCGGCCCGCGCCCCGGCGGCGCCCGCGTGGGCGGGCCCGGGTTCGGGTTCGGGTTCGGCCTCGGGCATCACGAACGCGGCCTCGAGCGGGTCGGGCGCGGCCGCCGGGGGCGCCTGCGCCGCCGGGGCCGCCTGCGCCATCAGGGAGGCGACCTCGTCGGTCGACAGGATGAGGGTGTGCTCGACCTGGGTGGCCAGCAGTTCGAGCGGGAGCACCTGCGGCGGCTCGGCGGCGGGCGCCGGGGCCGGCGCGCTGGGCTGCCGGGGCGGCTGGGCCGCGGCGGCGTCGGGCGTGCTGATCTGGGGTTCGGCGCCGTCGCCGGCCTCGTCGGCCACCTTTTGCACCTCGAGCAGGTAGCGCCCGATCAGGATGCGGTCGCCAGCGCGGATCGCGCTTTCGTTGCCGGCTATAAATTCCTGGCCGTTGATGTAGATCGGCGTCGCATCGCTCAGGTTGATCATGAAATGGCCCGAGTTGTCGCTCCAGACCGCGGCCTGGAAGCGCGACACCTCGTGCGCGGGATCGGGCAGGACGAGGAAGTTGTCGTTCCTGCGTCCGATGGTTTTTCGTTCCCTGCCGAACAGCGCCGAGACGGGCACGGAGGGGACCACATTGTCATACGAGGCGACGGAGATTTTGATCATCAGCGTAAACTAACCAGAAATATAGGGTGGTGCAACCAAGAATGGACGGCCTTCGAATATAGCGATGTTTATTCCCAGCAATAATGCCAGAATTGGCGCGCGTGTGCATGATTCCGGCGTCCATACTTGCACATTGTTGCATACAAGGGAATAGGGCGGCGGCCGCGGGCGCGGCTATGGTGTGGGCGCCGTGGTGTGGGCGCTGGGGGCGCTGGGGGGCGGCGGCGGGCGCCGCCGCGCGGGTCAGGCGTCGATGAAGCGCATTTTGAAGCTGCGGCCCTTGATGTTGCCGAAGTCCGGCCCGAGTTTGTTGCCGGCGGCGAGGCGCGCGAAGGCCTTGTCGGCCACCGTGCGTTCGAGCGCGACATAGGTCATGAACTCGAACACGTTGATCTTGCCCACCTGTTCCTTGCTCAGGCCGGCGTCGCCGGTCAGCGCGCCGAGCAGGTCGCCCGGGCGCAGCTTGTCCTTTTTGCCGCCCATGATGCACAGCGTGACCATCGGCGCCGGCGCCGCGCCGGCCAGGTCGTCCTCGAGTTCGTCCAGCGCGTGCCAGCGCACCGGCGCGCCCTGGTACTCCTCGATCAGCTTGACCCACTTCTTCTCGTTGGGCGCGCACAGCGACAGCGCCAGGCCCGATTCGCTGCCGCGGCCGGTGCGCCCGATGCGGTGGATGTGCACCTCGGTGTCCTTCGAGACGTCGACGTTGATCACGGCGCCCAGGTTGGCGATGTCGAGCCCGCGCGCGGCGACGTCGGTGGCCACCAGCACCGAGCAGCTGCGGTTGGCGAACAGGACCAGGATTTCGTCGCGCTCGCGCTGTTCGAGTTCGCCGTACAGGGCCAGCGCCGAGAAGCCCTGGGCGCGCAGTTCGGCCGCCAGCTCGCGGCAATGGACCTTGGTGTTGCAGAAGGCGAGGGTCGAGACCGGCTTGAAGTGTTTGAGCAGGCGCCCGACCGCCAAGTCGCGCTCGTCGAAGCCGATCTGGTAGAAGCGCTGCTCGATCTGGGACGCGTCGTGCTGCGACTCGACGATCACCTCGACCGGGTTGGACAGGAACGATTCGGTGGCGCGCCGGATGTCGTCGGGATAGGTGGCCGAAAACAGCAGGGTCTGGCGGCGCGAAGGGCAGGCGCTGACGATGCCGGCGATTTCCTCGTAGAAGCCCATGTCGGTCATGCGGTCGGCCTCGTCGAGCACGAGCGTCTGCACATTGTTCAGTTGCAAGGTGCCGCGGCCGAGGTGGTCGCGGATCCGGCCCGGGGTGCCGACCACGATGTGGGCGCCGTGTTCGAGCGAGGCGATCTGCGGGCGCATCGGGGCGCCGCCGGTCAGGGTCAGGATCTTGATGTTGCCCTCGCCGCGCGCGAGGCGGCGCAGCTCGCCGGCGACCTGGTCGGCCAGTTCGCGCGTCGGGCACAGCACCAGCCCCTGCACCGCGAACCAGGCCGGGTTGAGCTTGTGCAGGATCCCGATGCCGAAGGCGGCGGTCTTGCCGCTGCCGGTTTTGGCTTGGGCGATCAGGTCGCGCCCGGCCACCACGTGCGGCAGGCTCTTCTCCTGGATCGTGGTCATCATGTGGTAGCCGAGCGAGTCGATGTTGGCTAGGAAGGGGGCGGTCAGCGGCAGGGTCGAGAAGGCGATTGGATTCATGGTGGCGGGGCCGGCAAAAGGGCGGTGGAAGGGGGCAGCGGAATGGGGGCGACTGGAACCGGCCCAAGTCTAACAGGCGGGCGGGCGCGGTGGTCGGACGCGGCGCCGCCGAGGGCCGCGCCGCCGGTTGCGCCGGGGTCAGGCCGCGGCCCAGACCGGCAGGCCGCTCAGGTCGGTGTTGTCGTCGCGCCGCCACACTGGCAGGCCGCTGGTGTCGGTCGGGTCGAGCAGTTCGAGCTGCTCCTGCTTCAGGCCGGCCTTGCGCGGGCGCGGCGTGCGCGTCGACGGCGGCTGGGGCGGGGCCGCCGCGGTCAGCGGCGCGAGCGGCGCCATTCCAAAGCCGGGCAGGTCAAACGTGGCGTTATCTTTTTTGTCTCTCATGTCGTTCTCGCGCCGGCGCGGCGGTCGGAACCGGGCGCGCCGCTAGCGGGGCCGCTTATGGTGCTTGAGGCAGCGGCCCCCTTTCAAGTAAATCCCGTGGCGCGCCGCGGCCGCCGCAAAAAAGGCGCCGCAGAAAACAAAAGCCCGGCTGCAGGAGTCGGGCTCAATGTTCACACTGTGTTTGGTTGCGGGGACAGGATTTGAACCTGTGACCTTCGGGTTATGAGCCCGACGAGCTGCCAGACTGCTCCACCCCGCAGGCGAATTGTAACAGCTGGCGGCCGGCCTTGCAATGGAGGCGCTTGAATGAGGGCAAAGGCGGGGGCGGCGCGTGGCGATGCGCTTGCGGCGTGAACGCGGCGTTAAATAAAAAAGCGGTGGCGAACAAAAAAGCGGTGGCGAACAAAAAAGCGGTGGCGAACAAAAAAGCGGTGGCGAACAAAAAAGCGGTGGCGAACAAAAAAGCCGCGCTCCTGTTTTGGAGGGCGGCTTTAGCTGCTGCATGTTTGGTTGCGGGGACAGGATTTGAACCTGTGACCTTCGGGTTATGAGCCCGACGAGCTGCCAGACTGCTCCACCCCGCAGTCGGATTATATAACAGATCAGCGCTCCGCGCAAACCGGCGCGCGCGCCGCGCACCGGGCCTGGATCAGGCCTTCGCCACGAGGCGCCACAGGGACGTCACTTCGGCCGCGCGCGCCGCGTGCAGCGGGTCGTCCGCGTCGCTGGCGCGCGGGTGGGTCGGGCGCACGTCGTGGCGCGCGACCAGCGCCAGGCCGCCGGCCTCGAACAGCGCCAGCAGTTGCTCGCGCGGGCGCAGTCCGAGGTGCTCGGCGAGGTCGGACAGGATCAGCCAGCCCTCGCCGCCGGGCTCGAGGTGGGCGGCCAGGCCGGCCAGGAAACCCTTGAGCATGCGGCTGTCGGGATCGTAGATGGCGCTTTCGATCGAGGCGCTCGGGCGGCCGGGCAGCCACGGCGGATTGCACACGATCAGGTCGGCGCGGCCGGCCGGGAACAGGTCGGCCGCGATCAGCTCGACCTGCGCGCCGAGGTCCAGGCGCAGCAGGTTCTCGCGCGCGCAGCTAAGGGCGCGCGGGTCGGTGTCGGTGGCGAGCACGCGCGCGAGGCCGCGCCGGGCCAGCAGCGCGGCGAGCACGCCGGTGCCGGTGCCGATGTCGAACGCGAGGCGCGCGCGCGGCGGCAGGGGCGCCTCGGCCACGAGTTGCACGTATTCGCCGCGGATCGGCGAGAACACGCCGTAGTGCGGATGGATGCGTTCGCCGAGGGCGGCGATCTCGACCCCGTTCTTGCGCCATTCGTGCGCGCCGATCAGGCCGAGCAGCTCGCGCAGCGAACTGACGAACGGCTCCTCGCCGCGGCCGTAGGCCTCGTTGCAGACGAGCTTGACGTCGGGCGCGCGCCGCAGCGGGATGGTGTAGTCGGCCTCGAACGGCACCAGCAGCATGGCCAATGTGCGGGCGCGCTGCGACTGGGCCTGGCGGTGCAGGTGGAAGGCCTCGGCGGCGCTGGCGGGCGGCTTGGGCGCCTTGGCGCGCTTGCCCTTGTCGCCCTTGTGGTCGGCGCGCCGCGCGAGCGCCTGCAGCAACTGGCGCGCGTTCTGGAAGTCGCCGCGCCAGAGCAGGGCGGTGCCCTCGCAGGCGAGGCGGTAGGCCAGGTCGGCGGGCGTCTTGTCGTCGGCGATGACGACCCTTTTGGGTGCCGGCATGCCGCTTTCGGAGCGCCAGCGGGCCGAACGCTGCTCGCCCGCCTCGGTCCAGCTGATGCGTGCCGCTTCCGGCGCGGCGCCCGTCACGCCGGCCTCCGCGGGAGGGTCGGTGAGGCGGCGCGCGCGGCGCGGGTGGCGTGGAGTCGGGGCATGGGGCTCAGTCGGAAAAAGGGAAGGCGCCGGGGCGCCGGCTGCGTTGATGCTGCGTTGATTGAAGTTACAGGGGCGTGCGCGATCAGTGGTGGTGCGACCATTGGCCGTCGGCCGAGGCGAGGTAGGACGCGACCGCCTCCTTGCTGCCGGTGGCGTGGCGTTTGAGTTCGCCGCAGGCGCACAGGCCCTGGTAGGGCTGGATGTGCGAGCAGGCCGAGACCTTCTGCAGGAAAACTTTGACGGACTTGGCGCATTTTTCGCACTTGAAGGTGAGGGTACGGGCGGGCTTAAGCATGATGGCGCTTCCTGGGTTCGGAAAAACGCGCATTTTATCACCCGCCCCGCCCCGGCGCCGCCGGCGGCGCAACGGGCAACGGGGCCCGGTCCACCCATGCAACCAAGAAACAATTCACATTCGGGGTCAGACCCCGGTTACGGAATTTTTCCCCTAGTCCAGTTGGGTTCATAGGAGGGAAACCAAAAATTACGGAAAATTTCGTAACTGGGGTCTGACCCCGGTTTGGGAATATTTCATGATTGAGGCAGGCTTTTTTGTTGCAGAGCTATTGCTGCACGGTGACGCTGCTCGTGCCGCCGCCGTTCGGTTGCACCAGGATGCGCGTCGCGATCCGGTCCGTCATCTCCTGCACGTGCGAGATCACGCCGACCTTGCGGCCCATCGATTGCAGGCCGTCGAGCGCGTCCATCGCGATGCGCAGGGTCTCGCTGTCGAGGCTGCCGAAGCCCTCGTCGATGAACAGCGATTCGACCCGCACCCGGTTCGACGACAGCGAGGCCAGCCCCAGCGCCAGCGCCAGCGAGACCAAAAACGATTCGCCGCCCGAGAGCGAATTGACCGAGCGCACCTCGCCGCCCATGTCCAGGTCGCGCACCAGCAGCCCGAGCGAGGGCCCGGCCGCGCCGGGGACGCGCTCGAGCCGGTAGCGCCTGGCCAGCTGCCCGAGGTGGCTGTTGGCGTAGCCGAGCAGCACGTCGAGCGTGAACTGCTGCGCGTAGTTGCGGAATTTCTTGCCGTCGGACGATCCGATCAGCTCGCTAAGCTGGCCCCAGCGCCGCTCAACCACCTGCTGCTGCGCCAGTTCGCCCAGGATCGACGCGGCCTGGGCCCGGCGGGCGTCGTCCTGCGCCAGTTGCAGGCGCAGCGCGGCCGCCGCCTCCTGCGCCGCCGCGCGTTCGGCCTGCACCGCGTCGAGCGCCGCCGCCGCCGCGCCGGCGCCCTCCACGCCCTCCGTTCGCGCCAGCTCGGCCGCGTGCCGCTCGCGCTGGCCGCGGCGTTCGGCCAGAACCGCCGCCGCGTTCGCCTCTGCGCCGTCAAGCGCGTTCAACTCGGCGCGCTCGCGCGCCATCTGGCCGGCCGGCTGCGCGAGCATGGCGGCCAGTCCGGACCGGGCCAGCGCCTCGGATCCGGGGTGGTCCGCGCCGAACGCGCCCAGCCAGGCGGCCAGCTTGTCGG
>NZ_PXWF02000010.1 GCF_003011895.2 Massilia glaciei | reverse complement strand
AACATCACGATGGCCAATGGCGCCAGCCTGGTCAGCAACGGCGGCAACATCGCCGCGCAAACCGGCAACGACGTGACGATCGAAACGATCGCCGCCGGCGCGGGCAGCGTGCGCGTGGTGGCCGGCGGCAGCATCGTCGACCAAGACCTCGTCGGCGACGGCGAAGTGGACATCATGGCGAACGGCCTGCAACTGAGCGCAGGCAACGCCATCGGCTCGGGCGCCA
>NZ_PXWF02000001.1 GCF_003011895.2 Massilia glaciei | reverse complement strand
AGCGCGCGCTCGCCGTGCGCGAGGCGCGGGCCGCGCGCGCGCTCGACCCCGATTCGGAACCGGCGCTGCTGATGCTGGCGCAGGTGGAGCCCGGCCCGGCCGCCGCGGCCGCCATGCTGGCCGGCTTCGTCGAGGCCCACCCGCGGGCGCGCCAGGCGCGGCTGGCCTACGCCAAGATGCTGATCGAACAGCGCAGCTACGCCGGCGCGCGCGCGCAGTTCGCGGCCCTGCTCGGGGACCAGCCCGACGACCCCGACGTGTTGTACGCGCTCGGCATCATGTCGATCGAGCTCGACGACAACGCCGCCGCCGAGGGCCACCTGCTGCGCTACACCGAGGTCTCGGCGGCGCGGCCGGACCCGCTGCGCGACGTGGCCAAGGTGTTCATGATGCTGGCCCAGCTGGCCGACCGGCGCGGCGCGCCCGACGCCGCCCTCGGCTGGCTCGCCAAAATCGGGCCGGACGAGCCGGAGCAGCATTTCCGGGCCCAGTTGCGGCGCGCCGAACTGATCGGCAGGCAGGGCAGGCTGGACGAGGCGCGCGGCGTGCTCGACGTCCTGGCCGCGCCGACCCCTGCTGCGCAGGCGCGGGTCGTCACGGCCAGGGCCCACCTGCTGCGCGAGGCCGGCCAGATCGACGCCGCCTACGCCGCCCTGCAGGCCGGCACGCGCCGCTTCCCGCGCGACGCCGACCTGCTCTACGACTTCGCGCTGGTGGCCGAAAAGGCCGGCCGCCACGACGTCATGGAGCGCGTGCTGCGCGCCGTGATCGCGCAGGCGCCCGACAAGCAGCACGCCTACAACGCGCTCGGCTACTCGCTGGCCGAGCGCAACCTGCGCCTGCCCGAGGCGCTGGCCCTGATCGGCAGGGCGCTCGCGCTCGCGCCCGACGACGCGTCCATCATCGACAGCATGGGCTGGGTCCAGTACCGGATGGGCAACCTGGTTCTGGCCGAGCAGCATCTGCGGCGCGCGTACGCCCTGCGCGCCGATCCCGACATCGGCGTGCACCTGGGCGAGGTGCTGTGGCAGCAGGGGCGGCAGGACGACGCGCGCGCCCTGTGGCGGGCCGCGCGCGCGCGCGATCCGAAGAACGACACGCTCAAGAGCACGCTGGCGCGGCTCAGCCCCGGCTTTTGACGGCGCCCGGCGGCGCGCCTTGCCGGGCCCCTTGCCGGGCGCGCATCGCGACGCCGCCATGCGCGCTTGTTTGACGAGTGCGCAACACGACAGCGATGTGCGCGATAATATGCGCCTTCGCCGGCGGCCCTTGGGGCCCGCCCCCATCGATCCATCCAACCCGGTCCCGCCATGTCCATGACGCTTCGCCCAAGAATCCAGACCCTGTCCACGCTGGCCTGCGCCGGCCTCCTGCTGGCCGCTTGCGCCACGCCGGGCAGCTACACCTCGCAGGCGAAGGTGGCGCCGTACCGCGAAACGATCGACCTGGGCGGGCGCCTGTCGGTCAACTACCAGAAGGACGGCAACCCAGAAACCATCAGCGTCAAGTTCGCCTGGGCGCAGGTGCCCGGCCGCATCGACCTCGACCTGGCCACGCCGCTCGGCCAGACCGTGGCGCGGATCAGCGTCACGCCCGGCTCGGCCACGCTGACCCAGGCCAACCAGGCACCGCGCGCGGCCGCCGACATCGATTCGCTCACGCGCCAGACGCTGGGCTGGTCGCTGCCGGTGGCCGGCCTGCGCGACTGGGTGCAGGGCTACGCGACCGACGCCTCCGGCGCGCGCTTCGCCGCCTCGCCGGTGCGCCACAGCGTCACCACCGACGACGGCTGGCGCCTGCGCTTCGTGTCGTGGCAGGACCCGGACGCGGCCCGGCCCGTGCCCAGGCGCATCGACGCCGAGCGCAGCGCGACCGCCAGCGCCGACGCGCTCGCGATCCGCATCGTGCTCGACCCGCAGCCGTGATGGCCAACGAGGCGATGGCCAACGAGGCGATGGGCGCGGAGGGGGGCGGGCCGGCGACGGCGCCCAAGGCCGCCAACGACCGCCTGCACCATTGCCCGGCGCCGGCCAAGCTCAACCTGTTTTTGCACGTGACCGGGCGCCGCGCCGACGGCTACCACCTGCTGCAGACGGTGTTCCAGATGCTCGACCACGGCGACGTGCTGCACTTCGACCTGCGCGACGACGAGCGCATCGTGCGCACCACCGAGGTGCCCGGCGTGCCCGAGCAGCACGACCTGGTCGTGCGCGCGCTGCTGCTGCTGCGGGCCGAGTACGCGCGCCGCCACGGCGGCCTGCCGCCCGGGGTCGACATCGCGATCGAAAAAATCCTGCCCATGGGCGGCGGCCTGGGCGGCGGCTCGTCGGACGCCGCCACCGCGCTCATGGCGCTCAACCACCTGTGGCGCGCCGGCCTCACGCAAGGCGAGCTGATGGCGCTGAGCCTGCCGCTGGGGGCCGACATCCCGTTTTTCATCTTCGGACAGACCGCGTTCGCCGAGGGCGTGGGCGAGGCGCTGCAGGCGGTCGAGGCGCCCGATTGCTGGTACGTTGTGCTCGAGCCGGGCGTCGCCGTGCCGACCGCGGAAATATTTTGCGCGGAAGATTTGACAAGGGACGCGATACCGGTCAGAATAGCGGACTTTTCCAGACACATGAAGACGCGGGGTGGTCTGACGGGGTTTGGAAGGAATGATTTGCAGGCAGTTGCGTCACGTTTGTTCGCGCCGGTGGCACAGGCGATCGAATGGCTGGGCGCATATGGCGAAGCGAGAATGACCGGTTCAGGGGCGTGCGTGTTTTGCGCGTTTTCCAGCGAGGCGCAAGCCGACGCGGTGCTCACGAAAGTGCCCGCCAAATGGAAAGCCTGGAAGGCAAAATCGTTGCAGCGCCACCCCTTGTGGGCCGTCATGCAAACGCATCAAGATGTAGAATAAATTTGGCTTGACGTTGGTTTTGACGATAAAATGCGTCTCTGTAACGGCAAGCAGTCAGTTGCGTAGGGGAATCGCCAAGTTGGTTAAGGCACCGGATTTTGATTCCGGCATCCGAAGGTTCGAGTCCTTCTTCCCCTGCCATTCGTTTAGCCTGTCATGTCGATGCGAGGTTTGCATCCAGCAGGCGAACATGGTGGTGCCTCCCCCGGCGGACCATCTTTAGCAAATCACCGGCCGCGCGGCGGGTGACTTTTCAAGTATCAACGCTTTTCTTCTCTTGGGACTCCCATGGCTTACGAAAACCTGATGGTTTTTACCGGCAACGCAAATCCGGCGCTGGCAGAAGGAGTCGCAAAAAATCTCGGCATCCCCCTCGGCAAGGCAGTCGTCTCGAAGTTCTCGGACGGCGAAGTGATGGTCGAAATCAATGAAAACGTGCGCGGCAAAGACGTGTTCGTGCTGCAGTCGACCTGCGCGCCGACCAACGACAGCCTGATGGAAATCATCCTCATGGTCGACGCCCTCAAGCGCGCGTCGGCCGGCCGCATCACCGCCGCCATTCCCTACTTCGGTTACGCCCGCCAGGACCGCCGCCCGCGTTCGGCGCGCGTGGCGATCTCGGCCAAGGTGGTCGCCAACATGCTCGAGAAGGCCGGCGTCGAGCGGGTCCTGATCATGGACTTGCACGCGGACCAGATCCAGGGCTTCTTCGACATCCCGGTCGACAACATCTACGCCTCGCCGATCCTGCTGGGCGACCTGCAAAAGCGCAACTACGACGACCTGCTGGTGGTCTCGCCCGACGTCGGCGGCGTGGTGCGCGCGCGGGCCCTGGCCAAGCGCCTCGGCTGCGACCTGGCCATCATCGACAAGCGCCGCCCCAAGGCGAACGTGTCGGAGGTGATGAACATCATCGGCGAAGTCGAGGGGCGCAACTGCGTGATCATGGACGACATGGTCGACACCGCCGGCACCCTGACCAAGGCGGCCGAGGTGCTCAAGGAGCGCGGCGCCAAGAAAGTGGTCGCCTACTGCACACACCCGGTGCTGTCGGGCCCGGCGATCGACCGCATCGCGGCCTCGCCGCTCGACGAGTTGGTGGTCACCGACACGATCCCGTTGTCGGCCGCCGCGCTGGCATGCAGCAAGATCCGCCAACTGACCTGCGCGCCGCTGCTGGCCGAGACCTTCAAGCGCATCAGCAAGGGCGATTCGGTGATGTCGCTTTTCATCGACTAAGTATCGACTAAGTATCGACCAAGTATCGACTAACAAGTTGTGCGATTGCCGCCCCTGGTGTTGGGGTGGCGGCGAAAAGTTTTCAACACACACGGCGCGCCCGCTAAAAAGCTGGCAGCGCCGTTGTGCTTTTACCGGTTTCTTTGGGCGCAGTTTTGCGCCCGACAACGAAGAGCCCCTGGTCGCGGGGGCTGTTCACCACGCGGGATGTTTTGTCCCGCACATTTTGGAGCTTCAAATGAAAGTTATCGCATTCAATCGCACGTTGCAGGGGTCCGGAGCGAGCCGCCGCCTGCGTACTTCGGGGCAAACTCCCGGCATCATCTACGGTGGCGCCGAAGCCCCGGTTATGATCGCACTGGACGGCAACGCCCTGTACCACGCGCTCAAAAAAGAAGCGTTCCACGGTTCGATCCTGGACCTCGAGATCGACGGCAAGAGCCAGCAAGTGCTGCTGCGCGACTTCCAGATGCACGCGTTCAAGCAATTGGTCCTGCACGCTGACTTCCAGCGCGTCGACGCGTCGAGCAAAGTGCACAAGAAAGTCGCACTGCACTTCGTCAACGCCGAAGTCTCGCCAGCGGTCAAGCTGCACGGCGCGATCGTGTCGCACGTGTTGTCCGAGTTGGACGTGTCGTGCCTGCCGGCCGACCTGCCCGAGTTCATCTCCGTTGACCTGGCAAACATCGACGTCGGCCATTCGATCCACGTCGCCGACCTGGTCCTGCCAAAAGGCGTGACCGTGATCGCCCACGGCACCAACCAGACCGTCGCCACCGCGTCGGTACCGGCCGGCCACGTGTCCGCCGAAGCCACCGCCACCGCCGAAGCCGCGCCTGCCAAGGCAGCGGCCAAGCCGAAGAAGTGATTCGCGCGGCCGCAGCGATGCGGCTTGCGAAACAA
Source organism: Massilia glaciei (assembly GCF_003011895.2). Taxonomy (GTDB): domain Bacteria; phylum Pseudomonadota; class Gammaproteobacteria; order Burkholderiales; family Burkholderiaceae_D; genus Telluria_A; species Telluria_A glaciei. The sequence goes on along the minus strand of NZ_PXWF02000001.1, from coordinate 18,263 downwards.
AAAAGCCCGCCAGCGCCTGCTGAGCGGGTTTTTTTTATGAGCCGTTTTGCGCCATAATCCCAGATTCCCCAGTTGACCGCTCATTGGCTTCGATAAGTACTTGTATTCCATTGATGTTTTCGCATTTAAATGCTTTACTTTTTGGGTGCCTGCGCTACAGGCGCGCCTGTCCAACTGGGGAATCTAGGATAATCACTGACCGCACCACTATTTCGAGAGCAACATGGCAATACGCCTCATCGTCGGGCTGGGCAACCCCGGCCCCGAATACGAACAAACCCGCCACAACGCCGGATTCTGGCTCGTCGACCAGCTCGCCAACAGCCTGGCGGGCTGCCGCCTGCAGCGCGAGTCGCGCTTCAACGCTTTTGTGGGCAAGGGCGCCATCGCCGGCCGCGAGGTCTGGCTGCTCGAGCCGCAGACCTTCATGAACCGCTCCGGCCAGTCGGTCGGCGCGCTGGCGCGCTTCTACAAGATCAACCCCGACGAGGTGCTGGTCGTCCACGACGAGCTCGACATCGCGCCGGGCCTGGCCAAGATGAAGAAGGGCGGATCGGCCGGCGGCCACAACGGGCTCAAGGACATCACCGCCGCGCTCGGCACGCAGGATTACTGGCGTTTGCGCCTCGGCATCGGCCATCCGCGCACCAGCGCCTCGCAGCAGGCCGTGGCCGACTACGTGCTGCACCGCCCGCGCAAGGAGGAGCAGGTGCTGATCGAGGAGTCGATCGACAAGAGCCTGCGCATCGTCCCGCTGGTGTGCGAGGGCAAGTTCGACACGGCCACGATGCAGTTGCACACGGTTTAGCTTGGGTGCGCGCGCGAAGCTATTTTTTACAGCGCCGATAATTCGACGATGAACGCCCTCAATTTCTATGCCGGCCCGCGTGCGCTGGCGCACATCCGCAGCCACGGCCTGCGCGCGCGCGACGTGGCGGTGGTGCCGGCGGCCGCCGGCGGGCCCAAGGGCCTGATCTTCCAGTCGCTCGACCAATGGCTGTTTGGCGAGTGGCTGCCCGCCGCGCCGCGCGAACGCACCCTGATCGGCTCCTCGATCGGCGCCTGGCGCCTGGCCGCGGCCTGCCACGCCGACCCGGCCGCCGCGTTCGAGCGGCTCGGCCGCCTGTATTGCGACCAGCGCTACACGGCCAAGCCCACGCGCGACGAGATCGACCTCGTGTGCCAGCGGTTGCTGGGCGACTTTTTGGGCGACCACGCGGGCGAGGTGGTCAACCATCCGCACCACCGGCTGCACCTGCTGGCCGTGCGCGGACTGCGCCAGCTCGACGCGCCGCGCCACCGCTACGCCGAAATGCGCGGCTTCGCGGCCGCCACCTTGCTCAACCTTGGCGCGCGCGAACGGCTGGCCCATATGCTCGAGCGGGTCGTCATCGGCGACGCGCGCGACCCGGCGCCGTGGCTGCGCGAAAAATTCGACGGTTTCACGACCCACTTCGCCGCGCTCAGCGACGCCAACCTGGCCCCCGCGCTGCTCGCCTCAGGCACCCTGCCGATGCTGATGAAGCCGGTCGGCGGCATCGCCGGCGCGCCGCCGGGCAGCTACTGGGACGGCGGCATCATCGACTACAACCTGGCGCTGCCGTACTCGCGCATCGGCGGCGCCGACGCCGGCGAGCTGGTGCTGTACCCGCATTTCGGCGAGCACATCGTGCCCGGCTGGCTCGACAAAGGCCTGCCCTGGCGGCGCGCCGCGCGCGGCCCCAACCGCGGCTGGCTCGACAACGTGGTCATCGCCGCGCCGTCGCCCGCATTCCTGCGCACCCTGCCGCGCGGCAAGCTGCCCGACCGCAAGGACTTCAATCATTACGGGCTCGACCACGACGCCCGCGGCGCGGCCTGGCGGCGCGCGATCGCCGAGGGCGCCCGGCTGCGCGACGAATTGGCCGCGTTCGCCGAGCGGCCCGAGCTGTCGCGCATCAGGCCCGTCTGAACGCGCGGCGTTCCCGGAATCGACGAATTTGTCGTCGCTGGAGGCTGGCCGGGATATTGCGCTAGTATTGGGGGGGCGGGCCGCGTTGCCGAGATAATATAAAGATATCGATGACCGCTGAAAACCCCTATGTTGGCCCGCCGCGGCCATCGTTATCGCACCGCGCTCATGGGTTTTCAGTCCAAGGGATTTCTCTTCGCCTACTCCTACTGGCAAGGCGCCGCGGGCACTTTCGAATATCACCGTCTGAAGAAGGAGGCGCTTGGCGACAGTAGATCGCCGGGTCGAATTTATTTATGGGAAAGTTCCGCCATCATTCCAATTTCGCCAAATCGGCGCCGGCGACGGCGTACCGGTTTCCCTTCGTCTGCCTCGGCTGCCGCAAATCGTTCAAGTATCCATCGAGCCTTCAGGTCAAGCACTGCCCCCAATGCAAAGGGGAGATGGTCATGCTGGGCCGGAAATTCTCCGCGCCGAAGTCGAAGGACACCGCCCAGTGGGAAAAGATAAACCTGCTGGTCGCCCACGGCTTCCGTTTTTATGCCGTGTACGAGCCGTCGCATTGGGGCGGCATGCGGGTGGTGGAATACCCGAACACGCTGGCCGAAGCGCGGTTGTTCGTCGTGAAATACGCCTCGGCCGTGGCAAGGCAGCGGCCCAATCACGCGCTGCTTCCCGAACCCGGGGCAGCGGCGGTCCCCAAAGGCGATGCATGAAATCGCCCCGACCTGGAACGAACGATGCAATAGGCAGTTGTCGCGGCGGCGGCAACGCGCGCTGTCCGGGCAGATGAGAACAAGCCAGGCGCCGACACGAGCGGCCAAGGAACTGGCGCTCGCCGTTCTCCTGATCGCGGTGGGCGTGCGCGCGTGCGCGGCGGCTGCGGCGACCACGGTGTGCGCGTCGAACGTCCAATCCCCGCCATTCTTTTACGTCGCGCAATTCAACAAAGATGGCACGCTGCCGCGCGGGCTGGCGGTCGAGATCCTGCGCGAGGCGATCGGGACCAGGGTTGGCGGGCCGCACATCGCCAAGCTGCCCTGGAAGCGGTGCCTGAAACTGGCCGAGCTGGGATTGATCGACATCGTGATCAACGTGCCGACCGCCCAGATCGATGCGGCGCCATTCTTCATCACCGAGCCCTACGTGGAAATGCGGAGCGCGTATTACGTCTCGCGCAGGCGTTGGCCACGGGGCATACCCATAACCAATCTGGAAGACCTGAAAGCGTATCGGCTTTGCAGCCTGAGCGGGAACACCTATGACGGCTACGGCCTGCGCGGACAGCCCGTCGACAGCGGCACCAACAACTATATCTCCCTCATCGGCAAACTGCATGCCGGCAACTGCGACCTGTTCATCGAGAAGCGCGAAGTGGTGGCCGGACTGAGATTGCTCGCGCCGCGCGTTGCCGAGGCGTTCGCCTCGCGTGATTTGATCAGCGCCCGGTTGCCGGAGGACTCCCCGATCGGTCTGCATTTCGCCGTCAGCAAGCGTTCAAAGGAGGGGGCGGCGCTGCGCGCCAGGCTCGACCGGACCATCGCCAGGCTCAAGGCCGCGAACACGATCAACCGTTGGATGATGGGCTACCTGAACGCCCAGCGCTGAACGGTTTTGCGCGTCCAGCTCCAATGTTATTATCGGCAATTCCTGTATTCCGATTTCTTGAACGCCCAAGGGGAAATGACGTGAACAAACTACTGATCGCAATTGCTTTCGCGGCTGTCGCGGCGGCCGGCTGCAACTAGCACGCCGACGACGCGCGCGCGGAAAATCCGCAAGCCACCGACGATGTGGTGGGGATCGCGCTCGCCAACACCGCGTTGCAGGCCTCCAAGCTCGACGTGAGCGCGCTCACCAAGATCACACCGAAGCTCGAAGCGGCATGCGCCAGGAACAAATATGGCCTGAGCGAGGCGGAATGCCGCAAAAAGATCAGCGAGCGAAAAGACGAATGCGCGCAGCACACCGCGCGGCAGTACCCGGGCGAGTTGGGCAATGTCGACCGGATGCGGGCGGTTGTTTCCACCTATGTCGATTGCATTCTCGATAAATAGAAAGGTTGGGCCAGGCACCCGCCTGTGCGAATGGCCTGGGAATCATCGCGAAAACGTCGGGCGGCCACGCCGATCCGAATTCGCCGGCGGCCGGGCGTGTGGGGCCAAGCCGCACGGCACGCGCCTGACCCGCCCGAAAGCCGCTTTTTGCGGCCTCCGGGCCCCAGCACGGGTACAATATGGGGTTTCGGGCCGCACGCGTGTGTGCGCCGCCCCAGTCCATCGAGTGAAAGTCTTCCCATGAGTCTCCAATGCGGCATCGTCGGCCTGCCTAACGTCGGCAAGTCAACCCTTTTCAACGCCCTGACCAAGGCCGGCATCCCGGCCGAAAACTACCCGTTCTGCACCATCGAGCCGAACGTGGGCGTGGTCGAAGTGCCGGATCCGCGCATGCAGGGGCTGGCCGACATCGTCAAGCCCGAGCGCATGGTCAACGCGATCGTCGAGTTCGTCGACATCGCCGGCCTGGTCGCGGGCGCGTCGAAGGGCGAGGGCCTGGGCAACCAGTTTCTGTCGCACATCCGCGAGACCGACGCCATCGTCAACGTGGTGCGCTGCTTCGAGGACGACAACGTGATCCACGTGGCCGGCAAGATCAGCCCGCTCGACGACATCGAAGTGATCCAGACCGAGTTGGCGCTGGCCGACATGGGCACGGTGGAAAAAGCGATCCACCGCGAGAACAAAAAAGCGCGTTCGGGCGACAAGGACGCCGCCAAGCTGCTGGCCGTGATGGAGCGCATGATGCCGTTCCTCAACGACGCCAAACCGGTGCGCGCGATGGGCCTCGACGCCGAGGAGCTGCTGCTGATCAAGCCGCTGTGCCTGATCACGGCCAAGCCGGCGATGTACGTGGCCAACGTGTCCGACACCGGTTTCACCAACAACCCGCTGCTCGACCAACTGACCGGATACGCGAAGAGCCAGAACGCGCCGATCGTGGCGATTTGCGCCTCGATCGAATCCGAAATCGCCGACCTCGACGACGCCGACAAGGGCGCCTTTTTGTCCGACATGGGCATGGAGGAGCCGGGCCTCGACCGCCTGATCCGCGCCGCCTACAAGCTGCTCGGCCTGCAGACCTACTTCACGGCCGGCGTCAAGGAGGTGCGCGCATGGACCATCCACGTGGGCGACACCGCGCCGCAGGCGGCCGGCGTGATCCACACCGACTTCGAGCGCGGCTTCATCCGCGCCCAGACCATCGCCTACGACGACTTCATCGGCTACAAGGGTGAGGCCGGCGCCAAGGAGGCGGGCAAGATGCGCGCCGAGGGCAAGGAGTACGTGGTGAAAGACGGCGACGTGCTCAACTTCCTGTTCAACGTCTAAGCTCCACAGTGGACTCCGCCGGATTTCGGCGGACAACGAAAACCCTATGCGTCCCCGTGACCATGGGGTTTTTTTGTCCCTGTACGTCCGAGTGTTGGCGCCGACGCCAAATTGATCCAGGCGGCCGAAATTCGTTGACCCAGGCGAATTCGCGCAAACGCAGGCGCCATGCGGCTCCCAACGGCAGCGCCAGGATCAGGCGCAATCGGCGCTGTGAGTCAATTTGGTGTCGGCGCCAACAGTCTCCGAGGTCAATTTCAGCAAATTCTACTTCTGTCCAGTGCGTCGATTCAGTCATAATTCCATGAGGCAAAAGACAAGAGTAAACCTGAAATCTCAAGAGTTTACAACAACATTTTCAAGTGTTTGATTGTTAACGACTTTGTTGAATCGTGAATTGTCAAATTGACACTGTTGCACGTCCGAGTGCGAGATGTGTATGAACCTATGGGCAAAACCCCATAAACCGATGACACAGAAACCAAGCTAAAGTTTCGACCCGTTAAGTCCGGTGGATTGTGCCTTGATCGGGCCTCTTGAAATTCATCCACTTTTCGGAATCATGATGAAACTATTGAAGAGCATCATTTTCGCCTGCCTCTATAGCATGCACCTTTCAGTGTGGGCACAGGTAACCTACGAAGGATGCAATGACATCAGGAATATGCCGGTCGCTTCAATTTCAGATTACTCGGTCCAAGATATTGCAGTCGCCATGCTAGCACCTAATGGCACACCGCAGATTCGGTACAACCAAAACGTGCTTGTATCCGTTGCGCCGCAAACTAGAGTCTTTTTCTATATGCATGAATGCGGCCATCATGCACTCGGTCACAACTTTGGCACCACCCATCCGCTACGAATGGAACAAGATGCTGACTGTTTCGCCATCCAGACGATGGTTAAGAACAGAATGGTAAATGCGTCAGACATCCGCGTGATTCAGGCAGACTTGTACTCCAGAGCGCGTGGCGACTGGTCTCATTTGCCGGGCCCAATGAGGGCCATCAATCTCGGGCGCTGCCTAGCGGACAATCCAAGATCGAGCCGCACTCGTATCCAGCCCAAGGGGGCGGAACCTGAAAATGAAGATCATGATGATTTGGACGAATCGAAGGCGCGCGTGACCGAACGCTCCAAGGTGAGTGAACCGTCAACTCCCCATAGCTACGTAAGACCTACTTACGACGATCCCCCGCAAGAACAGAGCGAGCCGATCGTCGAAGGGCCTTCAATCAAAAGCGTGAACAGTTCGGAACTCTCCAGCTGCACGGCGAAGTTGCGCTGCGAAATCGATACGTTAGAACAGATTTGCGCCTGCCGTACAACTATTGCCGCCATTGCGGAAGAAAACGGATTTAGTGAAAACAAGAAAATGAAGTTGACGGGAGAGAAGTGCTACTCAGGACAGTACGATATTCATACTTGTTGGACCGATCCAAATGTCAACTTGGCTCGAGCTTCTTGCACAACAATGCTGGAGGATGCAAATAAGGCGATTCCTGCGCCAAAACCAGGCTCATGCCTGGACAAAAACAAGAGAAAATAACTTCGTAGCTGAACCATCAGCATTTGCACTTAGGTGCCGTGAATAAATAAGTGTGACAATTGGGCGGCTCTGGCGGGACCGATTGCAAGGCAATCCGGGCACCGCAAATTACTCGCCGCGATGCAAGGCGCGAGAAGGAGTCATAGCGAGCTATGGCGACGACGAGGGCGCTCTGCAAGAACGCCGAGGCAGCAGCGCGCCCGTCAGGGCCGATCCAATTGTTACAGTTATTTTGAACGACTCCTTAGTGGGGATCGGCCAGCCCCGCATCTTGTGCCAGTGTTTGCCTGCGAGAGCCGTTGGCGGGTGCGGGCGCACGCGTAAAATCTTGGATGCTAGGGATATCGAGCCGCCGCTAGCCGATCAGGTACTGCACGCGATCGCCGCTCACCACAAGGTCGCGCAGCAGATTCGCGACGATGGCCTCACGGGGCAAGACAAGCTCGCACGCCGCCAGGAACCGCTCGGCCCACCGGCTCGACGTGGTTCCCAAAACCAGAGCGTTTGTACGTTTCTCGGAATCCTCTTGTTCGGCTCGGAGAGACTTCCCGCTTTACGTCTGAACTCCCACGCCAGTAGTGAAAATGCCCCGAGGTCGCGGGGTGTCCAAAAGGACACGATTGCTGTCATAATATGTAATTACGCATTCATCCGAGCGGCCTTGTGGCGATCCTGTCCAAACTGATAATCTATCCAATCAAATCGTGCGCCGGCATCCCGGTGCCCGAGGCGACCCTGACGCGCGCCGGGCTGGCGCTGGACGGCGTGCGCGACCGCGAATGGATGGTCGTCGACGGCGACGGTATCTTCCTGAGCCAGCGCGCGCATCCGCGCATGGCGCTGATCACGCCGCGGCTGCGCGAGGGCGCGCTGGAGCTTGGCGCGCCCGGCATGCCGGCGCTTGCAATCGCGCTCGCCGCGCACGCCACCGGCGGCGCGCCGCCGCGTGAGGTGCGGGTCTGGGACGACGTCGTTCTGGCCGACAATTGCGGCGACGCCGCCGCGGCCTGGTTTTCGCAGATGCTCGGCGTGGCCTGCCGGCTGGTGCGCTTCAACGCCGCCGCCGCGCGCCTGGCCAGCGCCAAATGGACCGGCGGCGTCGACGCGCCGACCCGCTTCGCCGATGGCTACCCGGTGCTGGTGGCGGGGACCGCCTCGCTGGCCGACGTCAACCAAAAGCTGGCCGCGGCCGGACGCGCCGCGCTGCCGATGGACCGCTTCCGCCCGAACCTCGTCGTCGACGGCATCGGCGCCTTCGAGGAGGATTATGTGGACACCTTCGGCCTCGGCGCGGCGTTGCTCAAGCCGGTCAAGCCCTGCGGGCGCTGCCCTATGCCCTCGATCGACCAGGCCACCGGCGAGCGCGGCCCCGATCCGCTCGACATCATGCAGGCCTACCGGCGCAAGGCGCAGGTGGGCGACGAGATCTGCTTCGGCATGAACGCGATCGTCGTCGAGGGCGAGGGCGAGCGCCTGTTCGTGGGGCAGGCGGTGTCGGTCGCGCTTGCCTTTTGACGGGCGCTGTGTGTGTGTGTGTGTGGCACGGTTTTCGTTTGCAAGCGCGCCAAGTTGGCGTAAGGTGGCGCTTGTTGCCACAAACTGATCCATTCGATCAAGCAAGGAGCACTATGCAAGAGCCGGGCGTCACGCTGGATCTGGTCGAGGAGAACGCCGCCCTGCGCGCGCGCATGGACTATCTGCTCGAGCAGGCCGAACGCAACCACGACATCATGTGCCGGCACCATAGCTTCGACCTCGACATCGTCGGCGCGGGCAGCTTTCCCGACCTGGTCGGCACCATCTTCCGCCAGCTTCCGGTGGTCTCCGAGCTCGACGTCGTGACGCTGGCCCTGCTCGACGTCGGCGACGACATCCACGGCACCATGCACAAGCTGGGCGTCGATTTCGCCGACTTCCCGCACCTCGTGTTCGTCCAGGCCGAGGCCGAGCTGGGCTTCGTGCCGTCCCGCAGCCCGCTGTTCACGGGGCCGCCCAAGCCGCTGCTGGGGCCCTACCATCCGGCGGCGCACCAGGCGATGTTCCCGCACGCGCCGGCCGGCCTGCAAAGCATCGCGCTGGTGCCGCTGCTGCGCAACAAGCGCCTGATCGGCAGCCTCAACCTGGGCAGCGTCGACCCGGTCCGCTTCACGCCGTCGATGGGCACCGACTTCGTCGAGCACATGGGGTCGATCATCGCGATCTGCCTCGAGAACGTGATCAGCAACGAGATGCTCAAGTACATCGGCCTGACCGACGCCCTGACCGGGGTCTACAACCGGCGCTACATGGACCTGCGCATGCTCGAGGAGATCGCGCGCGCCCAGCGCCAGAGCCACCGCGTCTCGTGCATGTACATCGACATCGACCACTTCAAGCTGGTCAACGACAGCGCCGGCCACCAGGGCGGCGACGAGGTGCTGCGCGAGGTGGCCGCGCGCATCAAGGCCGAGCTGCGCCTGTCGGACGCGCTGGGCCGCTTCGGCGGCGAGGAGTTCGTGGTGCTGCTGATCGACGCCGACGGCGACAGCGCCGGCGTGGTGGCCGAGCGCATCCGCGCCAGCGTGGCCTTGTCGCCGTTCGCGCTGTCGTGCGACGCGTCGGTGTCGGTGTCGGTCTCGATCGGCGTGGCCACGCTCGGCGAGATCGGCCGCGAGCGCGCCATCGAGGCGCTCTCGCAGGAGCTCGTTGCGCAGGCCGACTCGGCCCTGTACCGCGCCAAGGAGGGCGGGCGCAACCGGGTGGTCAGCTTCGCGGCGGACGAGGGCTGAGAGGCTGAGAGTCTTTCGACCATGCCCGCTCATCGCGCCGGAAGGCGCCCGCTCGTCGTTGCAAATGCTCGCCATAGCCCGAGCTATGGCTGTGCTTTGCGCCTCGATCGGCCATCTTCTGGCGCGCTGCTCGGGCACGTCCGAAAAACTCTCAGCTTCTGACCGGTTTCGATGGGCGTCCGGACGGGCGCCTTCCCCGAATGCTACCCCGATGCCAAAGGTGCTCCGGCAACCGCGACCGGCTCGCCCCGGCGTCGGCGTGCGTTTATTCCCGCTCTCTCGATTCGGCAAGAACCTTTTCCCGTGAGTAGTTCACGACTTTGATTCCGCGGCTCTCCAAGGGGAATCCTTCCTCCATGTTTTCGACGCCAACCCGATTCGTTATGGCTACCGCATACGTCGGATCGATCTCCAGGGCGCGGTCGAACTCGGCCAAGGCCTGGGCCTTGTGCCCCAAATGGGCAAGGCAGAGTCCCATGTTGCCGTGAAGCGTTGCATTGCGTTCGATCATTGCCGCGCTCGCGCGAAAGCCGGCCAGGGCCCCGGCCCAATCCGTGCGCTCCATGAGTTTGAAGGCGCGATCGAACTCGGACTTGGAATCGAGATAATAGTCCAAATCAACGCCGTGGCTTTGTCGGATGAAGGCATCCATACTGTCCAGAAACGATTTGGCCTGCTTGGCGGGCATCTCGCCGGGATCCGCGAACTCCAGCACTTTGCGGTAGGCGTGGATTGACTCGCCCACTTCCAAAAGCTTTTCATGGGACAAGGCCTTGTTGAAGTGCGCCTCGACGAAATGCGGGGAAGCGGCAATGGCCTTGTCGAACCAGTTGACGGACTCTTTGAGCTGGCCCGAAATCGCATGCATGGTTCCCATTCCGTAGCAGACGTATCTGTCGTCAGGATGCTCTGCCGTCAGCCGGGCGAGCAGCGTCCACGCCTCATTCGTTTTGCCGCGTTGGGCAAGTTCCAACGCGGAATCAACGGCTGTCTCCACCCTCGCGTCTGCCTCAGAGATAAAATGGCCGCCGGGCCGCCTCGCGGCCGGGCTGCGGGTGGCGCCATATTGTTGCGCGGTGGCATAGTGGGAGCAGCCGGCGCAGGTCTCATTGCGAATCTTCGCGCAACAAAGGCTGCAAATTTCTGCGTTGTTTTGACGCTTGCAGCGGCGCTGGGCTTTGCGGCTTTCACATAGGGGGCATGGATTTTTCATCGTTTGAACAGGCTTTTATTGGGCGGGTGCGCTTTCGAATAGGCGCGCCGCGCGAATTGTCAGAATTTCTCGGGTGTTGTAAAGTGTCGCGCGGCCAAGTATATACCGGGGGCGGTGAAGACCGCCAAACCGGGCGCCTGGTTCCAACCGATCGCGTGGGCTTGGGCCCGCCGCGGACAACGAGGCGCGTCGCGACCAGCGCATCTTCAACAAGGCCACAGGCGATCATAGGCACCATGCACGAGACCCCTTTCCCGCGCCTCGCCCCCGGTCCGCTGTCCCCACTCGACGCGGAAACCATCATGGCCCACGCCGCCCCGTCCGACGAAGCCGGGGCGCTTGCGCCGGCGCTGCAAACCCTGCTCCATGAACGCGGTTGGCTTGCCATGCTGGCGCCGGTGGCGGCCGGCGGCGCCGAGCTGGCGCTGCCCGCCGCTGTGCGGCTCGAGGAGGCCATCGCCAGCGCCGACGGCGGCACCGGCTGGACCGTGACCCTGTGCGCGGGCGCGGCCTGGTTCGCCGGTTTCCTGGTGCCCGATTTGGCGCGCGAGATCATCGGCACGCCCGGCCTGTGCGTCGGCGGCAGTGGCGCGCCGACCGGCCACGCCGAGCGCGAGGGCGACGGCTACCGGCTCGGCGGGCAATGGGACATCGCCACGGGCGCGCCGCTGGCCACCCACTACACCTTCAACGCGATGCTGCGCGAAGGCGGCCGGCCCCTGCTGGACCCGCAGGGCGGGCCGCGCATACGCGCCTTCATCGTGCCTGCGCAGAGCGTGCGGATGCAGCCGACTTGGCACAGCATCGGATTGCGGGCCACGGCCTCGCACAGTTTCAGCATCGACGGCGTGTGGGTCGGCGCGCGCCACGGATTCGACATCGCGCCCGAACATGCGACGGCGCCGGGTCCGTTGTACCGGTTTCCGTTTGTCACGCTCGCGTTCGTCACGCTGGCGGCCAACGTGGCGGGCATGGCGAAGCATTTCCTGGGCCTGGCCGGTCCGCTGATCGCTGGACGGCGCCATCCGCTGGCCGGGCGCATGCTGGGGGAGATCCCGGAGGTCGTATGGGTAGTGCGCCAGGCCGGGCATGATCTCGCCGCAGCGCGCGCGCATTTCTATCTCCTGCTCGACGCCATGTGGGAGCGGGTCTGCCGCGACGCCGCGCCCGATGTCGGCCAGGCGCATGCGCTGCATGCGGCGTCGCTGGCGCTGGTCGAGGCGGGCCGCATTGCCGTCGACACGCTGTATCCGTTTTGCGGCCTGCACGCGGCCGACGGGCGCAGCGACATCAACCGGGTCTGGCGCGACCTGCACACGGCCACGCAGCACGCCATGCTGCTGCCCTTGCAGGCGCCCTAGATACCAAGCCCGGCGCCATCGCGGGCCGGGAATCGCCGGCGGCACCTGAAGGTCCGCCCGCAACGCAAGCGGACCGCTACTGCAGCAGCCGCCCCTCGGCCCGGTGCACCGCCTCGGCCGAGCCGCGCAGCACCACCACGTCGCCGGCCAGCAGTTCGGTCAGCGCGCTCACCTCGACGCGCTCCTTGCCGCGCCGCAGCGCGGTCACCTCGGCCCCCACCTCTTCGAGCTCGAGCGATGCGATGTTCTTGCCGACCGCGCCGGCGTCCTCGCGCATGATGACCGAGTGGAGCCGCACGAACATGTGCTCCTCCTCCTCGCCCATGTCGCTCGAGGCGTGGAAGAAGCCGCGCAGCGAGGCGTAGCGCTCGTCGCGCGCGCTTTGCACCCGGTGCACCACGCGCCGCAGCGGCACCCCCATCATCACCAGCGCGTGCGAGGCGAGCATCAGGCTGCCCTCGAGCGCCTCGGGCACCACCTCGGTGGCGCCGGACTTCTTGAGCAGGTCGAGGTCGGTGTCGTCGTGGCTGCGCACGATCACCGGCAGCGTCGGCGCCAGCTCGTGCACCAGGTGCAGCACGCGCAGCGCCGAGGCGGTGTTGGCGTAGGTGACCACCAGCGCGCTGGCGCGGTGGATGCCGGCCGCGATCAGGCTCTCGCGCCGGGCCGCGTCGCCGTAGGTGACGCTGGCGCCGGCGATGCGCGCCTCCTGCACCCGCTCGGGGTCGAGGTCGAGCGCCAGGTACGGTATGTTCTCCTCGCCCAGCAGGGTCGCCAGCGTCTGCCCGCTGCGCCCGAAACCGGCCACGATCACGTGCTTCTGGCTGGCCATCGTGCGGCTGGCGATCTGGGTCAGCTGGAGCGACTGCATCATCCATTCGTTGGCCGAGAACTTGAGCACGATCTTGTCCGAATGCTCGATCATGAAAGGCGCCACCAGCATCGACAGCACCATCGAGGCGAGCACCAGCTGGATGATGAACGGGTCGATCAGCTTGGCGTCGGCGCTCAGGCTCAGCAAAACGAAGCCGAACTCGCCGGCCTGCGCCAGCGCCAGCCCGGTGCGCATCGAGGTGCCCAGGTTGGAGCCGAAGGCGCGCGCCAGCAGCGCGATCAGCGCGAACTTGACCAGCACCGGGCCGGTCAGCAGCAGCAGCACCAGCCACCAGTTCTCGAGCACCAGGCGCACGTTGAGCAGCATGCCGATGGTGATGAAGAACAGCCCGAGCAGCACGTCGCGGAACGGCTTGATGTCCTCCTCGACCTGGTGCTTGTACTGGGTCTCGGAGATCAGCATGCCGGCCACGAAGGCGCCCAGCGCCAGCGACAGGCCGGCGCGCTCGGTGATCCAGGCCGCGCCCAGCGTGATGAGCAGCAGGTTGAGCATGAACAGCTCCTGCGAGCGCCGCTTGACCACCACCGCGAACCACTTGCGCATGAGCTTTTGGCCGATGAACAGCAGCAGCACCAGCACGATGACGGCCTTGAACCCGGCCCAGGCGAGCGTCTCGGCCAGCTTCTCGGGGGCGATCCCGAGCGAGGGAATCAGGATCAGCAGCGGCACCACGGCCAGGTCCTGGAACAGCAGGATGCCGATGATCTTGCGCCCGTGCTCGCTCTCGAGTTCGAGCCGTTCGGTGAGCATTTTCACGACGATGGCGGTCGACGACATCGCCAGCGCGCCGCCCAGCACGAACGCGGCCTGCCAGCTGACGTTGAGCGAGGCCGGCAGCACGTGGCCGATGGCCCAGCCGAACAGCATGGTCAGCGCGATCGTGGACGTCACCTGCGCCATGCCGAGCCCGAACACCACGCGCCGCATCGCCATCAGCTGCGAGAGCGAGAATTCGAGCCCGATCGAGAACATCAGGAACACGACCCCGAACTCGGCCAGCGTGTGGGTGGTCGCGTTGTTGTCGGCCAGGCCGAGCGCGTGCGGCCCGATCAGGATGCCGACGGCCAGGTAGCCGAGCATCGGCGGCAGGTGCAACATGCGGAAGGCGACCACGCCGAGGACGGCGCTGCCGAGCAATACGAGGGTCAGTTCGAGTCCTGAAAACATGCAGCCGGGGTAGGGAAAAAGGGGTGGGTAGGGGGTTGCGTCACGCTTTGTTGCAACTGGCAGGTTTTTTGCTTTCTCAATTCGTTTATACTTGCACCAAGAGTGTAACCGATGAAAAAACAATGCTGAAACAATTCGACCCAAATATCACCCGCCGCGCCATGCAACTGGCCCGGGAGACGCTCGAAATCGAGGCCGACGCGGTGCGCGCGCTGCAGGTGCGCCTCGAATCCGACGACAGCGTCGGCCACGCGGTGGGGCTGCTGCTCGCCTGCGGCGGCCGGGTGGTGGTCTCGGGCATCGGCAAATCGGGCCACATCGCGCGCAAGATCGCCGCCACGCTGTCCTCGACCGGCACCCCGGCCATGTTCGTGCACCCGGCCGAGGCCGCCCACGGCGACCTCGGCATGGTCACCGCGCAGGACGCCTTCATCGCCATCTCCAACTCGGGCGAGACGAGCGAGCTGATGTCGATCCTGCCGATCGTCAAGCGCATGGGCGCGCCCCTGATCGCCATGACCGGCAACCCCGGCTCGAGCCTGGCGCTGCTGGCCGACGTCCACCTCGACGTCTCGGTGGCCAAGGAGGCCTGCCCGCTGAACCTGGCGCCGACGGCCAGCACCACCGTCACGCTGGCGCTGGGCGACGCGCTGGCCGTCGCGCTGCTCGACGCGCGCGGTTTCCGCGAGGAGGACTTCGCCCGCTCGCACCCGGGCGGCGCGCTCGGCCGCCGCCTGCTCACCCACGTGCGCGACGTCATGCGCAGCGGCGCCGCGGTGCCCATGGTCGCGGCCGACGTCTCGCTGTCGCGGGCGCTGCTCGAGATCACCGAGAAGGGCATGGGCATGACCGCCATCGTCGACGCCGACCAGCGCCCGATCGGCGTGTTCACCGACGGCGACCTGCGGCGCCTGATCGAACGGGTCCAGGATTTTTCCAAGGTCGCCATCCGCGACGTCATGCACGCCGACCCGCGCCGGGTCCACCCCGACCAGCTGGCCGTGGACGCGGTCGCGATCATGGAGCAGTACCGGATCAACCAGATGCTGGTGGTCGACGCCGACGAGCGGCTGGTCGGCGCGCTGCACATCCACGACCTCACGCGCGCGAAGGTGATCTGATGAACGGCTTGATGAACGGCCTTGGCAAAGAGCCCGGCCACATGGCGCGCGCGGCCGCCGTCAAGGTCATGATCTTCGACGTCGACGGCGTGCTCACCGACGGCAGCCTGACCTACAACGCCGACGGCGAGGCGACCAAGACCTTCAACGTGCTCGACGGCCTGGGCATCCAGATGCTGCAAAAGTCGGGCGTGGCCACCGCCATCATCAGCGCGCGCAATTCGCCGATCGTGGTGCGGCGCGCGGCCGACCTCGGGATCGCCCATGTGCACCAGGGGATCCACGACAAGCGCATCGCCTTCGCCCGCCTGCTCGAGGCCACCGGCGTCACCGCCGAACAGTGCGGCTACATCGGCGACGACGTGATCGACCTGCCGCTGCTGCTGCGGGTCGGCTTCGCGGTCGCCGTGCCGAGCGGCCACGCCGAGGTCCAGCACCGCGCCCATTACGTCACGCGCGCCGGCGGCGGGCGCGGCGCCGCGCGCGAGGTGTGCGACCTGCTGATGCGGGCCCAGGGCACCTACGACCTGGCGCTGGCGCAGTACTTCGCCTGACCACCATGGCCACCGTCTACAAACGCACCGCGCACCGCTGGAACCTGATCGCCCTGGTCACCGGCGCGGTGGTGCTGGCCGCCGCCAGCTTCTGGCTGCTGCAGCTGGTCAACCGCAGCGGCGAGGCGCTGCAGGCCGACGCCAACAAGAACGAGCCCGATTACATCGTCGAAAACTTCAGCATCGTGCGCATGTCGGCGGCCGGCGTGCCGCGCTACATTATCTCGGGCGCCAAGCTGACCCACCGCCCGGTGGGCGACTGGTCCGACGTCGAGGCGCCGCTGGTGCAAAACCTCGAGCCGGGGCGCCCGCCGATGGTCATCAAGGCGCGCCGCGCGCGCATCCTGCACGACGACGACGAGGTCCATTTGCTCGACAAGGTCAGGATCGAGCGGGCCGCCTCGGCGGCCGGCGAGCGCCTCTTGATGGGCACCGAGGCGCTCACCGTGTACCCAGACCAGGACCTGATGCGCACCGCGCTGCCGGTGCGCATGGAGATCGGCGGCGCCACCGTCACCGGCACCGGCATGACGTTCGACAACGCCAAACGCACGCTGAACATGGCCAGCCGGGGCCGCGCCGTGTATCCGCCAAAACCGCGCTAGCGTGGACCAATCAAGGATCAAACCAATGAAAAAACTACTACTCGCAGCCGTCATGGGCCTGCTCGCCGCCAGCGCGTGGGCCGAGCGCGCCGACTCCAACAAGCCGATCACGATCACCTACGAAACCTTCGACGCCGACGACGTCTCGCAGGTCAAGACCTTCACCGGCAACGTGGTCCTCACCCGCGGCACGCTCGTCATGCGGGCCGAGAAGGCGGTCCTGCGCGAGGACAGGGAGGGCTACCAGTCGGTCACGCTGACGGCCGCGCCGGGCAAGCTGGCGACCTTCCGCCAGAAGCGCGACGGCGGGCCCGACCTGTGGGTCGAGGGCCAGGCCGAGCGCATCGAATACGACGACCGCAGCGAGCTCGTCAAGCTGTTCTCGCGCGCCCAGATCCGCCAGCTCGACCGCGGCACGATGAGCAACGAGATCGACAGCGCGTTCATCTCCTACGACAGCCGCAAGGAGGTGTTCGTGGTGCGCAACGACGCGAGCGGCGTCAACAAGCCCGGCCAGGGCCGCGGCACCCTGATCATCGCCCCCAAGAAGCCGCGCCCGCCGGCCACCCCCGACGCGGCGGACAAGCCATGAGCGAGGCGACCCAGAACGCGGCCGCGCGGCTCGCGGCCGAGACCATGGACGAGCACGCGAAGCAGGGCGGCAACTGCGGCGCCACGCTGATCGTGCGCGGGCTGCAAAAGACCTACGGCAAGCGCATGGTGGTGCGCGACGTCTCGCTGCAGGTCGGCTGCGGCGAGGTGGTCGGCCTGCTCGGCCCCAACGGCGCCGGCAAGACCACCTCGTTCTACATGATCGTCGGGCTGGTGCCGTCCGACGCCGGCTCGATCGACATCAGCGGGGTCGACATCTCGAGCCTGCCGATCCACCGGCGCGCCGAGCTGGGCCTGTCGTACCTGCCGCAGGAGGCCTCGGTGTTCCGCAAGCTCACCGTCGAGGACAACATCCGCGCCGTGCTCGAGCTGCAAAAGGTCGACGGCAAGCCGCTCGGCAAGGCCGCCATCACGGCCCGCCTCGACACCCTGCTGGCCGACCTACAGATCGAAAAGCTGCGCGAGAACCAGGCGCTGTCGCTGTCGGGCGGCGAGCGGCGCCGGGTCGAGATCGCGCGCGCGCTGGCGACCAATCCGCGCTTCGTGCTGCTCGACGAGCCGTTCGCCGGGGTCGACCCGATCGCCGTCATCGAGATCCAGCGCATCGTGCGCTTCCTCAAGGAGCGCGGCATCGGCGTGCTCATCACCGACCACAACGTGCGCGAGACGCTCGGCATCTGCGACCGCGCCTACATCATCAACCAGGGCGCGGTGCTGGCCTCGGGCCGCCCCGACGACATCATCACCAACGAGTCGGTGCGGCGCGTCTATCTGGGCGAACACTTCCGGATGTGACTGGTCATGAAACAATCCCTGCAACTTAGGACCTCGCAGCACCTCGCGCTCACGCCCCAGCTGCAGCAGTCGATCCGGCTGCTGCAGTTGTCGACGCTCGAGCTGCACCAGGAGCTCGAGCAGCTGCTGTCGGACAATCCGCTGCTCGAGCGGCTCGACGACCCGCTCGACCATTCGGTGCGCCTGCTGGCCGACGGCGCCATCAACGGCGCGCCGGCGCCGGGCGAGGGCGCGCCCGAGCCGGGCGCCCAGGACGCCCCGGGCGCGCCCGAGGGCGAGGGCG